>JABEUQ010000066.1 GCA_013044265.1 Acidimicrobiaceae bacterium
CCCCAGTCCCCGCACGGCCCCTGAATTTTGTGACTGCCCCACCAACAGGCATCGGGTTCACTATTTCTAAACCACTCGGACAGACGGTGTACCGTGCTGGTTCGGTGTCCTGTGACAGTGGGAATACCTCCGAAGGTGAATAAACGCGATCGCATTGGATCGTGGGCCAAACACCACCGCACTTCCGATGGAGAAGTAACTCGCGGTCCAGCCACTCATGGACCTCGCCACGCCGAGGGATCTGTAACGGATGACACGACCTAATAGGGTGATCGACGTGGAAATCGAGGAGTACATGACGCTGGAATTTGGCACCCTCGACGACCTGTTCCGGATGCGCGCCACTGAGCGTCCTTCTCGAGCGGCGGTGATTTGCGATGGCCACCGCATCTCCTACGCGGACCTGGATACTCTCGTGGACCGCGTCGCGGCGTCGCTACAGCGTGACGGCGTTCAGCCCAGGGACGTGGTGTCAATCTGCGCGTCGAGCTCGATTGAGTATGCAGCGCTCTTCGTCGCAATCCTGCGCGTGGGGGCCACGGTCGCGCCACTGCCCCCATCAGCTAGCCCCGATCAATTACTGACCATGCTCGACGACTGTGGTGCGACGCACCTCTTCAGCGACGGGGTCGTCTCAAGCCATCTCGCACCGGTGTCATCCGCGATTTCCGCGCGGCGGGTCGCCCTCGACGCCAACGCCGAAGGCGACCGATTCGAACGTTGGCTGGCACCCGATGGTGCGGCAGGGAAGCCGATTCCAATCGATCCCGGTCAGCCTTTCAACATCATCTACTCATCGGGCACCACCGGAACGCCCAAGGGCATCGTGCATTCGCACCGGATGCGGTGGGCGCACATCGTGAACCTTCTGCCCGCAGGCTATGGACCGGAAGCCGTCGCGATCCTCTCCACTCCCCTCTATTCGAACACCACACTGGTCAGCTTCCTCCCGGCTCTCGCGGGCGGTTCGACCTGCGTGCTGATGCCTAAGTTCGACGCCCTTGGATTTCTTGAACTGTGCGAGCGTCATCGGGTGACGGTGGCGATGCTGGTTCCCGTGCAGTACCGACGCATCCTGGAGTTGCCCGAGTTCGACGACTTCAACCTCTCCGCATTTCAGATGAAGTTCTCGACATCGGCGCCCTTCCCCGCCGAGCTCAAACGCGAGGTGCTGTCACGCTGGCCGGGCGGGCTGTTAGAGATCTACGGGATGACCGAGGGAGGTGTCTCGTGCATGCTGCTCGCCCACAAGTACCCCGACAAACTGCACACGATCGGCACCTGGCCCGCCTCTGCGGACCTGAAGGTGATCGACGAGGAGGGCTTCGTCCTTCCGCCCGGCCAGGCGGGTGAGATTGTCGGTCGATCGACCGCCATGATGGACGGCTATCTCAATCAGCCGGATAAATCCGCCGAAGCGGAGTGGTGGAGCCCGGACGGCCTGCGTTACATCCGTACCGGCGATATCGCGAGCGTCGACGAGGATGGCTTCGTCACGCTGGTCGGGCGCAAGAAGGACATGATCATCTCGGGCGGCTTCAACATCTATCCCATCGACCTCGAGACCACCCTCAGCCGGCATCCGGCGGTCAAGGAAGTGGCCGTGATCGGCAAGCCCTCGAACGAGTGGGGTGAGACTCCCGTCGCCTTCGTCGTGTTAAAGGCGGACGCCGCGATTGAGGCCGAGGAGCTTCGCTCCTTCGCGAATGCCTCACTCGGCAAACACCAGCGGATCTCCGAAGTGCAAATTACCGACTCGCTACCGCGCAGCGCCATTGGCAAGGTCTTGAAGCTCGAACTCAAGGACCAGCTGAATCCAGGAATCGGGTAGGACCGGCGACCGCTGCACCCCGTCCGGCACAAAGCCGCGCGTCACGCTCGCGCGACATCCTCATTCCGAATGACCCAAGTGGAGGATTCGCCTTTGCTGCGGGTAGTCGGCTGGCTGACCTCGTCCTTTCGTGGTTCTCTCTCCCCCAACAGCCCAACCTCCCTCGACCGCCGCAATGACTCGAATGATGTCCTGACCCATGATGTCCCCGTAGCGACTGAGGGTCGGTGTTGACGGACTGGAGTGCCGCAACACGCGAGACACCGTCGACACGCCCGGTTGCGCGGCGAGCGCAGGCCGACGCTGCCGTGTGGCGCAGGACGTGACTTCGAACATCGAGCAGGCCGGCGCCCCTCCTTTCCTTGGCCCGCCTCAAGCGAGGGGCGAGGTTCCCTCGCGTCCACAGCCAGCCCCCCTAATCGCATGGGACCATGAACGGAGGTCCTCAGATATCCAAGTGTTGAGTCCGACCGCGACGATAACTACGGGGAGGCTTTCCTCTCGTAGAGGCCGAATCCCGCTCGTCTTTGTACAATGCGGTAGCCGCTCGCGATCTGACTCAACACTGCTGGGTTGTCAGCGGGACTGAGCGGAATCGGCAGGAGCAGATACTGCACCTGGTTCGCGACGGGGAGCATTGCCCCGGTGTCATTCAAGAGACCCCAATTTGAGGCGTAAAACGGAGTCGGCCAAACATAGATCTGTTTCCGGTGGTCGATATGCGACACCAAGGGATACCACGCCGAGACGACGGCGTTTGGTGGTAACTCCTTTTCGAGATAAGTAAGTGCATCAATGGAACGCGATGGCACCCAGCCCGTGTAGACCTCATTGACTGAGAACGGGGCGAAACCCCACAGGGAGCAGGACCAGACCGCCGCAATCAGGGCCACCACCGTCAAGACACTCCTGCGCCAGATGTGGGGCTGTTTGGCGATGGCGTAGACCGTCCCCAGCACCAACACCGGCGCCAACGGCATCGAGTACTGAAAGGGAATCTGATGCATGTAGGAGTCATTGCTGATGATGATCTCGGCGACCACGAGGACCCCGATTAGGGCGATCTCGGGAGCAAGCAGAAAGACGAAGCCGACGGTGCTCCCGAGTTGCCAGAGATAAAAGGGGCGCCCCTGCGAGACCAGATATGACCAGAGTTGCCCGGGCCTACGAAGGAGAGTGCCGAGCAGACCTGAAACGCCACCGAACGGGATTCGCGAGGAATAGATACTCGACGAGCCGAGCAACCACGGAATGATCAACCAGTTAGCCACCATGGCCCAAAGCACCGACCCGACCACGATCGTTATCCCCAGCCAGCGATTGCGCCGAGCAGCAACCCAGACGCCTAAAGGAACGACAAGTAACGCCGCGTCCTCTTTCACCATCAGCGAAAGAATCACCATAACCACGAGTAGTACGGACCGACGCTCGATGGCTGCGTAGATTGCCAGACTAATGAAGAGCACTTGGAATGCCTCGGGGTGAAACTGATTGAGGTTGCCTTGCTCTAAGACGGGGTTCAACAGATACGTGGCGACGAGTGACGTCGCGATGAGGGTGCTCTTGATGTATTTGCGAGCCAGCAGGTAAATCGGGACGGCGGGACCAGCGAGCAAGAACGTCTGTAGGACGAGGAGTCCCTGCGGCTCGGGGAGGAATCGGTAGAACGGCGCAACCAGCAACAGCACGAACGACGTATGGTCGCCGAAAAGATTTCGTCCCATGATTGTCACGAAGGGCTCGTGGAAGTGGGAAACGAGCCACATACCCTGATCGAAGATCGCGAGGTCGAAGGGGGGTTCTCCGTAGCCGTAGTACACCTTCAGGCTCAGGTGAATGAACCATCCCACATAGAGGGCAACAAGGAGAAGGGCTCCCAGGTTCTTCCTCTGGTTCACCGAACGCCAGGTTGTTTTAGGGACGCCCAGTGCAGAGCCGGAATTCACCAATGGGGGCACACGTTCGCCATGACCAATATGAACATTCGCTTACCTATCACGCATTCCTACGAAACTATAGAGTTCCCTCTTCGTCGCGTTCGAGAGGATGAACCGGTTTCACACACTCAAGACGACCAGCCTCACGCGCGATGATTGGAAGTTCATCGACGAACTTTCTAGAAACTTCAGCCTGCTCCGTACCGTTATCCGGTGAAGCCCTAGCGCCGCCAACAAAGACCTGACGCCTTCGTGGCCCGGAGACTTGTAGGCAGTGTCCACACGCAACGTGAGAGAGACTTTCGATGAAGTCGACCGCCACGAATTGGCGAATATAC
>JABEUQ010000067.1 GCA_013044265.1 Acidimicrobiaceae bacterium
CGCCTCGCTGGCGAACGTGAAGCGTCAGTCCATGAGGACGCGCGCTGCTCGCCAAAGCTTGAGTGTTACGAGGATCTACCTACACTGCTGGGGGTAAAGGAGTCTCAATGAGTATGCACTCGAGCGCGATGGGGCGTGGTGGCCGGGCCGGAATGAACTCCATGCGACGCAATCGCGACATTCTTGAGCATCGCATTAAAAAGGGCACACTGCCGCGGATGCTTACTTTCGCCAAGGTCTATCGGACAATGATTATCGTCTTTTTGACGGCGGTAGTCTTAGATTCGATCGTCACTTCAGTTTCGCCTCTGGTCTTGCGCGCCATCATCGACACGATCACCAACACCCACGTCGCCCACAAAAGCCAGAGTCTCGTCATTGGATTGGCTTTCTTGACGGCGGTCTTGGCCCTCATAGACGCAGGGTTGTCGCTCTTTGAACGACGCGCTTCAGCTGTTATCGGCGAAAGCCTGATTTTTGATCTGCGCGCTCGCGTGTACGCCCACATCCAAGACATGCCGATTGCGTTCTTCTCTCGGACTCAGACTGGTGCACTTATCAGCCGTCTCAATAACGACGTCATCGGTGCCCAGCAAGCTTTCACTGACCTATTTTCAAACGTGGTCGGCAACATCCTCTTACTGACAATCATCTTGGGTGTCATGTTCTTTCTCAGCTGGCAGATCACCCTGGTCGCACTGATCTTGTTGCCATTGTTTTTGCTGCCAGCTCGGCGCGTCGGACGACGACTCGGTACGCTCTTTCAGCGCGGGATGGAACTCAACGCTGAGATGAACATGGTGATGAGCGAACGCTTCAACGTGGCCGGCGCCATGGTGGTCAAACTTTTCGGCCGTCCCCGCGACGAACTCGAATACTTCGAGTCACGGGCTCGACAGGTCCGTGATATTGGGATTCGCCAAGCGACGTACCAACGGTTTTTCTTCGTTGCCCTGTCGCTCACGGCCTCTCTCGCCACTGCCTTCGCGTACGGGTTCGGTGGAGTGGCTGTTTTGCACGGCACTCTGGCTGTGGGTACCGTCGTCGCCCTGACCGCCTATTTGACCAGGCTCTATGGGCCCCTGACACAACTGTCCAATCTGAATGTTGATTACATGTCGGCGATGGTCAGCTTTGAACGACTCTTTGAAATCCTTGATCTTGAGCCGATGATTAAAGACGCCGTCGACGCCCGTGATATTCCTGAGGGTCCGGCGACACTTCGCTTCGAGAACGTGAGTTTCGAATATCCGGGTGCAGAGGAAGTGTCGTTGGCCTCCCTCGAAGCAGTAGCGGTCCTCGAGCGAGTAGAACGCACTTCAGTGCTGCATGACGTGTCCTTCGTCGTCGAACCGGGCACCATGACGGCTCTTGTGGGACCCTCCGGAGGTGGCAAGACGACAATATCGATGTTGGTGTCACGCCTCTACGACGTGACTGCGGGTTCGGTCAGCATCAATGGCGTCGACTTGCGTGAGACCACGTCGATCTCGCTGAAATCGACCGTGGGCGTGGTAACTCAGGATCCGCACCTGTTCCATGACACCCTGCGTGCCAATCTTCTCTTCGCTCGCCCCGACGCCACTGAACAGGAGATTCAAGTTGCTCTCGTTTCGGCACAAATTGCATCGCTGGTAGCAAGTTTGCCCCAGGGTTTGGATACGGTGGTGGGGGAGCGAGGCTACCGACTGAGCGGGGGAGAGAAACAGCGAGTAGCTCTCGCGCGTCTCATGCTCAAGGCCCCGCATTTGGTGGTTCTCGACGAAGCCACCGCTCACCTCGACAACGAGAGTGAAGCTGCGGTCCAGCGCGCATTGGACGCCACGATGAACGATCGCACGTCATTTGTCATAGCGCATCGACTCTCGACAATCCGAAACGCTGACCAAATCTTGGTGATCAATGAAGGTCGTATTGTCCAGCGAGGAACGCACGAGGAATTGCTCAAGATGGGGGGTCTCTACAGAGACCTTTACGAGACTCAATTCGCCTCGCAGGCCTCAACTCATGGCGTGAAAACCACCATCGACATGAATGATTGAAGCCGTCGTCGCACGCAGCAGTGGCGACAGCAAGGCAACTGCTGCGTCAGAAACAGCCGAGGAGTCATTGACGTCCCAACCAAGGGGAGCACGTTCAGCCCACGTCTCTTCGAACACCTCGAATCCAGGAATGGATTTAGCGGCGATCGTTCGGATAGGTCCCGCCGACAACATGTTGACGCGAATCTGATCGGGTCCTACCTCACGCGCTAGGTAACGTCCCAGAGATTCCAATCCGGCTTTCATCACACCCATCCAGTCGTAGAGTGGATACGCACGGCTGGCATCGAAGTCCAATGCGATGACTGAAGCTCCGCCAAGTACCTCGCTCTTTTGCAGCAGCGGACGAAAAGCCCCAACGAGAGCTCCCAGGGAGTATGTCGAAATCTGCATGGCCGTCGAAACGTCCTCGAAGGGCGCGACGAACATTCCCGAACCTAGACAACTTGGAGGGGCGTAGCCAATAGCGTGCACTAACCCGTCGAGACTGCCGAATCGCTCTTCAACAGATTTGACTGCCGAGACAAACTGCGCGGGGTCGGTGACGTCTAGTTCTATGACCTCACCGACGTCACCCCATTCATCGAGCTTGCGCGCCGTACGCTTGGTGAGGGAGAGTCCGCGCCCGGCTCCGGTCAGGGCAATACTTGCTCCTTCTTCGAGCGCTCGGCGAGCTATACCAAAAGCCAGCGAATCATCAGTAAGAACGCCGGTAATCAGGATACGGTGATTGGTCAGTATTGCCATCTTGTTAGCGTACTGAAGTTAATCAATCGAAAGGGTACCCATGAGCAGTGTCGGTATTTTGGGGGGAACCGGTCCGGCTGGACAGGGAGTCGCCATTCGTCTCGCGAGCGCGGGTTACGACGTAGTTTTGGGTTCGCGAGACGCCAATCGGGCCGTGACAGTGGCTGCGGAATTGGCACCGCGCGGTGCGGGCACCGTGACGGGGGCTGATAACGAGGGTGCTGCGCAGTGCGACCTCGTGGTGGTGGCGACACCGTGGGACTCAGCCGTCGCAACGGTCAGCGCACTGAAGAATGTGTTGGACGGCAAGATCGTGATCTCCATGGTGAATGCCCTGACTCGTGAGGGTCGTGAACTCGTGCCACTGTATCCACCGAGAGGTTCGATGGCGGCACAAATTGCCCACGCGTTGCCGAGTGCCACCGTAGTGGGGGCTTTCCATCATCTTCCCGCCTCAGAGATGGTCAACCTCGATAGTGAACTCGATGCCGACGTGGTGATATTCGGCGACGATGCAGAGGCGAGAGAGAGCGTCGCTCATCTAGTGGAGGCGATGCCGGGACTGCACGCGGTCGTTGCGGGAACCATGTCGTTGGCCAGCGCGATCGAAGCTTTCACCGCCGTGTGCATCTCGATCAATATTCGCCACAAGGCACACAGTTACGTAAAGCTCGCGGGACTTTCGCACTGATGCAGCTCTACGACACTGCCCGACGCGGCGTATATCCGATGGACCCGAGCCCGGTGGTCTCGCTCTATACGTGCGGAATCACCCCTTACGATGCGGCGCATCTAGGTCACGCTTTCGTCTATCTCACTTTTGACATCCTGCAGCGGCGCCTTCGCGACCAAGGATACGAGACGCGTTGCGTTCGCAATGTCACCGATGTCGATGACGACATCTTGAAGAAGGCGCGCCACCTCGGGGTGAACTATTTGGATCTAGCCGCGAGAGAGATGGCGAAATTCGAACGTGATATGCAACTGATCAATCTGCGACCAGTGCATTCCGAGCCGCGCGCAACCGGGGCAATCCCTGAGATTCTCACAATGATTGGCGATTTGTTCGATTCGGGACACGCCTATCAGGTCGAGGGTTGGGTCTATTTCGAGGTGGCCACCTTCGCGCGATTCGGTCAAGTGAGCCACGAGAGTCGTCTCTCCATGATTGAACTCGCGGCGATCCACGGAGGGAATCCCGATGACGCACGCAAGCGTGATCCGCTGGACTTCGTCTTGTGGCAACCCTCTCTCGAAGATGAACCCGCTTGGGAGTCACGATGGGGTGCGGGGCGCCCCGGCTGGCATATTGAATGCTCAGCGTTGGCTCGACGAGAGTTGGGAGACACCCTCGACGTCCACGGTGGAGGACGCGATTTAGCTTTTCCCCACCATGAGTGTGAGGCGGCCCAGAGTGAGTCCGTCAGTGGCCTGCCCTTTGTGCGGCACTGGGTGCACGTTGGACTCGTCGGACTCGACGGGACCAAGATGTCCAAGTCGTTAGGAAACTTGGTCTTCGTCTCGGACCTCGCGCTGCGAGCAGAACCTGCGGCGGTGCGTCTGGCGATGCTCGACCAGCACTATCGCGAGGATTGGGAATGGCGTGAGGAGCTCCTGACTCAAGCACAATCACGACTGGCAACGTGGCGTTCAACCCTGAATGGGCGCGAGAGTTCGGTGCTTCAAGATGTGCGTGACGCGCTCGACGACGACCTCAACTGTCCTGGAGCCTTGGGGGCAGTTGACGCCGCCGCACACGCGGGTGCGAACGTGGCCCCGGCCGCCGCGTTGCTCGGCATTACGCTGTAGTAGAGGAAAGGCACCATGTCAGTTATCGAAATTGAACTACCAGACGGCAGCATTCGCTCGCTCGACGATGGAGCGAATGCCCGTGATTTGGCGACCGCCATTGGTTCGCGACTTGCCAAGGACGCCCTGGCGGCGCAGGTGAATGGGGAATTGACTGACCTCAGTCGTCCTCTAAAGAACGGTGATGTGGTGTCCATCATCACTCCGGGCAGCGATTTGGGCCGTGAGGTGCTGCGCCACTCCACTGCGCACGTGCTGGCCCAGGCCGTCCTTCGCCTCTGGCCGGGTGCGCACTACGCCATCGGGCCAGCGATTCGTGATGGCTTCTACTACGACTTCGAATTGCCTGACGGGGCGCGTTTTAGCGACGACGACCTTGGTCGCATCGAGGACGTGATGCGGATCATCGTCGTTGAGGACCAACCTTTTGAGAGGGCAGAGTTTTCCATCGAGGAGGGTTTAGAGCTCTTCAAAGATCAGCCGTTCAAAGTTGAGATCATTAAGGGCGTCGGCTCGGGCGAGAACCCTGAAGACGTGACTGAGGTCGGTGGCTCGGTCGTGTCGACGTATTCCAACACTCCGGAGTTCAAAGATCTCTGTCGTGGTCCTCACGTGCCATCGACGAAGCGATTGGGCCATTTCAAGTTGATGAGAGTTGCGGGCGCCTATTGGCGCGGCGATGAAAAACGACCACAGCTCCAACGCATCTACGGCACGGCCTGGGAATCCAAAGATGCCCTGGCGGCTCACTTGCTTCAACTCGAAGAGGCTGAGAAGCGTGATCACCGACGCCTCGGCCAGGAGATGGATCTTTTCTCTTTTCCCTCCGAGCTCGGGCCGGGATTGGCAGTCTTTCACCCCAAGGGGGGCACGATGCGCCGAGTGATGGAGGAGTACTCACGAAGTCGCCACGTCGCCGGAGGCTACGAATTCGTTAATTCACCGCACATCACTAAAGCCGAGTTGTTCGAGACCTCGGGCCACCTGGAGTGGTTTGCCGATGGCATGTACCCTCCGATGGAACTGGACGATGGCCAGAATTATTACCTGAAGCCGATGAACTGCCCATTTCATATTTTGATTTTCAAGGCTCGTCAGCGCTCCTATCGTGAATTGCCGTTGCGTATGTTCGAATTCGGCACGGTGTACCGCTACGAGAAGTCCGGTGCGGTTCACGGCCTGACGCGTGTGCGCGGGATGACTCAGGACGACGCGCACATCTTTTGTACCCGCGAGCAGATGGCTCAGGAGTTGAGCGACCTTTTGACCTTCGTGCTCGGTCTGTTGCGCGATTTCGGCCTCAATGATTTCTACCTGGAACTATCCACACGTCCCGACGCCAAAGCAGTGGGTACCGATGAGGAGTGGCGAGAGGCCGAATACACTTTGGCCGAAGTTGCGCGCGGTGCCGGACTCGAACTGGTGCTCGACGTAGGTGGTGGCGCGTTTTACGGTCCCAAGATCTCGGTGCAGGCACGTGACGCAATCGGTCGTACTCACCAGTTGTCGACTATTCAACTCGACTTCCAGTTGCCTCAACGTTTTGATGCGAGTTATATCGCGCCGGATAACGCCCGTCATCGCCCCATCATGATCCATCGTGCACTCTTTGGCAGCGTGGAACGTTTCATGGCGATTTTGATCGAGCACTACGCCGGCAATATGCCGACGTGGATGTCGCCTGAACAAGTGGTGGTGTTGGGGGTGCGTGACGACCACGACGCCTATGCCTTTGAGGTGGCTGAACTTCTACGTCTGGACGGTTTGCGCGTCAGTGTGGAAGTCGCGAACGAGCCACTGGGTGCGCGTATCCGCCGTGCGAAGATGAGCAAGGTGCCCTACGTTCTAGTGGTGGGCGATGACGACGTCGCCGCAGGCACCGTGGGCATAAATGCACGCGGAGCGAATGACCCCGAGCGTGGGGTAACGATTGAGGATTTCCGCGAGCGGTTGCGTCGTGAGATTGACAATCACGGTTCTCCGGAGCTCACCCGTGCCACTTGAGCGTTTTGCGGCGTCATGGCGAGAGGCCTACGTCTCAAGTCCAGAAGCCGCGTCGCATTCTCGCGATGAGGGGGAGTGCGTGTTTTGCGCACTCGCGCCGCTTGAGCCGTCTGAAGACTCAGGGGTGCTTTGGCACGACGACTTAAGTTTCGTGACGCTCAACGCCTTTCCTTACGGATCGGGCCATTTACTGGTACTACCACGTCGACACGTTGGTTCCCTGAGCGAACTAGGTGACGAGGAGTATTCGTCTTTTTTCTGGACTCTACGTCGAGCCGTTCGCGCATTAGATGCGGCGTACAACTGTGACGGGATGAACGTGGGAATGAATTTAGGACAGGCCGCGGGTGCGGGAATACCCAAACATCTGCACGGGCACGCCTTGCCTCGCTGGATTGGAGATACCAACTTCATGAGCACGATCGCCGAGACACGGGTATTGCCGGAATCACTGGTGTCTACGTGGCGAAAAGTGGCTGTACATTTCGCTCACTAGTCGACCGAAATACCCTCTGTAGACTTCTAAAAGGACGTGGGAGAACGATGTTCGACGGAAAATTCCGCCAATCAGTAGACGCCGTCACCGCCCCCGTGGGTCGGGTGTTGGTTCGCGCAGGATTCTCCGCTGATGTCCTGACTGCATCCGGCCTAGTCTTCGCCGGGGCGACCGCATGGTGTATCGGAGAGGGCCAATTCGTCGTGGCCATTGTCCTGCTCGTCCTAACCGGTGCACATGACCTACTGGATGGTGCCGTCGCCAAAGCCAGTAAGCGCGCTAGTCAGCGTGGAAGTTTTTTCGATTCTGTGGTCGACCGCGTGGCTGATGCTGCTCTACTGGGTGGAGTCGCGTTCTACCTCGAGCGACGTCACCCTGGGGAATTGGTCCTATTACCCTTCGCACTCTTGACGACGTTCTTCCTCATCTCCTACCAACGGTCCAAGGCTGAAAGTCTTGGGCTGGCCGCCAAAGGTGGGTTGATGGAACGCGCCGAGCGACTAGTTCTCCTTGGCGTGGCCCTGCTTTCTACGGCGATCTTTGTGCCGGTGCTCTGGATCATGTTGGTGTTGACAACGGCAACGTCGTTCGGTCGTTTCTGGCGAGTATGGAAGATAGCCGCTCGACCGGCGCCGCGAACGGTCATTGAACGCGCACCGCGCTCGCACGCACGTCGTCCACGTCGCCTTAGTCGTTCGTCTCGTCACTAAGTCGTGAAGGCTCGCAACGCCGCCGCGATGTACATCCTCGCGGGTCGTATTCTCGAGCGCCTTCCGGAGCGCTTCGACGTGGCGCTCGCTCGACGTATTGGTGTAGCCGTCGGGATGCGCTCGAAGGCGCGTCAGCCCCTCGAGCACAATCTACAAAATGTGCTGAGCGCACCGGACCGTCTCACCGAGTCGGCGCTGCTCGAACGATACGTTCGCCGAGGATTTGCCAACTACGCCCAATATTGGGCGGAGGGGGCGAAACTTCCCGGACTGAGTCGCGACACGATCAATTCTCGCTTTCGCATAGTTGAAGGACTCGAGTATCTCGAAGAGGCATTCGCCCTAGGTAAGGGAGTGGTGATTGCCCTGCCACACGTCGGTTCCTGGGAGTGGGGCGGGTCATATCTCTCGTCATTGGGCATGCCCATGACGGCGGTTGCCGAAGAACTCGAGCCGCCAAGACTTTTCGAGTGGTTTACCGCCAAGCGTGAGGCAATCGGTATTCATATCGAGGGACTGAACAAGGATGCCAGCACCAAGTTACTAAACGTGCTCAAGAGCGGGGGAGTAGTAGGGCTACTGTGCGACCGTGACATTCAAGGAGGCGGCGTTAACGTCGAATTTTTCGGTTCGACCGTTACCTTGCCCGGCGGACCAGCGACGTTAGCGTTGCGCACCGGTGCGCCACTCGTCTGCGCCGCGTGTTACACCGGACCTGGTCGCGACCATTTTGCGGTCATCACGCCCCCGATAATCGCGGAGCGGGAAGGTCGGCTGCGCCACGACGTGACTCGGGTGACCCAGGCCATTGCTGACGAGCTTGAAGGGTTGATTCGGCGAGCCCCAGAGCAGTGGCACGTGCTCGAAGAGCGGTTCGAGCAGCTGTGAGTCCCGGGAGTGATATCAGGCGGGTGAGCTTGGTGTCACCTTACGCATTGAGCGTCTTTGGTGGCGTCCAGGAGCAAGTTCTTGCGATGAGTCGTGAACTGTCACGACGAGGGATCCTCGTGCAAGTGATCGCACCGGACTCGCACGACCTCACCACGTACGACACCCCAGCGCGTATTGAACGCTTCGGTCGATTGATCAGTATTCCGGCGAACGGCTCACGAGCTCCACTCACGTTGTCCGTGGCGGCGTCACGACGCGCTGCACGCCGAATTCACGAGTTCGATCCTCAAGTCGTGCATTTTCATGAACCCTTTGCACCGCTGGTGGGGTGGAGCACACTGCGAGAACATAATGCCGCGGCGGTGGGGACTTTTCACCGCAGCGGTGAGGGTCCCGCGGTGTCGATGGCTGCTCCATTTCTGCGCCGGTGGGCACACCACCTGGACATCAATGCCGCGGTCTCTGAACAGGCCGCGGCGACAGCCCACTCCTCGTGCGGAGTGCAAACAAAGGTTCTTTTCAACGGTTTTGAAACGACACGTTTTGTAGAGTTCGATCGCGAGCAGCAACCCATTGCCACGGTGGTGGTCCTTGGTCGTCTCGAATCGCGCAAGGGTGTCATGACCGCCATCGAGGCCGTGCGTGCCCATAACGAGCGCCACGAGAACCCTTGGCGGCTGGTAATAATTGGCGACGGACCTGAACGCACTTCGCTCGTGGCCGCGGGGGGCACGGACGGTGCGGTTCAGTTCTTAGGCGCCGTGTCTGATATTGAGAAACGACGCTGGTACAGGCGAGCTGACGTCCTTGTCGCCCCAGCCACCCATGGTGAATCCTTTGGACTCATATTGCTCGAAGCAATGGCCAGTGAGACGCCCGTCGTGGCGAGTGACATTCCGGGATACCGTGATGCTGCAGGTGCTCACGCCCTGCTCTTTGCACCAGGGAATAGCGCATCTCTTGAGCAAGCAATCTCGATGTCGCTGGCCCGAGATCACTGGAATCCCGGCCCCGCTCTTCTTCACGCAGAACACTGGTCGATGTCGCGCTTGGTTGATGACTACTTCACTCTGTATCAAAGCGCTCGTGAGCGTTTTGGAGCCCTGAGGTAGCCTCTAACGATGGCCACTCAACAACGATCTCGTTCGCGACGACCTTCGTCATCGCGACAGCGCGGGCCCCGGCACGTCGAAGCAGTGCTCGATCCCACGTGGCAAAATCCATACGCACCGTCCGCCGACGAGCGTGAGACGCATCAACAGGCCCTTCGTCGTTTCGGACTGAAGCGCAAGCGATTCGAGATGGTGGGAGGAGCAGTACTGGTTCTGGCGCTAATTTTCGGAACAATTGCGTCACCGTGGTTGGCACTCGTTGGCGTACTGGTCGCACTCGGCGTGTTTCTTGATGTCAGAAGATTCTTCACGACAATCGAGCATCGGGGTTCAACCCTAGGGTCACTGGTCGAAGCCACGTTCGAGCCCGGTGGGTCGACTAAGGACCGCCAGCGACTCATCACAGTGATCGATCGGCTCACCGCGACCTTTGGTGTGGACTCGGTGAGCGCATTCATTATCGACGATGCTGGTTACAACGCGGCCCTGGTGCCGAACGGCGCGAATTTTGCTTTCTTTGTGACCAATGCCTTGATGCGCGACTTTGAATTGATTGAGCTCGAAGGGGTAGTGGCTCACTGTCTTGCCCGCCAAAGACTTGGGATCTTGGACCGTGAGAGTTATTCCGCGGTGGTGAATGGCTCCCTCGAGCAACGCCGGGACCTGGCTGGACCTGGTCTGACCTATCGCGCCGACGAAGTCGCGGCGGCGGCAATTCGCTACCCGCTGGGGCTGGCGGGAGCTCTGCGTCGTTGTGCTCGACAAGTGGTGCCTGCGAGCTCGTTTTTCGCCTCCTCCAAATACAGCCAGTGGCGCTTCCTTTGGTTCGACGTCTGGAGTGACCGAACCACTGCGGACTTGGGGGACCTGGACGACGTCGAGTTGCGCGCCCTCGCCCTCGAAGAATGGTAGTCAGGTCGCTCTATTAGGCTGATGCCTATGAATTCTGCACTCACACCTTCCACCGTTGGTTCAGCTCTTGTTAAGCGTGGACTCGCCGACATGTTGAGAGGCGGCGTCATAATGGACGTCGTCAACCCCGAACAAGCGAAGATCGCCGAAGATTCGGGAGCAGTTGCGGTGATGGCGCTCGAACGGGTGCCTTCGGATATTCGCCGTGACGGTGGCGTGGCGCGTATGAGTGACCCCCTCATGATTCAAGAGATTCAAGCCGCTGTGACGATTCCGGTTATGGCCAAGGCGCGCATCGGTCACTTCGCCGAAGCCCAGATCCTTCAGGCACTCGACGTTGACTACATTGACGAGTCCGAAGTGTTGACACCCGCCGACGAAGAGAACCATATCGACAAGTGGGACTTCACCGTACCCTTCGTGTGCGGAGCGACCAATCTGGGCGAGGCCCTTCGTCGCATTGGCGAGGGTGCGTGCTTAATTCGTTCCAAGGGCGAAGCCGGTACAGGAAACGTGGTGGAAGCAGTTCGTCACCTTCGTACTATCAATGCTCAGATGCGTCGGCTAGCGAGCGCGGACGGTGCCGAACTCTACGCACTCGCGAAGGACCTCCAGGCGCCCATCGCGCTGGTGCAAGAAGTCGCTGCAACGGGTAAACTTCCCGTGCCTCTGTTTTGCGCCGGCGGCATTTCCACTCCGGCCGACGCCGCACTCGTGCTGCAACTCGGTGCGCAAGCCGTCTTCGTTGGTTCGGGAATCTTCAAGAGCGAGGACCCAGTGAGAATGGCTAAGGCCATCGTTGAAGCGACGACGCATTTCCAAGACGCCAGCATTGTGGCGAAGGTTTCAACGGGTCTGGGAGCCGCCATGGCGGGAGCCGAGACTGCCACACTGGAACAGCGGCTCTCCGAGCGCGGTTGGTAATGCGAACCGTAGGGGTCCTCGCCCTGCAAGGTGACGTTCGTGAACACGTGGCGACACTGGACAATCTGGGAGTCAGCACCCGCCTAGTGCGTCGAGAGGCTGACCTCAGTGGCATCGATGGGCTTATTATCCCGGGAGGTGAGTCCACGGCGATTAGTCATCTCTTGGTGACTTCCGGACTTCGTGAACCGTTGTGCACGTTGATCGGCGGGGGCCTGCCAATTTTCGGTACGTGCGCTGGCCTGATCTTGCTTTCGAGCGAAGTGCTCGATGGGCGCAGCGATCAGTGGAGTTTTAACGCCCTCGATGTGGTTGTGCGCCGCAATGGGTACGGCCGACAGATTGCCAGTTTCGAAGTGCCTATTGCGATTTCGGATGGTGCAACGGTGCCGGGAGTATTTATTCGAGCCCCTCGTATCGTGCATTGGGGTCCTGAAGTGACGGTTGTCGCCACTCATGATCACGGTGATGGCGAACACCCGGTGTTGGTGCGTCAGGGCTCTGCTTGGGGATGTTCGTTCCATCCAGAACTGACGAGCGACGTGTTAGTTCACGGTTTGTTCCTCGACGCCCTGCAAGAAGCGTTACGATAACTACGCCCTAAATCGGGCAGGAGGAACGATGTCCGGCCATTCGAAGTGGGCAACCACAAAACACCGTAAGGGTGCTAAAGACAGCGCACGCGCCAAAGTGTTCGCGAAACTGATTCGTCAGGTAGAAGTTGCGGCCCGCGAAGGTGGGGGTGACGCCAACACCAACGCCAGCCTTCGCACTATGTTCCAAAAGGCTCGTGAGGCATCAGTTCCTATCGACACTATCGAGCGCGCTATCAAACGTGGCACCGGCGAACTCGAAGGGGTTCGCTACGAAGCAATCTCCTACGAGGGCTACGCCCCAGGCGGCGTGGCCATTATTATCGAAACTCTCACCGATAACCGCAATCGCACAAGCGCTGAAATTAAGCACCTTCTTTCCAAGAATGGTGGCAATATTGCCGAGCCGGGGGCCGTCTCGTGGCAATTCGACCGCAAAGGTTTGCTCGAAGTCAAGGGACCCCTTGATGAAGACCAGCTTCTCGAATGGGTTCTCGAAGCTGGAGGAGAGAATTTCAGCGCCCAAGGTGAGAACTTCTTGATCACGACTGAGCCCCACGAAGTGGGAATGGTGCGCGACGCACTCGAATCTTTTGGTTTGACGGTCGTCAGCGCTGACCTGACGCTGGTGGCCCAGAACGTGATTCCAGTCGACGAAGAGAACGAAGCCAAGAAGGTACTGCGACTCATGGACGCCATTGACGACCACGATGACGTGCAGAACGTCTACGCGAACTTCGATATCTCTGACGAAATATTGGCGAACTTCGAGGAGTAATGCTGGTCCGCCTCGCGAGACCGGATTACAATCGAACGTATGTTCGTACTCGGAATCGACCCCGGCTTGACTCGATGTGGGTTCGGCCTGGTTGAAGGATCATTCGAGAGTGCCGAGTCATTTCGTGCCCTTCGTGCGGGAGTGCTTGAGACTGAAGCCGGGTTGGAAGTTGAGATGCGGTTGGCCCAGATTCACGCCGACCTGGACGCTCTCATTATTGATTTGCGACCTCAGGTGGTCGTGGTCGAACGGGTTTTCTTTCAACGCAACGCGCTGACTGCGATTCCGGTGGCTCAAGCGAGCGGTATTGCCATTGGACTGGCCGGATCTAGAGGACTGGTCGTGCGCCAGTTCACCGCCCAGCAGGTGAAGCTGGCAGTAACCGGCTACGGTGCGGCGCCGAAATCTCAAGTCCAGGCAATGGTGGCGAAGCTCTGCAGCCTGAGCGAAATACCCGAACCAGCCGACGCCGCCGATGCCCTGGGCCTTGCGATCACGTATTTTATGACTGAGAGAGTTGAGCGTCGGTTCATGGTGAGGGCTTAATGATCGGGTGGCTTCGGGGTCGAGTATTGCGCACTCAAGTGACCGGGAACATTCTTATTGACGTCAATGGCGTTGGTTACGACGTCAATCTTGCGTCGGTGCAGGAATTCCACCAAGGTGACGATGTCGAATTGTTCATCCATACCCAGGTGCGTACGGATGCAATTGTCCTCTACGGATTTCGTTGCGATGAGGACAAGGAGTTCTTCACCACTTTGTTGGTGACTCCGGGAGTTGGCCCTTCAACCGCATTGGCCGCTTTGCGTACGATGCCCACGGAAGAGTTGCGTCGGGCCATTGAGGAGGGTGATGTGAAACGTGTCGCTCAGATTCCCGGTGTTGGGGCCAAGACCGCGAGTCGCATCGTCTTGGAGCTGAAGGGAAAACTCGTCGACGTCGCTGCGCAACGCTCCAGCACGCCGAACGCGCGACCCAGCGACATCGAAGAAGCGTTGCGATCACTGGGATACACACCTAGTGAAATTCGAGAATCGTTAGAAGGTGTAGAACTTCCGAGAGATGAATCCAGCGCCTTGCGCACAGCCTTGCAACTGCTGGGTCGCCGATGACGAGGCGCGATGCCGACGTCACTTCCCTGATCAAAGGCGACGAACACGTCGTGACACCTTTGGCCTCTGAGGGGGATCGGAGCGCGGACGTAACACTTCGACCAACGTCTCTGCAAGAATTCGTCGGGCAACGTGAGCTGGTTGGCCACCTGGAGATTGTCCTCGGTTCGGCTCGAGCGAGAGGACAAAGTTCGGACCATCTGCTATTTGCAGGACCTCCGGGCTTAGGTAAGACTTCGCTGGCGAGCATCGTCGCGCACGAGATGGGTTCAGGATTGCGTATCACCTCTGGACCGGTATTGGCACGTCCCGGCGACCTCGTCGCTCTGCTCACCGATTTGCACGACGGCGAAGTACTTTTCATCGACGAGATTCATCGGCTGCCGCGTTTGGTGGAAGAGATTCTCTATCCGGCGATGGAGGATCGTCGCCTCGACGTCATGATCGGACGCGGTCCGTCAGCCCGATCGATTCGTCTTGATCTCCCATCTTTTACCCTGGTGGGCGCTACTACTCGCACGGGTTTAGTCGCTGCGCCGCTGCGTGATCGATTCGGTTTCGTGGGGCAACTCGATCTCTATCAACGCGACGAATTGCGTCAGATTGTTGCGCGTTCTGCTGGTCTTCTTGAAGTATCGCTCCTCGATGACGCGGCGGGGGTCATTGCGCAACGTTCTCGAGGTACGCCGCGCATCGCCAACCGTCTACTTCGGCGAGTGCGCGACGTCGCTTCGGTTCAGGGGCATGCTTCAGTTGACGACCAACTCGCGGCTTACGCACTGGATTTGTTCGGGGTTGACGAATACGGCCTCGACAAGATCGACCGGCGTATTCTCGGCCTCTTGTGCGGTCAATTCGCGCATTTGCCCGTGGGCCTGACCACGTTGGCCCACGCCTGCGGTGAGGAGCCCACCACAATTGAGGAGGCCTACGAACCATACCTATTGCGTGAAGGTTTCTTGATACGGACTCCCAGGGGTCGTGTGGCGACCGAAAAGGCCTTCCTGCACCTTCATTTAACTCGTCCAGGTGGAGGATTGGTCTAGGGCGAGCCCGGCGAGCGACTAGGGTTTCTTTGTCTATTGACGGAGGATATTTCAATGTTGTTCGCAGCAACCAAAAGTTCTGGCAGCCCGCTCATCATCATTATTTACGTGATTGTCTTCGGTGGTCTCTACTTCTTCTACCTCCGTCCTCGCAGTCGCAAACAGAAAGCGGCTCGCCAACAGACCAAGCAAGTCGAGATCGGTGACCAGGCTCGCACTATTGGCGGCATGATTGGCACCGTTGTGAAGCGCACCGACGAGGCAGTGACTCTGCGCACCGCGAGTGGTGTTGAACTCGATTTCATTCCATCAGCGATTGCGGGAAAGCACGTTCCGCCTTCGAGTGACGATGATGTCGAACCAGAGCACGATGAGCAATCGACCGAGGGTGATGAGAAGTAATGGCGGCTCCAGCAGTATCGCGTAAATCACTCATCGTCAGTTTGATATTGACCCTGGTGATCGGATTTGGTTCATTGATCACGACCTTGTCGCTCGGTTGGGGGCCCAAGCTCGGTCTTGACCTCGCCGGTGGTCTCTCGGTGGTCTACAAGCCAACGACACCCGCCACACAGTCTCAGTTAAACGAGGTCGTGACGATTCTCAACTCTCGCATCAACGGACTCGGCGTTTCAGGTGCTCAGGTGAACGTTCAGGGTAAAAACGTGGTCGTGAGTGCTCCCGGTGTCAAGGACGCGCAAAATATTCTGAAGGAAATTGGCCAGACTGCGCAGCTGTATTTTCGCACGGTGCTGTGCCAGGTGGCTCCGGCCGCGAAGACCGCTCGAGCCATTGGTACGCACACCATGCCCTCGTGCGGATCCGCGTACGCCTTGACCGCCTCGAATCTGGCGGTGACGCCGAATAATTCAGTGAACGGCTATTCCTATAACTCAACTATTGGTGTCGATCCGTCTTTTTCGAACATCGCTACGACGAGCCCAGCCAATGATCTCGCTTCACAACCCGTGATATTGCCCCAATTGGGAGCCCCGAGTACTGACCGTTGGCTCTTGAGCCCTGCGGAGCTCACCGGTCAAGCCATTGGTAAGGCCTACGCGACTCAGGACACCATTGGCCAGTGGGTCGTGAGTTACACCCTCACCGGCTCGGGGAGCCCCGCTTGGGATGCGGTCGCCAAAGCGAATTTCCACCAGGAAGTTGCGATCGAACTTGACGGAGTCATTCAGTCGGCGCCACTGATTTTGCCCGCCTCCTCGTCCTTCACGAGTTTCGGTGGCCAAGGTCAAATATCCGGGAATTTCACGCAAGCATCTGCTCAGAATCTTGCTATCGCAATGGAGTTTGGTGCGCTGCCTGTGCGCTTGCAACCCCTGACAACGCAAACGGTCTCGCCGACCCTGGGTCACAGCGCACTGGTCGCGGGACTTGGTGCCGGCTTGGCGGGACTTGCTCTGGTCTTGATTTACGTGATCTTGTACTACCGAGCACTCGGACTGGTCATCCTTCTAGGATTGGGAGTCACGGCTGCGCTGCTGTGGGCAATAATTTCGGCCCTTGGCCATACGGCTTTCGCCCCGACGTTCTCATTGGCCGGCGTTACCGGGTTGATTGTGTCCATTGGTATCACGGTGGATAGTTACATCGTGTATTTCGAACGATTAAAGGACGAAGCTCGATCGGGGCGCACCGTGCGCTCCTCAGTGGACCGTGGCTTCAAGTCCGCCTGGCGAACTGTGTTGGCCGCTGACACGGTCAGCCTGCTTGCCGCCGTCCTCTTGTACCTCATCGCAGTGGGCGACGTGCGCGGGTTCGCCTTTTTCCTCGGCCTCTCCACGCTGATGGATGTTTTCATCACTTGGTACTTCACGCGCCCATTGGTGATCCTCCTAGGACGTCGTAGCAACCAGGGCACTTCGGCACTGTCAATCGCCGCGGGGATGAACGCCGGAGGAAGCCATGAGTGAAGTAAAGACTAATGAAGCGACGGACACGCAAAAGAGTCCAGGCCGTTTTGGTCGGCTGTATCAAGGACTCACCACCATTGACTTCGTAGGTCGTAAGAAGATCTGGTTCATCGCGTCGCTCGTGGTGATTCTGGTCGGCTTAGGTTCGCTGAGCGTGCGCGGATTCAATTTAGGTATCGATTTCAAGGGAGGAAGTTCGTGGGAGGTTCTCGCCCCGCACTCTTCAATTTCCTCGATGACCTCCGCGGTGACCAAAGCGGGGCTGACGAATCCAACCGTTGAGAAGTTAGGGTCGCAAACCTATCAAGTGACGGCAGACTTGAACAATGACTCCACCTCGGTCCAGACGCAGATCACCAACGCGGTGATTGCCGCAATGGCGAAGGAAGCCGGCGCCGCTAGTAACCAAGTTTCTACATCGAACGTCGGACCCACCTGGGGTGGCCAAATCACTAACCGTGCTCTCGAGGCATTGATTATTTTCTTCGTGGCGGTAGTTCTCTATATCTCGATTCGTTTCGAGCCGAAGATGGCCCTTGCCGCATTCATTGCCATGGTGCACGACCTGCTCGTGACGGTAGGGGTGTACTCACTTTTCGGTTTTCAGATCACTCCGGATACGGTGATTGCTCTTTTGACGATCCTGGGATATTCGCTCTATGACACAGTGGTCGTGTTCGACAGAGTTCGTGACAACGCGAGTAGTGCCAACGCAATTTTGAAGAGCGGCACCATGACGTACGGCGAAATGGTAAATCTCTCGATGAACCAGACATTGGCTCGATCGATCAACACCTCGCTGGTTGCGATTTTGCCGGTTCTCGCAGTATTAGTGGTCGGTGCCTACATCCTGGGAGCGACCACTCTGCAGAACTACGGTCTCGCACTCTTTGTTGGTCTGATGAGTGGTGCCTATTCTTCGATCTTCATCGCGAGTCCTCTGCTGGCATGGATGAAGGAACGCGAGCCGCGCTACCGCGAATTGGCCGCCCGCGTCAATCGCAGTGAGCACACTACATTGTCACCTCGCGCCGCAGCATTGATGGGCTCCGACGCCACCCAGCGCATTGGTGCTGGTTCACGTCGCCCAGTGTCGAGCGTGACACCCAGGGCGCGCAAACAGAAGCGCCGTTGACACCTAGGCTGAAGTAATGGTCAGCCTCACGTCGCGTTCGACGGTAGATCCGGCCCTTGAGGGTTCGGTGGAGAGGTTGGTCGCGCGCTTCCTCGAGCACCACGAGGACGGTGACGTCACGTTGATACGGCGCGCGGGTGTCGTAGCCATCAATGCTCACGAGGGTCAGCTTCGGCGCACGGGCGAACCCTACGTCACCCACCCAATTGCCGTCGCCGATATCACTGCTGATCTCGGACTGGATGAAATGACCATCGCGGCAGCACTCCTGCACGATGCGGTCGAAGATACCGGCGTGACCAATGAATGGTTGATTGGAGAATTCGGCGAGAAGGTAGCGGCTGTCGTGGATGGCGTCACCAAGCTCGATCGCCTGGAATTCGATTCCAAGGAGGCCCAGCAGGCCGCCACCATTCGCAAAATGTTCATTGCCATGGCCCAGGACTGGCGAGTGCTCATGATCAAACTAGCTGATCGACTGCACAATATGCGCACCATCTCAGTGATGCCGATGCATCGTCAGCGGGCGATCGCCCAAGAAACGCTCGACGTCTACGCACCCCTCGCGCACCGACTTGGTGTCCAACAGGTCAAGTGGCAACTCGAAGATCTGAGTTTCGCCACCCTACACCCCAAACGTTACGCCGAGATTGAGCAGATGGTGGCCGCACGCCAGCCCGAGCGTGAGGCGTACCTCATCGAAGTCATGGGTGTGCTCAGCGAAAAATTGCGCGCCTTCGCCATTGCGGGAGAGGTGACTGGACGTCCGAAACATCTATGGAGCATCTACGAGAAGATGGTCGTTGGCGGCAAGGAGTTCGACGAGATCTACGACCTGGTGGGACTACGTGTCATTGTTGAAGACGATCGCGATTGCTGGGCCGTTCTTGGCGCGATCCACGCCCTGTGGTCTCCTGTACCCGGTCGATTCAAGGACTACATCAATTCGCCAAAGTTCAACCTCTATCAGTCTTTGCACACGACGGTCATTGGACCTCGGGGCAAATCGGTCGAAGTGCAAGTCCGCACCAACGAGATGCACCGACGCGCTGAATTCGGCGTAGCGGCCCACTGGAGCTACAAGGAGGGTGCCACCAATCAAGAAATTCAGTGGATGCAACGTCTGGCTGACGTGCACGAGGAAGAACCCGATCCCATTGCTTTCCTTGAGGCGCTCAAACTCGACTTAGGCCAGGATGAAGTGTACGTCTTCACGCCGAAGGGTCGCGTCGTGGCCTTGGTCGAAGGAGCCACCACCATCGATTTCGCCTACGCCGTGCACACCGAAGTCGGTCACCACTGCGTGGGAGCCAAGGTGAACGGACGCCTCGTGCCCCTCGAGACAATCTTGCACTCAGCCGACGTGGTGGAGATCGTCACCAGCAAGAATGAGTCGGCTGGGCCTTCGCGTGATTGGCTGAATTTCGCACAATCATCACGTGCGAAGTCCAAGATTCGTCAGTGGTTCCAACGCGAGCGTCGTGACGATGCAATCGAAGGTGGCAAGGAAGAGCTCACCAAAGCCCTGCGCCGTGAGGGCCTTCCCATCGCCACTTCAATGTCCTCTACCGCGCTCGAGTCGGTGATTGTCTCGCTCAATTTGGAGAACCTCGACGCCCTCTTCATGGCGATCGACTCCCACCAGATCTCCGCTTTGGCCGTCGTACAACGCCTGGATCGTGAGCTTCACGGGGGAGAGGCCGAGCAGCTTCCCACCACCGTCACCCGAGCCCCACGAAACAACCGCACGACGCGGCGTAGCGCCGGCGTCTACGTTGAGGGGCTCGACGACGTGATGATTCACTTAGCGCGTTGCTGTTCACCGGTCCCGGGGGACTCCATCATGGGCTTCATCACGCAAGGCCGCGGTGTTTCAGTACACCGTGATGATTGTTCCAACGCAGTCGCCTTGGCGCACCGTCTCGGCGAGAGAATCATCGACGTCGAATGGGATGGTGCGACACACGGTCAATACCGCGTGGCCCTCGAAGTGATGGCGTTCGATCGCGCTCGCTTGTTGCTCGACGTGTCCAAGGTTGTCGCGGAGTACCACCTGAATATCATTTCGAGTTCCACCGCCACCTCGGGTTCTCGTATCGTTCGTATGCTCTTTGACGTTGAACTCGCTGACCCGAGTCACCTCTCGAGCCTGCTCGCATCGCTCAAGGGTGTCGACGGTGTGTTCGACGCCTTTCGTCAAATTCCCGGACACCACAAAGGCTCATGAACTCTTCTTTCCAAGCACCCATCGGCACGCACGATGTTCTCGCGCCCCAGTCCGCCCTCTGGGAGGGACTGGTCGCAACCTTCGCCCAACTCGCCTTTCAGTACGGCTTCACCCTCGCTTTGACCCCAATGTTCGAAGAAATTGGTGTCTTTAACCGCGGCATTGGCGAGAACAGCGATGTGGCGACCAAAGAGATGTACGTCTTTCAAGACCGCGGTGATCGTACCTACGCGTTGCGCCCCGAAGGGACCGCCTCCGTCGTGCGTGCTTTTATCCAACACCAGCCAACCACGCCCTACAAGGCGTGGTACGTGACTCCGGCATTTCGCTACGAACGACCCCAAGCCGGCCGATATCGCCAGCACCATCAACTGGGAGTGGAAGCGATTGGCACTGATGATCCCGCCATTGACGTTGAGGTGATTGCGCTGGCGTGGCGTTTCTATCAAGCGCTCGGCCTCCGGCGTGTGCGTTTGCTCATTAACTCCATGGGGCACGATGAATGTAGAGGTCGTTACGTCAATGTCCTCAAGGGTCACCTCGAAGAGTGGCGAGAGCAACTTTGTGATGAGCACCAAAAAACATGGATACAGAACCCTCTGCGAGTTCTTGACTGCAAACGTGAATCGTGCATCAACGTCGTCAATGATGGACCACTATTGCCCGACTTCCTCTGTAGCGAGTGCGCGAATCATTTTGCCTCAGTGCGCAAGGGTCTGGCTGTCTTAGGCATTGAGTCGACCTTGGATCCTCGTCTGGTTCGCGGTTTCGACTACTACACCCGCACCACGTTCGAATTCGTCGCGGAGGCTCTGGGTAATGCTCAAAACGCGATTGGTGGAGGTGGCCGCTACGACGGGCTCAGCGAACAGCTTGGCGGCAAACCTGCTGGCGGTATCGGATTCGGTTCGGGAATCGAACGTCTCTTGCTCGCTCGCGAGGCGGAGGGGATTACTCAGAACTTGATCAACAGAACTATTGATCTGTTCGTAGTCGACACGTCGGGCTTAGACGTTGCGACCGTGGTGGTGGATGAATTACGTAATCAGGGTTACGCCGTTGTACGGAGTTTCGACGCACGCTCAATGAAATCCCAGATGAAACTCGCTGATCGCTCCGGTGCGGCACTGGCTCTTTTGATCGGCCCCCAGGAGGCTGAGTCGGACCAGATTACGATAAGAGACCTGAGGGGTGAAGATTTCGAACGGGATCAGCAACTTGTAGCCCGCGAAGATTTGATTTTCACCCTGCGCCAGCGACTGAAAAAGTAAAGAGAATATGACTGACAAATATCAAGCGACCAGCATGCGTGACCTACTTTGTGGATCCGTAGACCGAACAGTGATTGGCCAGAGGATCAGCGTGTGCGGTTGGGTCGCAAAGCGCCGCGAGCACGGTGAGCACTTGGCATTCCTGGACCTTCGCGATCGTTCCGGTATCGTCCAGGCAGTGGTGGACGGCTCTGTTGACGTACGGAGCGAATACGTCGTACGTATCACGGGCACCGTATCGCAACGGCCCGAAGGGACCCTCAATGATCGTCTCGCCACTGGTGAAGTCGAACTGACCGACTGTGTGGTCGAGATCCTCTCTGCTGCCGAACCACCGCCATTTCAAATCGACGAACGGTCTGACGTCGATGAGCAGGTCCGTCTGAAGTACCGCTACATCGACGTTCGTCGCGAAAAGATGCAGCGCAACCTGCGACTGCGGGCCACGGTCAATGCAACCCTGCGACACGCCATGGAGCGACAGGGATTCTGCGAAGTCGAGACCCCTCTGCTGTGGGCCCCCACGCCCGAAGGAGCTCGGGAGTTCGTCGTGCCGTCTCGACTGCACCCTGGTGAGTTCTACGTCTTGCCTCAGAGTCCCCAAATCGCGAAACAACTGTTGATGGTCGGTGGCTTTGACCGCTACTTTCAGATCGCGCGCTGTCTGCGTGACGAGGATCTGCGAGCCGACCGTCAGTTTGAATTCACTCAACTCGATGTCGAGGCAAGTTTCGTCACTCAAGAGGACATCTTCTCGTTCGTCTCTGCAGCAGTCCTCGACGCAGCTGAAGTCGCGACCGGCGAACGACCGGGTGAGATTTCAACCATGACGTGGGCCGAGGCTCTTGATCGCTTCGGCACAGATAAGCCCGACTTGAGATTCGCTATGGACCTGCACGACCTCTCTGGTGCTTTTGTCACTACCCAGGTCAAGGCCTTCAGCGCACCTACTGTGAAGGCTTTGCGCGTGCCGGGTGGAGCTGAATTCACGCGTTCACGCCTCGATACCTTGACCGAGCACGCTAAGGGTCTGGGCGCGAAGGGCCTCGCGTGGTTTCGCATTACGAGCGACGGCCTCGATTCACCGCTGGCACGTTTCCTTTCCAGTGATGAGTCTGCGGCCATTGCCGGAGTGGATGATGCTCAGCTAGGAGACCTAATACTGGTGGTCGCCGACGAGTACGTGACGGCCTGCAAGGTGCTCGGGGCACTTCGTCTGGTCATTGGAGCTCCTCCAGTCAGCCAAGGGCCTCACCATTACGTGTGGATCACCGAGTTCCCGCTCTTCGAAGGTGTGGATGAAGATGGACACCTGGTATCGGCACATCACCCCTTCACCATGCCCCATCTCGACGACCTTGAGTGGATCGAATCCGATCCACTCAAGGTCCGATCCCAGTCCTACGACCTGGTACTTAATGGGTGGGAGTTGGGAAGCGGATCAGTGCGAATCCACCGCGCTGACATTCAGTCGCGAATCTTTTCCGCGCTCGGCATCAGTGACGAAGAGGCGCAGAATCGCTTTGGCTTCCTGCTGGGAGCATTCAAGTATGGCGCACCTCCCCACGCAGGATTTGCCGTGGGCATCGATCGTCTGGTTGCTATTTTCGCCGGTGAAGACAATATTCGAGAAGTGATTGCCTTCCCGAAGACACAATCTGGCACGGATTTGATGAGCGGAGCACCCAAGAACATCACCGAGCGCCAGATTCGTGATCTGCGACTCAAGTTTGCCCCCAAGGTGTAACGACGTCTCTCTTTGATGATGCGATGGCGCAGCGCTTGCGCGCGAGTGCTCCCCTGGCGGAGTTGTTACGTCCGCGCAGCCTCGACGACATCGTGGGACAGAACCACCTCGTCGGGCCAGGAATGCCTCTTCGGCGCATGGTCGAAGCGCAACATCTCACTTCAATGATTTTCTGGGGTCCCGCCGGCACCGGCAAGACCACGCTCGCTCGCATTGTGGCGACATCAGCTGGCTACGTCGCCGACAGCGTCTCAGCAGTCTCCAGTGGGGTCAAGGACGTCAGGGAGTCTCTCGAACGTGCCCGTCAGCGTCTGGGTGAGCACGGTCAGATGACCGTGCTGTTCATTGATGAGGTGCACCGCTTTAACAAGTCACAACAGGACCTGTTGCTGCCAGCGACTGAGAATGGCGAGATCGTTCTCATTGGGGCCACCACCGAGAACCCATATTTCGAGGTCAACGCGGCCCTGATGAGTCGAAGCACTCTCTGGCGACTACATCCCCTAGGCGAGTCAGACCTACGAATTGTGTTAGAGCGTGCTGAAACACTCAAAGAAGTGCGCATTGACGCGGACGCCATCGAGGCACTGGTCATCAGTTGTGAAGGCGACGCGCGCTCAATGTTGACCACACTTGACACGGCCCTCATCCTGACGAGTCCGGTTGACCTCGAGAGAGGCGAAGCGGTAGCGTCGCGGCGGATCACGAAAGAACAGGTGGCCCTGGCGCGCGATGGACGGCTCATGCACCAATCTGGCGACACGCACTACGACCAAGTCTCGGCTCTGATCAAATCAGTGCGTGGATCTGATCCCGACGCGGCCCTCTACTGGCTCATCGCTTTGCTCGAAGCCGGAGAGAGTGCCCGATTCGTCGCCCGTCGCCTAGTGATTCTGGCGTCAGAGGATATTGGATTGGCCGATTCACACGCCCTTCTCGTAGCCGAATCGGCAGCGCGGGCGGTTGAATTCGTTGGCCTACCAGAAGCCCGCCTCACCCTGGCACACGCCACGGTCTATCTTTCGCTGGCGCCCAAGAGTAATTCGATCACCCGGGCGCTCACGGCCGCGACCACTGCCGTTCGCACACGTGGGGGAGAGGTGCCAATGCATCTTCGCGACGCCCACTATGGTGGCGCGCGCGAAATGGGCTTCGGCGCTACGTACATCTACCCCCATGATGAGCCCGGGGGATGGGTTGCGCAGCGCTACCTGCCTGAATCGGTCGGTGACCTGACGTTCTTTGAACCCTCGAGTTATGGCCAGGAATCACACATTGTGCGGGACTGGCGCCGACGCCGGGGCGACGCCGGGGAGATTGCCCCGTCACCGGTAGAGTAAATCCCGTGGAAGCCGCCGAACTACGTTCAATTTTTCTTAACTATTTTGCTGAAAACGGGCACTTGATCGTTCCCTCGGCCAGCCTCATTCCCCACGACCCGAGCCTCTTGTTCACCGTCGCGGGGATGGTGCCCTTCAAGCCTTACTTCTTGCTGGAGGAGACTCCTCCTTCGTCGCGTGCGGTCTCCATCCAGAAGTGCTTTCGTGCGCCCGACATCGACATCATCGGAACCACTCAACGACACCTGACGTTCTTTGAAATGATGGGGAATTTCTCCTTCGGCGACTACTTCAAGGAGGGCGCGATTCGTTACGCCTGGGGTCTTATTACGGAAGGCTTCGGGCTGGACCCCGAGCGCCTGTGGGTAACGGTGCACCATTCTGACGATCAGGCGGAAGAGCTGTGGCGAGATCTGATTGGAATTCGCCCTGAACGCATCCAGAGACTCGGCGAGGACAATTTCTGGGACATGGGTGAGACGGGTCCGTGCGGTCCCTGTTCTGAGATCTTCTTCGACAAGGGTTCGTCCTTCGGAGCTGATGGTGGACCAGCACACGGCGGTGAGGATCGCTTCATCGAGTTCTGGAACCTCGTGTTCATGCAGTTTGAAAAGGGACCCGGCGGTTCGATGATTGATCTGCCGAAGCAGAACATCGATACTGGAGCTGGCTTTGAGCGGGTCCTGTCAATTCTCAATGGCGTCGAGTCAGTTTTCGCGACCGATCTCTTTACCCCACTACTCGAAACAGCGTCACGGGCTCTGGATGCACCTTACGGCCGCGACGAGGCCACCGACATCGCCATTCGGCGTATCGCGGAACACGGTCGCGCCATGACGATGCTGGTTTCCGATGGAGTGCTGCCTTCGAACGAAGGCCGCGGTTACGTATTGCGCAGGATCATCCGTCGGGCCATTCTCGCCGCGCGCCGATCCGGTTCTGATACGACACTGAGTGCGCAGTTGGTTGACGCCACCATCGAGAAGATGGGTGGCGCCTATCCAGTGCTGGTGAAAGACCGCGATTTGATCGTGTCGATACTGGAACGTGAGGAGGTTGGCTTCGCGCGCACGCTACGTACTGGTATGTCACTTCTTGATGAGGCGCGTGGCGAAGTCACGCTCTCGGGTGCTCACATCTTTCCAGGTGACGTCGCTTTCCGTCTGCACGATACCCACGGCTTTCCTATCGAGTTGACCAGTGAGATCGTGGCGGAGTCGGGTCTCGAAGTGGACCGTCCAGCATTCGACGCCGCCATGAGTGAGCAGCGCGAACGAGCGCGCAAGTCGTCCAAGGCGCTTAATCTCGCCGACGATGTCCAGTACCGGGAATTGATCGAACACCACGGCACCACGGAGTTCATTGGTCGCGACGCCGCGCACTACAGCCTCGAGACCACCGTGTTGGCGATTCTGGCCGGAGAGGATGGCACCAGCGAGCTATTCCTCGAGACCACACCCTTTTACGCGGAGTCCGGTGGACAAGTAGGAGACACCGGGACTTTCGTGAGCGAGTCCGGCCGATTTGAGATCCTCGACACTCAAAATGTGGCGGGTGGTCTCTTCGCGCACCGCGGACGCCTCACCGGTGAGATATTACCTGGTCAAGTCGGTGTGGCGACAATTGATCCGCATCGCCGCGACGCTACACGCCGCAATCACACCGCCACGCACCTCCTGCACTCGGGTTTGCGCACCGTCCTAGGTGATCACGTTCGCCAACAGGGCTCGTACGTGGGACCAGATCGTTTGCGATTCGACTTCGCCCACGGGGCGGGGGTCCGACCAGAGGAGACCGCAGAGATTCTGACCCTGGTCAATACCGACGTCGTCGCCAATGAATCCGTCGACACGATCCAAACTTCAAAGGCAGACGCCGAAAAAATGGGGGCGATCGCATTCTTCGGTGACAAGTACGGTGACCAGGTGCGTGTCGTGCGTGCTGGACGCCATAGCTTGGAATTCTGTGGTGGAACACACGTCGATCGTCTGGGTGACATTGGTCAGATTCAGATTGTTTCAGAGACCTCCATTGGTTCGAATACGAGACGGATTGAAGCGGTGAGCGCGCTCGGAGCGTTTCGCCGCAGCACGGAGATGGAGAAGGCGTTGTCGTCAGTGGCTGCGTTACTCAAAGCTTCCTTGGACGATGTGGTTCCCTCTCTCGAAAGGGTCTTTGAGCGACAACGCGAAATCGAAAAAGAAGTGTCTGCTTTGCGTCAAGCCCAATTATCGGTCTTCGCCGAACAGTTGCACGCCCAGAGCGATGAGTCCGTCCTCATTGCCCACGTCGACGGTTACCCTGGTGAGCAACTGCGAAATTTGGCCCAAAATTTACAGCAACGAGGCCGTCGCGCCGTAGTGCTGGCTGGAATTTTTGAAGATAAGGTCTCCATTGCGGTGGCCAGTGACGAGACGCTTGACGCACAGAGCACCGTGAAGAGTCTCGCGGCGCTCGTTGGCGGGGGCGGAGGCGGTTCACCGCGCCTGGCCCTCGCCGGGGGTCGTGACGTAAACGGCATCGATCGCGTGCTGCTTGCGGCCGCGGCGCTCTAGGTAAAAGTGGTGCGCATCCTCGGGATTGATCCCGGAACCAGGCGTTGCGGGATTGCGATAACGAATTCGTCAGAGACCATGGCCTTTCCCCGCGAGGCCATTGCCTACGATGAAAACTTCGTACGCCGAGTCGTTCTTCTGGTTGCCGAGGAGCAAGTCGAACTCGTGGTGATGGGTCGACCCTTGTCACTGGCTGGTTCGAAAACTTCCAGCACCGATTTCGCCGATGAGATGTTCGTGCGATTGAGTGGCGCGTTGGATTTACCCGTAGTGCAACACGATGAGCGACTCACTACCACCGCCGCGCAGCGGTCGTTAAGTAGCGCCGGCATCAAGGTCAAGGACCACCGAAGCCGAATCGACTCAGCTGCGGCGGTCGTCCTACTTCAACACTTCGCGGATTCTCGCAATGCTCTTTAGTCCACTCCGCCGACTGATCGCCGGAGTCGCCAGTGTCGCCGTGATCATCGTGGTCTGGTTCGCTCTGCAATATTTTCCCCTGGGTGGATCGGGAAAACTTGTGATGATCACCGTGCGCCACGGTGACTCCATGTCAACGATTGCCAGTGACTTACATCAGGCAGGAATTTTGGCTTCACCCTTCGCTTTTCGCGTGGACAGTTTGCTTGAAGGCGCACCACTGGTGGTGCCGGGGGTGTATGAGTTCGCCCAAGGGGCGGATTATTCGAATATCCGATCTATCTTGAGTGGGGGACCCAATGTGCCTCAGGTCAACGTGACACCCGGTCTCACCATCAAAGAAGTGGCGATCAGTGTGGCTGGTCAAGTCGGTAACTCCTTCGCCTCGACATTTCTTGCCGACGCCAACCTGGCGGCATCCGCGAGCCCGTATCGCCCCCAAGGAACTCTGGATGGTCTCATCGGACCGAAACTGTACTTGATCACTCCCGGCGAGACCCCAGCCCAATTGCTGGCCGCCATGCAGGCTAGTTTCGCCCGTGAGGCCGCCGCTGCAGGGCTTGGGCCATCAACTGTCGTTCTGGGGCTCAATGCGTATCAGGTAGTGATCGCCGCCTCGATCGTGGAGAAAGAGGGGTACTACACCTTCAATATGCCCAAGACTGCCCGAGTGATCTATAACCGTTTGGCGAAGAATATGCCCTTGCAAATGGACTCGACGGTGCTCTACGCACTTGGGCTGGATGGGGGTAGGGTAACCCCAAGCATGCTTCAAACTCCCACGCCCTATAACACTTATCTGCACGCTGGTTTGACGCCGACTCCCATCTGCGTAGTGTCGCTCGAAGCCCTTTCGGCAGTTTTGCACCCGCCACCGGGCTCGTGGCTGTATTTTGTGTTGGTCAACAAAGATGGTCACATGGCATTTTCTAATACCTACCAGCAGCAACTGGCCCAGGAGGCCATTGCTGCCAAGGCCGGACTATGACATCGTGGCGTCTCGGGGTCATCGGCTCACCCATCGCTCACTCAGCTTCTCCCGCGTTGCATCTTGCTGGTCTGGCGTACCTGGGATACCAGGGAACTTCCCAGCGTCTCGACGTGGACCAGGACCACGCCTATCGAATTCGTGACGTCATGGGTGTCGAGTTCGATGCTCTCTCACTGACGATGCCGCTGAAGGAGGTGGCAGCGACTCTCTGTGACGAACTCGACGAACGAGCAACGACGCTCGGGGTCGTCAATTCCCTCCTGTGGCGTGAGGGTCGTCTCCTGGGCGCCTCCACTGACGGAGCTGGTTTCGTGGACTCTCTGCGCGGACAGTGCTCCGTGAGTGTGGCCGATATGCACGTGGTGGTCCTCGGATCGGGGGGGGCGGCACGCGCCATCGTTGACGCCCTGGTGCGCGACGGTGCTGCTTCAGTCTCGGTTCTCGGACGAAATCCCTTGAGTGTGGCCCAACTCGTGAAGAGTGACGCTCGCGTTATGGATCACACCGCGATGTATCGACCTGTCGATTTGATTGTGAACACCACACCTTCGACGACGAGGGCGGCTGAATCTGCGGTGATGCATGGAGTGACGAGTAGCACTATTGCTATTGATATCACGTACGAACCTCGAGAATCTCCCTGGTTGGCCATGCACGCCGCTGCTGGTTGCGCGCACCACAATGGTCTGGCGATGTTGGCCTACACAGTGGCACGTCAGATGAATTGGTGGTGGAATAGCGATATACCCGGCTCTCTCCTGCTACCAGTTCTCGTGGAGGCGTTCAAGTGACCGATACCCTTAATGCGCGATCGATGTCGTTGCATCGTCCGAGTACCCACGTTGACTACCCCTTGGCCCTCGGGCTCGTCGTTCTCGGTTTTTTCGGTGCCTTCATGTCGTACAGTTCCACTCGCGTAGCGCTGGCGAACGCTGGCTACAACCCTCACTACTACCTCGAACGTCAAGGTTTCTTCGTCATTCTCGGCATCGCGGCGATGGCCATCGTGGCGCACATTGATTACCGACGTTTGGAGATATTGGCTACACCGCTGTACGTCGGCTCTTTTTTCGCTCTCGCTGGAGTATTCGTCATCGGCAAAAGTGCCCTCGGCGCTCAGCGATGGTACAGCTTCGGTTTCATTCAGATTCAGCCCAGTGAGTTCACCGTCCTCTTCATTATTCTCGCAGTAGCGACTTTCTGTAGTCGCCGCAGTGACGGTCTACGTATGTACGATGTCGTGCGATTGCTGCTGATGGCTGGAGCCCCCCTGGGTCTCATTGTGCTCCAGCCCGACCTGGGCACTTCAATCATTATCGTTCTCGTGGTGGCGGGAATGATGGTCGTCGCGGGTATTCCTCCGCGTTTCATGACATTCTTGACCATCGTGGGGACCGCTGGACTGGTGGCTGCGGTCTATCTCGATCTCCTAAAGAAGTACCAAGTTGAGCGGTTCACCTCATTCGTCAATCAGAATTCCAACAATCCGGCGATCGCCGCATTGCTCTACGAGGTGCACAATGCCAAGAGTGCCATCGGTGCGGGCGGTTTGTGGGGTGCCGGCGTATTCAACGGTCTCCAGACCGTGCTCGGATTCGTACCCGAACAGCGCACGGACTTCATTTTCACCGCCATCGGTGAACAGCTGGGCTTCGTAGGTGCGGCCTCGGTCATCTTGCTACTAGCCTTCATCGCTTGGCGAATGTGGGTGATTGGGCGTCACGCCAAGGACGCGATGGGTCGTTTGCTCAGTATTGGCATCTTCATCTTCTTCTCCTTCAGTGTCTTTGAAAACATTGGAATGACCATGGGCATCATGCCAGTGACTGGTATTCCTCTGCCTCTGCTCAGTTATGGTGGTTCCGCGGCGTTGGTCTTTTACACCGCGGGGGGCCTGGTCCTCTCAGTGTCGCGCCGACTGGGGAACTAGTCGTGGCAACGATGGACCAGCCACGCAACCACGACGGGGTGTTTCGCGTCGTCCAGGTCGATCAAGTGATCTACGACTTCTCGCTCGCCACGGCCAGGGTGGTTCTACGCGAGGCAGAAGGGGTGCGCCGCACTCTGACCCTCCCCGTGGCTCTGCACGATGCGACCTCAATTCACCAGGCCCAACAACACGCCCTTGGGCGTCGGCCAGCGACGAATGAACTGATGATATTCATTCTGCAAGAGCTGCAGGCTGACGTCATCGCCGCGCGAATCGTGACCGAACGCGACGGGGTGTATTACGGCGAACTCGATCTGATGACAACGAGGGGACGTCGAGTCTTTGACTGTCGACCCAGTGACGCAATCGCACTGGCCCTGCGTCAGGTCGTCCCCGCTCCGCTCCTAGTGGCCCAGGAACTTCTGGGTCCGGGTTAATCGAAGGAGACGGCCACCACTTCGCCGCCACGTTTCTCCTCAGAAATCTCGTGACTAATACGAAGAAGAAGTGCCACAATCAGATAGTTCGCGAAGAGTGAACTGCCACCGTACGCCATGAATGGCAGGGTAATACCGGTGAAGGGCACGATGCGCAGTATCCCCGCCATGATGAAGAAGGCTTGGAGACCAATGGTTGCGGTGAGACCTGTAGCAGTGAGGCGCACGAAGTCTGAATGGGACCGTTGGGCGATGCGAAACCCTTCACCGACGAACACTGCGAAAAGACTGAGAATCAAAATAATCCCGACGAAACCCAACTCTTCACCGAGTGAGGCGAAGATCATGTCTGAGATGGGCATCGAGACGTTCTGACCCGCTTGGCCCAGACCAAGCCCAGTCCCGGCGACGCCACCTCCCGCGAGTGCGAACCAACCGTTGGCTAGCTGGCTCGAATGGTAATAATTAGAGGCCGACCAGGGGTCGAGCCAATAACTGACCCGCGTTTGTACCTGGTAGAACAACTGGTCCGCTGCTACCGCTCCGCCAACGAAAAGTATGAGTCCCAGTCCTATGTACGCTTTCAGCCCAGTGGTGACCCACAGCAGCGCGAAGAAGAGCACGAACAGGAGCATCGCAAAACCGATATCGTTCTCACCACCAAGAATCATGAGGGCGATTCCCCACGCTGCCAGAATTGGCACGAGAACTTTAGGGGACACGAAGAGCCGCCCGGCGAACCGTTCGGTAGGAATGGACAGTAGTTCTCGGTTCGCGGCGAAATACGACGCGAAGAAGAACACGAGAAGCACCTTGGCAATTTCAATGGGCTGAAAGGTGAGTGGACCAACGGCGAGCCAAAGACGTGCGCCATTGATGTTCTCTCCGAAGTGGGGGGTGAACGGCGACAACATCAAGGCAATGGCCACCGTAAGAGTGAGATAGCGATATCGATCGAGGTCACGGATTGATTTCACGAATTTGAGCGTCAATACAACGATCATCGCACTCACCACGAACCAGAGAGCCTGGTAACCCGCACGGGTGGGATCCCAACGTGCGATCTCCACGAAACCGATGCCGTTGAGCAAGGTGGCCACTGGTAGTAACACTTGCGACGCGCGTGGAGCGTAGCGACGGATAGCAACATGCATTAGCAGAGACACCGCAATCAACACGAGTAAGAAAAATCCGAGTCGGGACGGCAAGCGCCCATTCGTAGCTAAGGACATCAAAACATAGAAGCCGGTGACTATGACCCACGCTACGAACATCAGCCCGAGCTCAGTCGAACGCGAACGCGACGATGTGGTGACAGCACCTGGGGATGCGTTCAACACTCCGCCACGTGCATGTCTCGCCACGTTGACACAGTAGTCGTAGCATTGACGATGTCATCACCAACTCGAAGAAAGACTTGCAACCCGTGACATTTGATCTCTCATCGTTCGGTCCAGAGCGATTCTCAAGCCGTGAACTTTCACGCCTCGAGTTCGGGGCGCGTCTATTGGATCTGGGTGATGATCAGAGTCTCCCAATTCTGGAGCGGTGCAAATTCATTGCGATATTCGCCGACATGATTGATGAGTTCTTTCAGGTTCGCGTGGTGAGCCTGGAGGACAAGGTTGCCGCCGGGGTACAGACCCCTTCCGTGGACGGGGTGCGCCCGCGCCAACAGCTCGCCGATATCAGAGAGCGCGTTCTCTCCCTCGTCGAACGTCAAGACCGTCTCGTGCTTGACGTCCTGCTACCCGAGTTGGCACGACACGATATCGACATCGTCAAGTACGCCGACGTCGGAGAGGATGAACGACACGACCTCGTCGCATACTTCGAAAATCACGTGTATCCCGTGCTCACACCCCTGGCCGTGGATCCAGGACATCCCTTTCCGATGATCTCTAACCTCTCGTTGAACATCGCCGTGACCGTCAGCGACGCTGCAACCAACGAAGAACGCAACGCCCGAATCAAAGTCCCGAGTTCCTTGCCACGCTTCTTGCGCGTGGGACGAAGCCGATGGGTACTACTCGAAGACCTCATCATGTCGAACCTGCAGCATCTGTTCCCCGGGATGAGCGTGGGGCGTGCGGACTTGTTTCGTGTCACACGAAATGCCGACTTGTCACTCGAAGAGGATGAAGCTGACGATCTCCTCGTGGCGCTGGAAGTCGAACTACGCCGGCGCCGTTTCGGTGAGGCCTTGCGCGTAGAGATCCAGAGTGGCATGTCTCCAGACTTCTTGGAGCTGTTGGTGTCTCAGTTGGAGCTCGATCGATCCAATGTCTACATCACGGACGCACCGCTCGGCCTGCACGACTTTTGGAGCTTGTATTCGATTGATCGTCCTGAACTTAAGGGCGAAGGTTGGTCGCCACTGACCCCCAAGCGCTTGCTCGACGGCGACCACGTCGGCGACGTATTCGCCGCCGTTCGCGATGGCGACATCTTGTTGCATCACCCCTACGAGTCCTTCAGTGACTCGGTGGAGATGTTCGTCGATCAAGCCGCGCGCGACCCCGACGTCGTGGCCATCAAACAGACGCTGTATCGCACTTCGGGGGATTCCCCTATCGTCGCATCTCTCATCCACGCTGCCGAGCAGGGCAAACAGGTCGTAGCACTGGTGGAGTTGAAAGCTCGATTTGACGAAGCGGCCAACATTGAGTGGGCCAAGGCGCTCGAAGACTCCGGCGTGCACGTGGTCTACGGCATCGTCGGGCTCAAGACGCACTGCAAGACGGCCCTCGTAGTTCGCAACGAGGGTGAGACTACAACGCGATACGTGCACATAGCCTCGGGTAACTACAACTCGAAGACCGCCCGCAACTACGAAGACTTCGGCCTACTCACTTGTAATTCAGCCGTGACACGCGACGTAGGAGAACTCTTCAATTTCCTCACTGGGTTCTCCAAGAACGGCCACTACGACAAGATTGTGGTGAGTCCATTCTTCGTGCGTGAGCGCATGGTCGAACTTATTGAGCGACAGCGCGACCGAGGTCGCCAGGGACGTGTCTTAATGAAGACCAACGGACTGACCGATCCCACAATCATCGATGCCCTCTACGATGCGTCGAACGCCGGAGTGGAAATCCGTCTAGAGGTTCGCACACTGTGCTGCTTACGGCCGGGAGTCGTTGGTCTCTCAGAAAACATCACGGTGCACAGTTTGGTTGGCGAATTCCTCGAGCACTCACGTCTCTTTATTTTTGGACGACCTGATGAAGAGAGTTTTTCGATCTACATGGGATCCGCGGACCTGATGGAACGAAACCTGGATCGACGAGTCGAAGTGTTAGTGCCAATCGAAACGCCAGCGTTGCAAGAGGAGATCCTTGAAGCCTTCGAGATCACCTGGCGCGACGATTGCTTCACCTGGGTGCTCGGCACTGACCGTCGTTGGCGGCGTCTGCAATCGGTGAACGACTTCGCCGCGCAGTCTGAATTCAAGCGTCTGGCGACCCAGCGTTCCCGTTCGCTGTCGATGCGTCCGTAAGGGGACCGCGTCGAAATTGCAGCGATGCGTAAGCGGCACCGCCGATAGGAATGGGAATCCAGAAGTTGACGAGCCGATAGGCCAGCACCGCAAGGGTCGCCTGGCTGGGCGGAATGCCAAAACCAACCAGGGTTGAAATGAGAACGCCCTCGACGACGCCGAGTCCCGCGGGGGTGACGGGGATTGCTGCGAGCACGTTGGCCAATCCGTAGGCCACTAGTAAGTTCACGGGTGAGATGACGGTGCCAAAGGCCCAAATGAACACCCACAGGCAGGCGGCGTCAAGTAGCCAATTCAAACTGGCCCAGGTAAAGGCCGTCCACAATGTCCGACGTGAACTGAGTAAGAGATTGATTCGATCCGCTACCTTGACCAGCAACTGAGAAATTTTGTCAGGATTCATCGCTGGTATGTGACGCGCAGCCACGCGCAGCCAGGCGTCGGCTCGTTTTTGGCCCCGTGTAATCAAATACACCGTGCCGAAGAACGCCAGCAACAAGAAGACGCCCGCGAGGGCGGCGAAACCATACCCGGGGTTAATGCCGTTCAAGGGAATAGAAATAACCAAAGCGATCCAAAAAAGGATGTTGAGCACTACCGCAGAACCCGCGCCCTGAGCCGCGAGGCCGAAGGCACTCGTGTCCTTGGGCACCTTGAGTTCAGAGAATATCCGGTAGGCCAGCGCACCCGATGGTGCAGCGCCACCGGGGACGACGTGGCCAATCGCCAGCCCCGCGAGATTTACTCGCAAAATATTGAAGCGGCTGGGCGCGTGGGGAAAGAGTACCGCTCGGGTCAATTCCACGTACGCGTAAATGGCAGCCATTTCGAGGATGACCGCGAGACCAACTAGAAATGGATTTAGCAGGGCCAGTAGGTGTAGCGAGTGCCGGGCAGAGGCGAATTGCGGGAGTACAAGGTACTCAAATACAAACACGAGCGAACCGACGCTGAGAATGATACGAATCTCGCGCGGCATGGCAAATCGCCGCTTAGTGGCTTCGGTCATAAGAATCTCTCAACGAGTCGGAAAACGGGGCCTGTGCACGCGGCACCAACCCTGGCAGTCTACGCGACCTCAGTAGAATTCGGTGATGCGTGTTCTCGTAGTGCTTCCCACCTACAACGAAGCGCTCAACGTGGACAGCATGCTACGCGCCCTGCGCTCAGTGGTCCCAGAGGTCCACATTCTCGTGGTGGACGACTCCAGTCCTGACGGCACGGCGGCGGTCGCTGAGAGGTGCGCCAGCGAGCTGCAGCAGATTTTTGTCCTGCGACGCGCCGGCAAGGGTGGTCTTGGCGGCGCGTACCGCGCCGGCTTCGCCTGGGGTATCGGCAAAGACTTCGATACATTCGTGGAGATTGACTGTGACTTCTCACACGACCCTCGAGCACTTCCCAGTTTGCTCGCTGCGGCTTCGAGCCATGAGGTGGTTATTGGTTCACGCTACGTACCCGGTGGTCGGATCCCTCAGTGGAAACTTTCGCGCCGTCTCTTGTCGCGAGGTGGGAATCAATACGCCTCCATCATGTTGCGCCTCGGCGTCTCGGACTCCACCGCGGGATACCGTGTGTATTCTCGCTCGGCCTTGGAGAAGATCCAATACGAAGAAGTACGCGCCGACGGCTACGGCTTCCAAATCGAGATGACATACCGGGCCCGACGTGGTGGTGCCAGCATTGTCGAGGTTCCTATTTCCTTCAGTGATCGTGAACTCGGCGAATCAAAGATGAGTTCCCACATCGTGTACGAAGCCTTGTGGTTAGTCACCAAATGGGCACTTCAGCGACCCTTCAACAGGCCCTAGATTCGGTCCTGGAGGACTGAACTTAAGACACTGGCTAGTTTGTCGCGCGTCTCTTCACGTTCGGCGATTGGGTCTGACTCACTGACGATTCCCGCACCAGCCCACGCTTCGAAGTCGGCCCCGTCGACGAGAACGCCACGAATACCAATCCAGAATTCGCCGTCACCGTTCTGGTCGACCCAACCAACCGGGCCCGCGTAATGTCCCCGATCGAAGGGCTCGAGGCGTTGCAGAAGATCGTAGGCCGGGACCCTGGGTAATCCGCCCACGGCTGCCGTAGGGTGCAAGATATTGAGTAATTCCAGGACATCCGGAGCTTTAGACGCATCATCTTGGTGCCCTCGAATCCAAGTACCGAGGTGCGCCACGGTCCGTAGTGTGACGATGGAAGGAGCGGCGTCAGCCGAGATGTCGTCGTAGTAACGACCAAGGGTGTTCACGACGTCGTCGATGAGCACACCGTGTTCGTGGAGGTTCTTTGCGCTACCCAGCAACCATGCGTGATAGTCCACTGGATCGACGTCGGGGGGGATAGCGATGGTGCCTGCCAGGGGATGACACGTGACATCGCCACCCAGGCGGCGCACCAGAAGCTCGGGACTCGCACCCACGTAGCGACGACCGTCGGACGTTGGCTGGCCATAGATGGTGCAGGACGGTTCACGTACGCGCAGGCGTTGAGCGACCGCTCCGCAGTCAATAGGGTGCTCGACGGTTCCGATGATTGCGCGAGCCAGAACGACCTTGTCAATCTCCTTGTGTCGCAACAATTCCACGGCGGCAGCGACGTTGTGGGCGTACGCCTCGGGCGAGGGTTGATAGGTAACGCTACGCGCCACTTGGGCTTCTTGGACGGCGAGGGACTCGTCATCGACAAAGTGGCGCCAGTCCTGGTCGTCGGCCGCAGTCAGCCACGTACCCTCGGCATTCTGAGTGATCAAATATCGCGGAACATCTAAGTGGCTGGGTGCGTCACGGTTGAAGGGCAACGAGCCCATGGCGACGACACCCGACCCCGCCGGTCCCTCGACCCCCTCCAAATCCAATCCTGCGAGCTGTGCGTGAACAGATTTCACATCGCTGATCCCTCGAGGGAGGTTCAGTGACGCAGCAACGCCACCGAAACCCACTCGCAAGACCTCGGGGGAGTCGAGGAGCCAGCCAACCCTCGACCCGAGGGTTCGCAACTGAGAGGGGGGTAAGGCGCTGATTTGACGTCGAATGAACATCACGCGCTCCTCGTCGCGATGAATTGCTGCGACAGACCACCCATCACACGTCGATGGTTCACGGCGCTAAAACCCGATGAGTTCAGCATTGTCACAATCTCTTGGGAAGGTGGAAGATAGGCGGTCGATCGCGGTAGGTAGTGGTACGCGGCACGGTCTGAGACCAATGAGCCAATAAAGGGCACTACATGTCGAAACCATATCCGAAAGCCAGTACGCAACAATCCCTTCTCGGGTTCGGCAACTTCGAGAAGGGACAATCGTCCCCCTGGCCGTAGAACCCTTGCCATCTCATCGAAGGTGGCCGCCAGATCGGTGAAATTCCGCAGAGCGTAGCCGCAGGTGAGGCCATCGAAGGAAGCCGAAATAAAGGGCATCGCTGATGCATCTGCCTGAACACGGCGAGTCATCTGACGTCCTGCGTGCAACATGCCATAACTCAAGTCAGTGGCGATAGCGCGCTGCGACTGTCGTTCGAGTTCTCGAGTGAAGTCACCCGTGCCGGCCGCAACGTCAAGGACCAAACTCCGCGGAGGCAGTCGTAGGTCGGCAACTGCTCGGCGGCGCCAACGCGCATCGAGACCGAAAGTCATCATCTTGTTGACCATCTCATAACGACCAGCGATTGCGTCGAACATCGCGCGCACCTGGCGAGTCTTTTCTTCTCCGGTGGGTAGAACGACTTCACTCATGCGCCGTACCAGCGATAGACGACTTGTGCCACGCACGCGGGTTTCACCACGTCGCGAATCTCCATCGTGACATCGAGCACAATCTGCCAACTCTCGCCGGCCGCCTCCACGCTCGAGACACTCGCTCCTAAACGCACGTCACTGCCTTCGAGAACCGGCGTGATGAATCGCACTCGGTTCAGTCCGTAGTTAATTCGTGTACCAGGTTGCTCGACGATCAACACCTCGTTGAGTAGCGCCGGAATCATCGAGAGAATCAAATAACCGTGAGCAATGGTGTGCCCGAAAGGACCTGATCGAGCTCGTTCTTCATCAATGTGAATCCACTGGTGATCTCCCGTGACCTCGGCGAATGTCGAAATCATCGACTGAGTAACGCTGCGGTACGGTGAAAAACCAAGATGCTCTCCCGTAAACGAACGCACGTCATTGACAGAATGAATTCTTTGTGACAAGGTGACCTCCGAGTCAAACTTACCGGTCCCATCGACCAGTGGGCCTTGATGTCGTTGCCTAGAATCTTACCCATGCCTGACCATTCTCCCAACGAGCGCCACCGTCAAATCTCCGATGGTTGGATTCGCGCCGGAATCTTCGGTGTGAGTGACGGACTCGTCACAAACACCTCCTTCATCCTCGGATTTGCCGGTGCCTCACCCGGACACAACGTTGTTCGACTCGCCGGTGTCGCCACACTGATTGCGGGAGGTTTCTCAATGGGGAGTGGAGAGTGGCTGTCTATGCGCGCCACCAAAGAACTCCTCGAGTACGAGATCGAGGTGGAGCGTCAATCCCTAATCGACGATCCCGAACTGGAACAGCACGAGCTGCGCGACATGTTCAAGGCCCGGGGGATTGATGATGATTTAGCCGAGCGCCTCTCGATTGATCTCATGCGGGACCCTGAATTAGCGTTGCAAACTCACGTGAGAGAGGAAATGGGTGTGGACCCATCGGCGACTGGTTCACCGTGGGCTGCGGCCGGTGCCTCCCTCGCAACTTTCTCAGTCGGAGCTTTCGTTCCACTGCTGCCCTGGCTGTGGTCCTCATCTGGCAACGAAGTTTGGTGGTCGGTGGGCTTAGCCGCGGCTGGTTCGGCCGGTATCGGCGGAGCTATTGGCCTCTTCACTCGACGTGGAGTCGCCAAGTGGGCCCTACGTCAGGTGTTCGTGACAGGACTCGCCGCTGTGGTGACGTTCGGTGTCGGGCGACTAGTCGGCACTCACTAGTCACGCTGATATTGCAGTAGTTGATCCTCGCGTTCGAGGGTGAATCCAAAGTTGCGATAGAGACGTTGCGCGCTCTCGTTGTCAGCATCCACGAATAGAGTCGCCCGCTGAACTCCACGACGTCGAAGAGAGACGAGACCCTGGGAGAGCATCACGCGACCGAGTCCGTGGCCTTGGAACCGAGGATCGACCGAGATCACGTAGATCTCGCCGAACCGCTCGGGATGCAGTTCGTGCACCTTGGTCCAACACGATGCGGCGATGTGACCATCCATCTCCACGAGTAAAAAGCCTGAGGGGTCGAACCACGGTTCGCGAATGCGCTCTTCAAGATCATCAAGTAACCAGGCTCCCTGTTCGGGATGGTCAGCAAAGGCGGCGTTATTCTGCTCGAGCCAACCACTTTCGTCATAGCCCGGCACGAAAGTTCGCAGAGTCGCTTGTGGGGGCACGGGCGTCTCGGGAACTGGCAGATTTAAGCTGAGCAATTGCAATGTGCGCACCACGTTCGACTGCGAGCCATCACAATCACGCGTCCACCAGTCGACTACTTCGTGACGCGCGAGGATCAAGGTCAAGAGCAGCTCGTCCATTCCTCCACCGCACATCTCGACTGTCGCGTGCGGGTGCCCTTGAACGAGTGCATACTGCACGATTTCATTCTCCTCACGCAGCAACCAATGCTCACCGGGCCAACCGTGCACCACGGTTCGACGCCGGGTCTCGTCAATAGCTTCTCGAGCCAACCGGCTCTCGGTGCGGTTGATCAAGTTGAGGACTTCGAGGCGTTCAGCGGAATTGAGCGACAAGGTGCACTGCCACGACGCATTCATGATTGAAGGTTAGTGTTCGCTCCGCTAGACATTACGCGCGGCTCGATTCAGTCGACGAAGTAGCGCACCGATGGTGCGTTCTGCCGCCACCAACTCACTGTAGACATCACTGTCCATCTGGGGTCCATCGCTCTCCACGAGAGCCGTGATGCGTGAAGAGATTTCACTCAGCGAAGAGGTAATCGTGTTGAGTTCAGTTCGCGTGGACAATTGCCTTACTCTTCCCGAGGGCGCATACTGCCTCGTGCACGAATACAGTAATGGTCTATGACTCTGCCCGTTGTCGTCGCCGCCAAAGAAAGTGTCGCGTGGACGTTGGTACGCGCGCGCGGCGTCGACGCGAGAACATTTCTCCAAGGTCAACTCTCCTGTGACCTAGCGGACTTGAACAGCGAGAAAGTTGTCCAGGGCTTGGTGCTCACCCCCGCAGGAGACGTCGTGACGTCACTATGGTGTTACCTGGACCCTGAGGGCGTCGACCTCGTAGTGCGCACTGAAGTGGTCGATCCAACTCTCAGCACGCTGCGGCGATTCCTGCTGAGGACCAAGTGCTCCTTTGAGTTGGTGACTGAATCGCCCGGACCCTACGAGTCAGTAGGCGAACAAGTCCTGCTGGGCGAGCCTGGACCCGCAGAGTTCATCACCGGTCTCAGCGCGCACACTTTCGGTCAGCATTTCGTGGCCAGTCACGTCTCTTTTACCAAAGGGTGCTACACCGGCCAGGAACTCGTCGGGCGTCTGGACGCCCGGGGTGGGAACACGCCCTATCGTCTGGCACGTATGTCCGGAGGCGACGAGGAGCAAATGGACCGGTTAGCGCGCTCAATCGGCCCTCAAGGAGAGAATTCTCGGCAGGGTGTCACCACTGTCGTGCGAGATCAGGGAATCAGAGCGCTCGCGCTCGTGCACCGCACGCTGATGGGAGATGAGGTTGACGGCGTTCTTGATGGCGTGAGGGTGGAGATCCTCCACAGTCAGGCCTCGGTCGCCAATTAGCCTGACACTCAGGAGGTAGCGAATGCTGCTCGACGCCGAAGGGCTCTTCATAAAAGTCTCAGGTCTCACGAGCGAAGCCGACACCCTGTTCGCCATCGGGCTGGGAGCGAATGCTGTTGGTTTCGACTTCGGTCCGACATCCCGTCAAATATCCGTTGCTGTCGCTCACGACATCGTCCGTCGCCTCCCCAGTGGCGTTGCTACCGTGGGCGTCTTTCATAACGAAATGCCTGAACGCATCGTTCAGATCACCAACACGCTCGGCTTGAGCGCAACACAAGTTGAAGGAGTGATTTCCAAGTCATCACTGCGCTACATCGCCGAGCGGGTTCACACCGTAATTCGAGTCGTGCCCGATCGCGACGAGGCCTACGAATACGAAGCGGATCAGGCAATCGATTATCTCCAGTTGCCCGAGTCCGACCTACATGAGGACATGCTCACTTGTCTTGATGTCTACAGTGACCCCCTTCTGTTGTGCCCGCTGATTGCGGCGGGTCTTGACGAATCGAGTGTCGTTGGCGTCGTACAGCACTACGACATTTGGGGGGTAGACGTATTGAGTGGCATTGAGAGTTCACCTGGTGTGAAGGACCCCGTCAGAATGGGGGAGTTCATCGCTAATGCCCGGTGGGCCTACAACAATGCCGACATTGCCCGTCGAACTTGGCCCGCTGAGGACAGCGAGTTGAACTAACAGTGTCGGCCCTGGGCGGACACGACCTCTTAGTTTTGGTATCTGCGAAAGACGACGCTGCCATTGTGACCTCCGAAGCCGAAGGAATTGGACAACACCACATCCAGGTCACTAGGGCGAGGTTCACCCAGAACGACGTCGAGGCCAATCTCCGGATCCACTTGTGTAGTCCCCGCAGTCGGCGGAATCGTCTGATTCAAGAGCGAGAGAACCGAAACAACTCCCTCAAGGGCCCCGGCAGCCGCTAATGAATGGCCCAAATGACCTTTCACCGAAGTCACAGGTGGCACTCGATTATCGAAGACATGGCGCATCGCCACCGACTCCGCCAAGTCGTTCAGTGGAGTTGAGGTCCCGTGAGCATTGATATGCGAGACGTCATTCGCGCTGATGTCGGCGTCAGCGAGTGCAGTCGCCATGCAACGAATCGCCCCCGAACCTAGGGGGTCAGGGGCCGTGATGTGATACGAATCGGCGGTGGACGCCGCACCAATCACTTCGGCCAGGATGGTGGCACCTCGCGCGAGAGCGTGATCCCACTCTTCGAGGATCAAGACGCCCGCTCCTTCTCCCATGACAAAGCCATCCCGGTCAACGTCAAAGGGACGTGAGAATTCAGTGTTCGACAGAGCCGTCATATTGCGAAAGCCCGATTCAGCGATTTGAACTATCACCGCTTCGGCCCCGCCAGCCACAGCGACCGTCGAACGACCGGAGGCCACCATGCGTGCCGCATTACCAATGGCGTGAGTGCCCGCAGCGCAAGCAGTCGTCACCGTCTCACAGGGGCCGCCCAAGCCGAATCGCATCGACACCGCAGCCGATGCCGCGTTGGGCATCATCATGGGAACCATGAATGGCGACACGCGCGCCGGCCCCTTGTCGTTCAGAATTCGCACTTGTTCCAGCACGGTCTGTAGTCCACCGATGCCGGTGGTCACCACGCAAGCCGCATCTAGAAGAGGACCCTCGAGCCCACTTTGGCGCCAGGCCTCATCAGCGGCCATAAGACCGTAGAGGCTGAACGGATCGAGCCGACGAAGTTCCTTCGGGCCACCAAGGTGATCAGCGTTGAACGGAGCGAGCCGCTTCGATTCAGGAGCGGTGTCCTTCTGCAGTGCCTGCCAGAGAGCATCAACCCCAACTCCCGCGCACGACAATGCCCCCAGTCCAACGACTGCGACGCGACGACCTTGAAGTGGCCCCGACGAGGTAACCGCGACTTGCACTACAGCTTGGCGTAGACGAGTTCGAAGGCCTCGCCGACAGTCTTGATGTCCTTGAGCTCATCTTCGGCAACTTCAATGTCGAAGGTCTCTTCCAAGGCCATCACCAACTCGACGAGGTCGAGGCTGTCCGCACCGAGGTCATCCGCGAAGGACGCTTCGAGCGTCACTTTAGAGGGCTCGACAGCCAGCACTTCGACTGCGTTCTCTGTGAATTTGGCGAGCGCTTCGCTACGGTCCATGGTCTTACCCCTTTGTATGTCTCGGTCAATGCTACTAAAAACCACGGCGATCTTGATGCTTAAAGGCCCATGGCGAGACCGCCGTCGACTGCGAGGACCTGTCCCGTGATGTAGGACGCAGGGTTACTGGCAAGGAACCCGACAACTCCAGCGATATCGGCAACGCTGCCCATGTGGCCCATTGGGATTAAGGCCGTCATCTCGTCGCTGGTTGAACCGAGTTCCGCGGTCATCTCGGTTTCGATGAAACCCGGAGCAACGACGTTGACGGTGATGGATCGCGAAGCTACTTCGCGCGCCAGCGAACGCGCGAGACCGACGAGACCAGCCTTGGCGGCCGCATAGTTGGCTTGCCCGGGCACCCCATAGAACGGACTGACCGAGCCCATGAAGATGATGCGGCCCGAACGTGCGCGAATCATCGACGGGATAACGGCCCGAGCACAATAGAAAGCGCCGTCGAGATTGGTTCCGAGCACTGCTCGCCATTGTTCGTCGCTCATTCGCATGGCTAAGCCGTCACGTGTGATACCCGCATTCGCGATGAGAACATCAACCGGACCGTTCGCGGCAACCGCCGTCTTGACCGCCTCATTCACCGACTCCGAAGAAGCCACGTCGACGGCGAGTGACATCGCGCACCCCTGGGGCGCGGACCCCGATCGTGAGAGCGCAACCACCGCGTCACCTTCGCTGATGAAGAACTGCGCTACTGCGGCCCCGATGCCTCGACTCGCTCCAGTGACAATGACGTGACGGCTCATAGTGGCATCTCCTGAATGTTGCGTGGTGCGTCGGGTGAGACTTGGCGATCAAAATCGCGTATGCGCTTGGTCAGTCCAGTGAGAACTCCTGCCGGTGGCATCTCAACACTCCACGTCACGCCTGGCGGCAGAGCGAGAGTGGCGTCAAGGAATTGCACCGGGGAGGTCAATTGGCGAGACAGAAGATCTAGCCACTCTGCGGCGATGGAGTGTTGCTCTCCGTCGACATTGGCGATCACCACGTGATCTGTCTTCCCCCAGACCGTGGCTTGCAGCGCCGCATCAAGAGCTTTCTGTGCACCAGCCATCAAGGGGGAGTGAAAAGCTCCGCCCACTGCGAGCGGTGTCGCACGTCGCCATCCCAATTCGCGATGATTGGCCAAAACGTAATCGAGCCCTCCACGGGTTCCGCTCAAGACAATCTGCGCCGCACCGTTGATGTTGGCAACCCATGCATTGTCGAGTCCGTCAAGATTACGTCGCGCGTCGTCGTCGCCGCCCATCAGCGCCACCATCGTGCCCTCAATCTCCTCTGCGGCAGTTGCCATCGCGGCACCACGTACAGCGATGAGCCGAGCCCCGTCATCAACACTCAGTAATCCTGAGGCGACGAGGGCAGAAAATTCCCCGAGTGAGTGACCTAAGAGGTAACGCGGTCGGATTCCACGATCGAGAAGTTCGTGGTATCCAATGAGGGACAGGGCGAATGTCGCAATCTGCGCGCGATCAGTTCGCACCACGTCTTCGTCGCTCGCATCCAGAAGCAAATTTTCAACGTCCATCCCCGCAACGTCGGAGATTCGACTCACGAGTTGCCAGTGCGCGCTCTCTCGCCACGCGAGGCCCGCGCCGCCCGACAGAGACCCCTGACCGGGGAAGAGGGCGACCACGTCGTCACGGAGCGGGAGGGAGTGTGTCATGTCGTCAAAAGTAACAGCGTGCCCGGGGCGGGACTCGAACCCGCACGCCCTCTCGAGCAAAGGATTTTGAGTCCTCCGCGTCTGCCATTCCGCCACCCGGGCTGCGGGTGACACCATAGCAGTC
>JABEUQ010000068.1 GCA_013044265.1 Acidimicrobiaceae bacterium
CGCCGCGAGTCGGACGAACCGGTCACGCCAGGGCCCACACGACCGTTCGGTCGGCCCGAGGTGAGCACGCGTCATAGTGCTCCCTAATTAGGAACGGTCGGCCTCTACGCGATCACCAGTAACCAGATGCGGCCCTACGTCGTGACGTACTCGGGCGGCCTTTGGCACACGATGCACGCGCTCGCCGCGTATCGACCGGCGACCAACGTCAACCTGTTGTCGTCGATCTCGTGCACGGCCGTGGGAACGTGCGTAGTTGGCGGGCAGAGCGATCCGAAGAGGGGTGGAGGAAGTTCGGCTCTCGTGGCAGAAGAGAATCACGGTCGCTGGACGACGCCTTACGCCGTCGGATCAGCGAACGCGGTGGAATCGATTTCGTGCGCCAGGGCGACTTCGTGCACCGGAGTTCTCACGCACACTACGGGCGACTTCGCGGGAGTGGCGACGATGAGTTCGAACCATCACTGGAGCGTCAGGGTCCCGAAGAGTGTGGCGGGCTGGAGCAACTTGCGGGGATGGGCGATGTCGTGCGTGCTGGACCAGTGCACCATCGTCGGTTCGGGTTCGATGGCCCCGACGAGTCCACCCTCAGCGCTCATCATGACTTTGAGCGTGGCGTGACGCGCATCGACAACAACTTTCGAGTCGCCGCACACGAGAGTCTCCTCGCGGATGAACCGGTTGAAGTAATTTCAGTCATAGGCTGTAGTCGTGTCGCACTCACTCGTTTCGCTGATTTCCTGGGCTGCGGTCAGTGCCGGCACGGCGTCAGTGTGGGCACAGTTTCGACGAATTAGCGTGCAAGGCATCGAGGGAGTTTCTCTCTCCACGTGGCTGATGTTTACCCTCATCGGGGGATTTTGGATATCTTACGGTGCCCTCAGTGCGCATTCGCCCGCCGTGATAATGGGGAGTTTGTTGGCGTTGCCGCTGCAGTTGTCAATCATTTTTCGCCTCAAGCCGTGGCGCCACACGCGAATTTCGGGTCAGGCCACAGTCTTATTTCTTGTTACCTGCGCGGTTCCCGGGGTGGTCGGCGGGTGGGCCTGGTGCGTCTACGGCTGTGGACTAGCGATGACGTTACTGCGCATCCCGCAGTTCATGGAACTACTTCGCACGCGTGATGCCGACGGTGTGTCGTCAGCCTCGTGGTTCATTGGCTCGCTGACCGCGTTGTTGTGGATTGTCTATTACGCGAATGTGCATCTGGGGGCTCCGTTGATTGCCACCGCGTGCTCGGGTAGCGCGAGCCTGCTCATTGGAACTATGGCCGTGTGGCGACACCGCCAGGGTCGCGAGGAGCTCATTCGTCGTGAGGTGTTCGCAAACTGATTATCGCGTTAGTAGGTGACCAGATTCGTCGAAGAGTCCGTGCAAGCTGGGCGCGTGCGAAATTGACTCGTACGAAGTGATGTCACCCTCGTGGCGCAGAGTGAGCCCGATGTCGTCCCAGCCGTTGAGTAGCCGCTCACGAGTCATGGGGTCAAGTGCGAAGGACCGACGCCAACCCGCCGCGGGCACCTCAACTTCCATTCTCTCGACGTCGACGACGAGAAGTCGATTGGGATCCTCAGCGATCAGCGCGGTGAGTTCCTCGACGTCGTGAACGCTGAGTTGTGCGATGACCAGACCTTGCTTGGACGAATTGTTGCGAAAGATGTCCCCGAATGATGGCGCGATGACGGCCTCGAAGCCGTAGTCCATCAGTGCCCACACGGCGTGCTCCCGCGAGGATCCCGTGCCGAAGCGAGGTCCCGCCACCAGGATTGTCGCGCCCGCGAACCGGGCGTCGTTGAGCACGAAGTTGGGGTCATCGCGCCACTCGCTAAAGAGCCCACGCCCGAAACCAGTGCGTTCGACGCGCTTGAGCCAGTCCGAGGGGATGATCTGGTCGGTGTCGACGTCCGCTCGTTCCAGGGGTACGGCCCGACCTTCGATGACGTGAACTTCTTTCATGATGTGACCTCATCGGGAGTAGCGAAACGTCCAAGGATGGCGCTTGCGGCGGCGACCACCGGTGAAACCAAATGGGTGCGACCACCTCGACCCTGTCGACCCTCGAAGTTACGGTTCGACGTGGAGGCACTGCGCTGGCCGGGAGTCAACTGATCAGGATTCATACCCAAACACATCGAACAACCTGGTTCGCGCCATTCGAAGCCGGCAGCTAAGAAGACCTGATCCAAGCCTTCATCTTCGGCCTGATTCTTCACTCGGTGCGATCCCGCCACGACCAGAGCACGCACCGAAGGTGCCACTTGGTGACCGCGCGCTACCGCGGCGGCGGCGCGCAAGTCCTCAATGCGACTATTGGTGCACGAACCGATGAAGACGACGTCGACGGGTATTTCCTTCATCGGGGTCCCCGCGGTCAGGCCCATGTAAGCGAGCGAGCGTTCGGTGGTGCTCTTGACGTCAGGATCGTCGAAATCGGCCGGGTCGGGTACCAGGCCGTCGAGGGCCACGACTTGCGCGGGGTTGGTACCCCACGTGACGAAGGGAACTAGGTCGGCGGCGTTCAAGGTGACCGTCTTGTCGAACTCAGCGTCATCGTCGGAGACGAAAGTCCGCCAACGTTGGGCCGCTTCGTCAAAGGCGTCTCCCGACGGGACGGCCGCGCGTCCACGAAGGTAGTCAATCGTAGTGTTGTCCACGGCGACTAGTCCGGCGCGCGCACCAGCCTCGATGCTCATGTTGCACAACGTCATACGTCCCTCCATCGAGAGGTCGCGTATCGCCTGCCCGCGATACTCGATGACGTAGCCGGCCCCGCCGCCGGTGCCCAGGGTCGCCACGATGGCGAGCACGATGTCTTTGGGGGTCACTGCGTCGGGCGCGTGTCCTTCGACGACCACGGCCATGGTCTTGGCGCGCTGCTGGGGCAAAGTTTGCGTAGCGAGTACGTGCTCCACTTCACTGGTGCCGATGCCGAAAGCCAGAGCACCGAGTGCTCCGTGCGTCGAAGTGTGCGAGTCACCGCAGACGATGGTCATACCGGGCTGGGTCACGCCGAGTTCGGGTCCGATCACGTGGACGATTCCCTGGTTCTCGTGTCCGCGCGGGAACACTGTGATGCCAAACTCCTCACAATTCTCCTCGAGGGCTTCGAGTTGGCGCTTGGAGATGGGATCGCTGACGGGGACCGAGAGGGGCTCGGTGGGCACATTATGGTCCGCCGTGGCGAGCGTGAGGTCCGGGCGTCGAACTCGGCGGCTACTCAGACGGAGGCCATCGAAAGCTTGGGGCGAGGTGACTTCGTGCACGAGGTGAAGGTCGATATAGATGATCGCGGATTCGCCCTCGGGCGCGGCGACCAAGTGCTCGTCCCAGATTTTCTCGTAGAGAGTACGGCCGGCCATCTAGCGCAACCCGACGATCTTGACGCGAAGAACTCCCGAAGGCGCTTCGTATTCCACGAGGTCACCAACGGCGTGACCGAGAAGTGCCGATCCGAGCGGGGAGGTGGGAGAAGCAACGAGAACACTGTCGGGCTTCTCTTCGATGGAGCCGATGAAGAATTCTTGGAAATCCTCGTCGGCGTCCCCCTCGTAGACGATCTGAACGATAGAGGCGTGCTGAGCCAGGTGGGCGTTCTGGTCGCGTGCCACGAGTTCGTGATTGCGGATCACGTTGTCAATCTGGCGGATTCGCGACTCCATCTTGCCCTGCTCGTCCTTGGCGGCGTGGTAGTCGCCATTTTCGCTCAGGTCCCCCAAGAGTCGTGCCGTTTCGATGATTCGAGCGATGTCCGTGCGCCCGACCGTCGTCAAGTGGTGATACTCCTCTTGGAGTTTGTCCAGTGTTTCTTGTGTGATGCGATGAATCTCGACCGCCATGGAACGTCCCCAACTAGAGAAGAAGTTCTGATTCTACCGACTTACCCTGTCGTGGGGTATGTCGGTTTTGCTCGCTCCGTCCGACGAGGGCAAAATGGGAGCTACGAAGGAGAGTACTCATGACTCAGCAGGTTCACTCGATTGCCGTGATTGGTGGCGACGGCATCGGACCCGAAGTGACGGCCGCTGCTCTCGAAGTCGTTCGCGCGGCTGGGGTTTCCTTCACGACTGAGCAATTTGACCTCGGAGCAGCGCGCTACTTGCGAGATGGTTTCGTACTCGACGACGAGACACTCGAGAAATTGCGCGGTTTTGACGCAATCATGCTCGGGGCCATTGGCCCCGCTATTGGCGACAACCGCATCCCCGGGGGTACCCTCGAGCGCGGGCTCTTGCTGCGTATGCGTTTTGGCCTTGATCTCTATATCAACTATCGACCGTTCCACGGTGTCGATGGTTCTCTCGCCCAGGGGTGCGACTTCGCGATCGTTCGTGAGAACACTGAGGGACCCTACGCCGGCGAAGGTGGCGTACTTCGACAGGGCACGCCCTACGAGATTGCGACGCAGGGTTCGGTCAACACTCGCTTTGGAGTGGAGCGTTGTGTGCGCTACGCCTTCGAGCGAGCCGCGAAGTCCGCACAACCCAAGGTAACACTGGCGCACAAGACGAACGTCCTCACCTACGCCGGAGATCTCTGGTCACGAGTAGTGGCCGAGGTCAAGGGTGAATACCCCGGGGTGGAGGTGGATTACAACCACGTTGACGCGGCGTGCATCTACCTGGTCGAAGACCCCCAGCGCTATAACGTCATCGTGACCGACAATCTCTTCGGCGACATCCTCTCGGACCTCGCCGGGGCCGTCACCGGGGGTATTGGCTTCGCCGCGAGCGGCAACATCAACCCCACGAAATCGGGTGCTTCTCTGTTCGAACCCGTGCACGGCGCGGCGCACGACATCGTGGGAACCAATCGGGCGAATCCACTCGCGGCTGTTTCTTCAGCGGTCTTGATGCTGGAGCACCTTGGTGAAATTGAAGCGGCCACACGCATAGCCCGCGCCGTGAGAGACTTTGACGGCGACGCTTCGCAACTCGGAACGTCCGGAATCACGGCCCACTTGTTAGAGAGGTTGTAAATGCCCATCACCCCCACCAAGAAGATCTGGATGGACGGTCAACTCGTCGACTGGGATAACGCCACGACGCACGTTTTGACCCATACCTTGCACTACGGCACCGGGGCCTTTGAAGGCATTCGTGCCTACAAGACCTCCTCGGGCCCGGCCATCTTCCGTCTGCGTGAGCACATGGAGAGGCTGTTACGTAGCTGCAAGATATTGATGATCGACGTACCCTTCACTCTGGATGAGCTCGTGGAAGCGTGCGTCGAAGTCGTGCGGGTCAATGACCTCGCCGAGGGCTGTTACCTACGTCCGCTCGTGTACCTCGGCTACGGCGAGATGGGGATTAACCCGCTCAACTGTCCCGTCAACGTCGCCATTGCGGCGTGGCCCTGGGGTGCCTACTTGGGCGATCACGGCCTCGAGAACGGCGTGCGTATGAAGATCTCCTCGTGGATGCGCCATGCCCCCAACGCGATGCCCACCGCCTCCAAGACGGTTGGTGGCTACGTCAACTCCACTTTGGCTAAGGTCGAGGCCATCAAGGCTGGTTACGACGAAGCAATCATGCTCGGACCAGACGCGCGCATCTCGGAGTGCACCGGAGAAAACTTGTTCATAGTGCGTGATGGCCTGATTATCTCGCCGCCACCCTCTGAAGCCGGCGCACTCACGGGTATCACACAGAACAGCATTGTGAAGATTGCGAACGATCTGGGCTATCGGGTCAGTTTCGAGGCGTTGCGCCGTGACGACCTGTACATCGCGGATGAAGCCTTCCTGACTGGTACCGCCGCCGAAGTGGTGCCGATTGGCTCAGTGGACGACCGTGTGGTGGGCGACGGCAAGCCGGGCCCCATTACCAAGGCCATCCAAGCCACATATTTCCAGGCCGTACGTGGGGAGTTAGCTCAGTACGAGAGCTGGCTCACCAGGGTCTGACCCGCGCAGGGTAGTCTCGGAGCGTGACGCAACCGACTTTTTCTCCCGTAACGCGAAGTGGCGAAGTTCGTCCCACCGTGGCGACAGCTACACCCGAGATTGGGCGGACCAAGAAACCTGGTCTCTTGCGCCACGCGCCCACCATGGCGGGTGCGGGGACACAGGCTCCAGGTGAGGGTTTCGCGATGACCTTGGCTGAGCGTGAGTGCGCGCAACTCCACGTCGAAGGCGTAGATCACCACGACCTGGTAGTCGGCATCGCCCTCGTGGCGGCCAAGCGTGCGAGTCTCGCTGGACGAGGTCCCACCGTCTATGACGTTCGCGCGGCGCTCGATCACTTTGGACTACGTGGTCACGGGTCGAACGCCACCACGGCCTTCGCGGGCATCGCACACAGATACGTGGCCCAGCGTCGCTTCGTCGACAATGTGACCGAGGAACAGCTTTTCCCCCAGCCTTAGCCGACTCAACGAGGAGCCCGCATGACGTTCGTATTAAATGAGGAGCAACGGGCCTTTCGAGATGTCCTCAAGACATTCGTGGATGAGCGCATCGCCCCGCACGCGGCACGCTACGACCGCGAGCAGGAGTTTCCCCAAGAGAGTTGGGACGCCTGCGTCGAGATGGAATTACCCGCCCTCTGGGTCCCTGAGCAATACGGGGGAGTCGGAGCAGATATGGTCACTCAGGCAGTGGTCGCCGAGGAGTTGGCGCGCGGGTGTGCATCCACTTCAGTGACGTGGCTGATCTCCAAGCTCGGCATGCTGCCCATCATGAATTTCGCTTCCGAGGAGATCAAGTCCACGTATCTGCCGCGTATCGCCGCCGGAACCCACCAAGCGAGTTATTGCCTATCGGAGGCTGACGCTGGATCCGACGTGGCGGCCATGCGCTGTCACGCCGAGCGCGATGGCGATGAGTACGTCCTGAATGGTTCGAAGTACTGGATTACCAACGCCGGAGTCTCCGATACCTACACCGTCTTCGCCAGCACTGACCTGAGCGCCAAGAGCCGCGGTATCACGTGCTTCCTCGTCGAAAAAGAATGGGGGGTGCAGTTCCCCAAGCACGAGGACAAACTTGGATTACGAGCGTCGCCCACGGGCGAAGTGGTCTTCAATAATGTTCGCGTTCCACTGTCGCACCGTATTGGCGAGGAGGGAGAGGGTTTTCGTATCGCGATGCACACGCTGGACCGCTCGCGTCCGACTATTGGGGCCCAGGCCGTTGGAATTTCGCAAGCGGCCATTGACTACGCCGCGGGCTACATGACGCAGCGTAAGGCCTTTGGTGCACCGATCTCACAACTCCAGGGACTTCGATTCATGCTCGCTGACATGGCGATCAGGACCGAGGCATCGCGTGCTCTGGTCTACGCGGCGTGCGCCACGATTGACGCGGGCGACCCCGACCGCCAACTGAACTACTTAGGGGCGGCGGCGAAGTCATTCGCGTCCGATACCGCCATGAGTGTCACCACCGACGCAGTACAACTTCTGGGTGGCTACGGCTTCACCAAGGATTTCCCCGTCGAGCGCTTCATGCGTGATGCCAAGATCACCCAGATATATGAAGGTACGAATCAAGTGCAACGAGTCGTGGTGGCCAAACACCTGCTGAAGTAGGTTGAACGCCAACGTCGACACAGACAGTGACATCACGGGCGACCACCTAGAAATTGACACTGCGTCGTCCTCGGAAAGGTACGATTGTCGACCGCACAACTATTGCGGCACCACGGAACGGCCCCCCGGGTCGGGATCCATTGCTTGTTCCAATGACTATCGGGCAAGCCCGATGGTGAATATGCTCTGTTGAACTAGTGGTTCAATACAGACACGACAGTGCTCTGATGTGCTGAATCTACGGTCCAATTAGGACACGCGCTGTTAGATCCCCGTCATGTCGTTGACTGTGGGCGGCTCGGAATTGGACCTTGTTGAACGCACAGTTGAGAGGGCTTCTGCGTTTGTGAGCTGGTGCGATTATTTAGTCGCTGCGCAGTGCATCAATTGGCGTGAGTCGGGCGGCTCGTGACGCGGGGTAGACGCCGAAGACGAGCCCGATCCCAGCCGCAATGAACACCGACCCCAAAATCGCCGGTGACGAGATGGCGACTGGCTGGGAGATGAGGTGGGGCAGGAGAATTGCCAAACCGACCCCCAGTCCGACGCCGATAATGCCGCCGGCCAGTCCGAGAAGCAACGCTTCGGCGAGGAATTGACGCAGGATAACTCCGGGGGTTGCGCCGAGCGCCTTGCGAAGACCGATCTCACGAATTCGTTCGGTCACCGACACGAGCATGATATTCATCACCCCGATACCACCGACCAGCAGTGAAATCGCCGCGATGGCAACTAAGAGAATAGTCAGGGCCGCGTCGGCGGCGGCAGTAGTAGCGAGAAGCTGTGAGTCGGGGGTGATCGTGAAGTCGGCCTGCGATGGCACGGTGATGCCGTGCAGTTGCAGAAGCAGATCGTTGGCTTCTTGATACGCAGGTCCGATGGTGGAGGATGAACTGGCCTTCAGCAGAATTTGGCTGATCGAGGAAATGTTACCGATGAGGACCTGTTGGGCGGTCGTAATTGGTACGATCACCTGGTCGTCCTGATTGGTGGAGCTAGAACCCGCCGATTTGAGCGTTCCCACTACCTGAAACGGGGTCGTGCCGATGTCCACGGTCTGGCCGACAGGGTCCTGACCGGCGAAGAGCTCGGAAGCAACTTGAGACCCGAGGACGGCGACTGCGGCTCGGCTGGTGACGTCGCTTGGGGTGATGAAGCGTCCTGCACTTAGCTGACGACCCCGGATCCCTAGATAGGGGGGAGTCGTACCAATTACTGGTGCCGTCCACGTCGAAGAGCCCGCTTGCATCGACGCCTGGGTCTGGACGACCGGGGCCACTGCAACCACCTGGGGGGCATTGGCGTTCGAGCCCAAAGCCAGGGCGTCGGACATCGTCAAACTGGTGGAGGACCCGGCTCCGCCGCGCACCCCACCAGTGGTGCTGCTGCCGGAGGTAACGGTGAGCACATTACTCCCGAGAGCCGATATCGCCGACGTCACACTCGACTGAGTCCCCTCACCGATGCCTACCGTCACGATCACCGCGGCAATACCGATAAGGATGCCCAGCACCGTCAGGATCGAACGCGAACGATGAGAGATGATTGCATCGACTGCCGCGCGCAACGTCTCGGAGAATCTCATCGCGCACCCCACTCGCCTTGTTGGGCGCTGGTCGCCAGAACGGTCTCAGTCGCACCATCGGCCACCACTAAGCCATCGCGAAGACGGACCACTCGTGGGGCGATGCGAGCCACATCGGGCTCGTGGGTAATGATCACGATGGTGCGCCCCGCCTGACTGAGTTCAGAGAACCACCCGAGTACTTCGTCGCCTGACGTGGTGTCGAGGTTGCCCGTCGGCTCATCGGCGAGGACGACTGCCGGGTCAGTGACGAGTGCTCGGGCGATTGCCACTCGTTGTTGCTGGCCACCCGAGAGCTGGTTGGGTCGATGCCCAGCGCGATGAGAAAGCCCTACTCGCTCCAGGGCCGCCGCGGCGCGGCGACGGCGTTCGGCCGGGCGCACACCCGCGTAGACGAGGGGGAGTTCGACGTTCTTCTGAGCGTCGAGGGAGGCCAGTAGGTGGAACTGCTGGAAGACGAAGCCGATCGATTGGTTGCGGATTCGCGCCAGTTCCGCGTCGTCAAGGTGCTCCACGTCTTGACCATCGAGGCGGTAGGTTCCTGAACTGGGTAGGTCCAGACAACCCATGATGTGCATGAGCGTGGACTTGCCTGCCCCTGACGGTGCCATCACCGAGACCAATTCTCCGCGATTGATCACCAGTTCGATTGCTCGCAACGCGTCAACTGCAGTGTCACCGACTCCGTAGGTCTTGTGCAGGTCGTGCATTTCGATGACCGGAGGCTGAAAATCAACCGTCGCAGTGAGGGGAGTCGGGTGATCCGACACCAAAACAACGGATTCGGTGTCTTGCGGGGCGACTTTCTCTGCGGAAACTTTTTCTGGCAGTCCACCAGCTGGTTCGATCATCCGGCACCGCCCGCGCGACCGGCACCGCCCGCGCGACCACCTCCGCCCGCGCGACCACCTCCGCCGAAGCCACCGGCCCCGCCGAAGCCACCGGCCCCGCCGAAGCCGCCACCGCTACTCGTTCCACTTGGGACGGTGGCCCTCGTGTTGGCGATCACAACTTTCTCACCGGCGCTCAGCCCCGAGATGATTTGGGTGAGTAGACCGTTTGATGCCCCGGTGACCACGCTCACCCTCTCTGATTTGGCGTTGGACATAATCAACACGTAACTTTGAGATCCGATGGTGTGAACGGAACTCGTGGGCACGCTCAGTACGTTTGACGCGCTCTTCACGATCACCGAAACCTGGGCACTTTCACCTGCGAATAATTTTGCCTGGGGCGTGGTCACGCTCAAGGTCATCGGATAGGTCGCCACCCCGCTGGTCACGGTGGCTTGCGGGGTGATCTGCGAGACGACGGCGTTGAGCGAGGTGGTAGAGCCGGCAGGAACCACGGTAGCTTGCTCGCCGACCTTGATTTGTGAAATCTGGGTATCGCTGAGCGTGGCGTTTACGTTGAAAGTATTGGATCCGATCAAGATAATGGCACCGCTCGGCAGTCCTGTTGTCGAAGCAGCACTCGTGCTACTCGAGGATCCGCTGGATGAAGTAGTTCCGGCAACAATGTTCACCTGGCCGATGGTGCCCGATACGGGAGCCACGATGGTCGCATCTGCTAATTGAGCCTCGGCGACCGCGAGCACCGAATTTGCGTCCTGGAGAGTGGCTTCATCGATTGAGATCTGCTGGGGGGTAGTTCCCGTTTTCGTCACCACGAGATTGCGTTGAGCGCTCGTAACGTTGGCAACGTCCGCGGTGATCGTCGCCTTAGCCTGTTGAACGGCCTGGTCATTCTTCACTTGAGTGGAGGGTACCTGACTCTGAGCCGTCTGCAGGACCGACTCGTCATTCTGTACTGTCTGGATGGCGGCAGTGACGGCGGAACTGGCGGAGACGCACTCGCTCGAGGAGGGATCGGCACGACAGCCCCCGGAGGCAATCTTCTGGTCCAGGGCAAGTGCGCCTTGATCACTCTGGGCCTTCTGGGTCGCTTGGGTCAATGTCAACTTCGACAGAGTAAGGGCGGTCGCGGCGGCGGTCTGAGCGTCGGCGTAGGCCGTCTGATCGTTCTGCAGAGAGGTCTGCGCGCTGTTCAGTGCCGACTGTGATGAGTCTTGGGCCGCAACATTCTTCACCTGCGTGGCGTTCACTTGTTGCGTGTCCTGGGTAACGGTCTGCGCGGCGGCGTTCAACTGGCTCTCTGCTTGGTTATACGCGGCGAGAGCGCTCGCGTAAGACGCATAGCCAGCGCTGTTCGTGGGGCAACTGGAGGTGCCGCCCGCACTCTCACATGCTGACAACAACTGGGTTTCGGTCGTATAGTCAGCGGACGCCGTCGAACTGGCCGTCGCTTCGCTCTGTTCGGCGGCGAGCAGAATGTCATTGGCGCTCGCGAGATTCTGTGCGTTCTGCGCTTCGGTATCGCTGAGCGACGTCTGGGAGTTCTGTACGGCCGCTTGGGCCGAAGCGATTGAAGCCTGCGAGGCATCCAGTGACTGGGTGTTCTTCTGTTGGGTGCTAGCCACTTGCGTTTGGTCGGTCGTGAGAGCCTGCTGGTCGGATTGCACCAGTTGTTGACCAGAGGTGAGCGTTGCTCGAGCTCCGGAACACTCGTTCGACGAGGGAGCGGCCTTGCACCAACCCTGTGCGGTTGACCGGGCGAGGGTTAACGCGGTTTGATCACTGGCGAGCTTGATCTTGGCGGTCGTGACCGACTGCTGGGCGAGCACCATATTCTCTTTATTTCCTTGGATGGTCGACTGCAGAGACGCTCGAGCGCTCGATAACTGGGTCTGGGCGCTGGTCACACTCGACTGGGCCGTGAGCAACTGTGATGCCGTCGCTCCTGCCATGTCGAGCGACAGGTGCGCTTGATCTGTGATGAGGGTGGTCCTGGCCCCAGTCACCGTGCTCTGCAGACTGGTGGTGTCGAGACTGGCGAGGACTTGTCCAGCGGATACTTTTTGGCCGGGCTGGACGTTGACGGTCTTGATGGTGCCCGACACGTTGAAATTCAAACCAATCGCGGCGCGGGGCACGACCGTTCCGCTGACCGAGATGGTCGTGCTGATGTTGGCGGTGCTCACGGGTGCGGTGAAGAACGATGCGCTCGAAGATCCGCTGGTCACCACGGCGGTGGCGACCCCGCCCCCGACCAGGACCACGGCGACGATCGACGTCACCAATTTGTGCGCTCGTAGAGCGTTCGGTACCAGCCTCATCGATTCAATTCCCCTCTTCTGCGGTCGTCTTATTTTTAAAAATCTTGGTCAACGACTAATCCACAGCGAGGTCGGTTCGTATCCTGGGCTGTAGGTGAGAACGACTGTCCCGGCAGGGTTGGTGCCGTAGCCGCATTTTGCGTCAAAGAGGTGCTCGGGTGCCGCCACATCACCAGCTGAGTGCCGCGGGCCGAAGACAGGGTTGGGAATTGGTGGGACGGGTGGTTTGCCTGAGTGCGTCCGGTTGATCACAGACCCGAGTGTAGAAAGTGAATCTGGACGAGAACTAAAGGCTTATTAATAGTTTCCTGGATGTCAGCGGCGTCGCGTCGTCCAATCGTGCGAAGTGGTTGCGCTATCACAGTTCGTGGCACTCACTTCAGTGATGGGACCAAGATTTTCGACGCAGAACTAAGTATCTATAGAGGAATTTTATAATGATTTGACATACTGGGCCCGTGAGCACCGAGATCCTTATCGTCGAGGATGACGACAATCTGGCGTACGTCATTGACAAGATACTGCAGCGAAGTGGGTACGCGGTGACCTGGGTCTCCAACGGGTGCGAGGCACTGCGTTTGGTGCAAGAGAACGCCCCACCGGGCTTGATAATTCTCGACGTGATGCTCCCCGATCTCAACGGCTTTGAGGTGTGTCAGCGGCTCCGAGAAGCCGGGGAGAACGTCCCGATAATCTTTTTGACCGCAGTCGATTCGGTGGGCGACAAAGTGCGAGCTTTAACGATGGGCGCAGACGACTACCTCACCAAGCCCTTCAGCGTCGATGAACTCAGTGCGCGCGTGCGGTCCTTGCTGCGACGTCACGGCAAGGCTCCTCAACCGCTCGTGTCGACGAGTGGCAATATTGTCATTGACGAGGAGACCCACATTGTCACGAAGAGCGGGGCACCAGTGGATTTATCACCAACTGAATTTCGTCTTCTGCGCTACCTAGTGAGCAACGCCGGCAGGACTTCTACTCGCGGACAGATACTTGAGCACGTCTGGGGCCACGGCTTCGAAGGTGAATCCACGATCGTCGAATCGTTCGTTTCACAGCTGCGAAAGAAGATCGACACTTCACCACCCACCGTGATCAGAACTATTCGAAGCGTCGGCTATCGATTTGAGCGACAGTGACGCCTCGGTGAATCTTCGCCTCAGGCTCACCAGTGCGGTGGCATTCCTCCTCGTAGTGATCGCCCTCCTTGGCATTGTGCTTCTCGACTCAATTGGGACTACTGAGCTGCGCCAGGTCGATCAACAGTTGCAACACTCGCTGTCGATAGTCCGTACCCTGAACGCGCCGACGAATTCACCCCTGCATTCTTCCGCTGATAAGAGAAAGTTCATCGATACTCGATTCAGTGGTTTCTTTATCGCCGCTATCACGAAGGGAAAACGCAACGTTATCGTCACACCGCTCGGTGCGGGGCAGTCATCTCCACAGATTCCGCCCGCCATCTCCATGCCGGGCCAAGCTTTGCAAATCTTTACGGTTGGATCTGTCTCGGGTTCGCTTCAGTGGCGTGCGGTCCTGGTGCCAGAAAAAAATTCGGCGACTGATCTGCTTATTGGGGTTTCCCTGGCACCGTTTAACTCGTCCATGGGTTCTCTGCGACTTGCGCTCTTCTTGGCGGGGCTGGTGATTCTCGCGGTCGTAATTGCGACCGGCTTTTGGATTGCCCAACTCGGACTTCGTCCGATTGCCGAAGTCACTGATGTGGCCGACGCGATCACTGCAGGAGACCGCACACGTCGAGTGACGAGAGTGCGCCCACGCACGGAGGCTGGCAAATTGGCACAGGCTTTCAATCTGATGCTCGACGAGCAATTCGCGTTGCAAGAGCACCTTCGTCGATTCGTGGCCGATGCATCGCACGAACTTCGTACTCCCGTCTCAGTGATCATCGGAATTACCGAATTGTGGCGCAAGGGTGAACTTAGTGGCAACGAAGAGCGCGACGAAGCGATCCGTCGCCTCGGGCTCTCAGGCAAACAAATCGGCAAGTTAGTTGAGGATCTCCTACTTTTGGCACGTCTCGATGAGGGTCAAGCAATCAATTGGACGTCGGTCAACCTGACAGAACTGATTGACGACGTTGTATCGGACGCATTGATTAATGTACCGGAGCGTTCAATCATTCTTCACGTCTCGGACTTCGTTGTCGTCAATGGTGACGCTGACGGACTGCGTCAAATTGCAGCCAATCTGATCAGTAACGCTCTACGTCACACACCACCTAACGCAGTTATCGAGGTCACATTGTCGAACAGTACCGATGAGGCTCTTTTGGAAGTTTATGATTCGGGACCTGGAATGACGCCTGATGAGGTCAGCCACGCCTTCGATAGGTTTTGGCAAGGCAATGCCGGCAGGTCACAGTCGGGCGCGGGCCTCGGACTCTCCATTGTGCGCAGCATCGTTCTGGCACACGCGGGCGATGTCACGCTCGAATCTGACGTGGCTTCGGGTACCCACGTGAGGGTGGTGATCCCGCGCGGCGGGGGAGCAGGGCCGACAACCAACGCACTGGCCACTGGCACGGTCGCCTGAATTGACAGGCGTCTGTGGTGACGTGCGAGACAGGCGCGAACCATTCGCGAGGCAAGTTCCGCGGCAGCACCATTTCGGCCGTCGAGGAGTACGCAGAAATACCATCGTTGCAGTTTTGTTTCGGGGCTGGACTCGGGGCCCCTCAAAGTTCGTATCGCCGATGACACTGGAATGACACTCGGTCTACTATCGCATGGTTGATAATTCCCCGCTGAGAGTACGAGGTTCGCGCGCGCATTCGATCGCGTCGCGGCGAACGCTGCGTGAAGTCGCTGCCGTTGGCTGGCTCATCCTCATCGCCGTGGCACTTCTCGCGCCGGCGCTCGCCCACGGCAGTTCCCTCGGCCCCTACGACATTTTGAGCCAATTCGGCCTCACTAATAATCCGCACGTGGGCGTGCATAATTTGGTCAACTCCGACGAAATCCAGGAGTTCATCCCTTGGCAGGCGCTCGCCTGGCTGCAGGTACACGCCGGACACCTGCCACTGTGGAATCCCTTTAGCATGCTCGGGCTGCCGCTCGCCTTCAACTTTCAGTCAGCCCCCTTCGGTCCCACCGTGGCGATTGGTTACCTATTTCCGCTCTCGTTAGCGCATAGCGCCACCGTGGTGGCTCGCCTGATCATCGCCGGAAGTGGTGCGTACCTTTTCGCTCGGGTTCTGCGACTGGGCATCGTACCAGCACTGATCGTTGCCACCATCTTCGAGCTCTGCGGGGCCTTCAGCGTGTGGCTCGGGGACTACCCGGCGGGTGCCATGGCCTGGTTGGGGTGGATACTCGCCTGCTCGGTGCTCGTGCTGCGAGGTCGGCGTCGGGTCGTCTCGGTGGGTCTGCTCGCTCTCACGTTGGCCTTCGCGTTCCTCGAAGGCGAACCCCAGATCGCGGCCGTAGTGGTGGGGGTCGTCATGGTCTTCGCGCTCGTCATGGCGACCGATCTTCGGCGCTCGCGAAGCCCTCGAGCAGCGTGGTCGGCGCTGTTGGACCATGGTCTGGGTCTCGTCGCTGCCACCGCGTTGGTTGCGCCGATTTACCTGCCGGGCATCCAATTGAGTTTGGCCGGGTCGCGCAGTATCGGACCGCCGATCTCGGGACTGCCCCTCTACGACCTCTCTCATTTGCTCTTCTCTGATTACAACGGACTACCCACGTCGCTCGCCACAGTCATTGGTCCCGACAACCTCTACGTGTCCATGCTCTACGTGGGGACGATCGCGCTCGTGCTGGCCGTGACGTCGCTCGCACTTTGGCGTCAACGGCGCGAAGTCGTAGCCTTGACACTGGCCGCCACCATTCTCCTGGTCCTCTTGTTCGCCAGTCCGGTCTTGTCACTCCTGCACCACGTGCCTTTGCTCAACGTCTTTCGCCTGCAACTCGCTACGACGGCGCTCGATTTCTGTGTTGCCGTGCTGGCTGGATTCGGCGCACACGCACTTTTGGCTCAACGAGGGCAACGTCTCGTGGAGACCTGGTACCGGGTGGGAATCGCTCTTCTAGCGTGTTGCCTCCTCGTATTCGGTGCCCTGCTGATCTTTAACGTCAGCCATTTACCTACACCAATGTGGAACCTTCGACGAGGGAGCTTCTTCTGGCCACTCGTCGGCCTCGGTGCCGGTGCTCTCGTACTTTTCACTCGATGGTTGACTGGCAGGCGTGCGGTCCTCGACCCTCAGTCGCGAGTAGCGAGGCGACGTAGTCGTTCTAGTCGGGCGGGTCTTGTCGAAATCTGGGCGCTGCTCCTAGTCGAGACGGCGTTCTTGTTAAGTGCTGGCGTGGGCATCGTGTCGTCGAGCCCGGGGTATCTCCCCACGAACAACGCGGTCACGTCGCTGCAACGCATCGTGGGCTCCTCGCTGGTGGGTTTTGGCAGGTGCGCGGCGAACGCCTTCCCGTCAACTGGACTGGTTCCCGATATAAACCTCGCCTACGGGGTGAGTGAATTCGCGGCCTACGATCCCATACTGCCGCGTTCATATCATGCTTCCTACGGAGCGGCGACAGGCACCTCCGCCAAGTTGCTCGCCCCCTACGGCCTCTTCTGTCCCGCGATCACCTCGGCATCCCTCGCTCGTCTCTACGGCGTTTCTTACATCATCGAGCCGCCTGGTGTGCCCGGACCATCGGGAACTCGCCTGGTGGCGAAGCTGCTGGGTGAGGGGCTCTTTGCGGTGCCAGGGTCCGGGAGAGTCACGCTCGTCGCACTCGATTCAAAAGGCCCCGCAGTCGTGCAGCCATCGAGTCAACCCAGTCCCAGCACCTGGCGTATTGAAGTGACGGCGAAGCGACCCTCGCTGCTGCAGTTACGCATCTCCAACGTGCCCGGCTGGCAGGCCGAAATCAACGGTCGACCTCTGCAACTCACATCCTTCGATCACGCAATGTTGCAAGCCGCCGTGCCGAGCGGAAACTACGTCGTTACGCTGCGCTACTGGCCCAAGACCTTGAGTATCGGTCTTATCCTTTGCGCCGCAGCAACTCTCACCCTGGTCGGTGCATTGATTATTGCCGGTCTGTGGACACGCAGGTCGCGACATCATTCACGTGCTGAGCTGTCGAGTCGCTCCTGAGTTCTAACCGGTCACGCCGTGACATCGACTCACCACTTTCGGGCCATGTTCCGACCCCGCAGAGTTTTCGCCTGATGTCGGAGTACAGCGCGAGACCGCGAAGGATTGAACCTAAGTGAGGCAGAGCGCTGACTTCGATGAAGGGCCCGCGAAAGGAGACGGTGGGAGTCCGTGAGTGAAATATCGATTTTGTCAACGGATTATTTATCAACCCGCCGCCACCCCGCTCGGGCGGGTGTGGGCTGACCACAACGATTGGTGAAGGCGTGCGTCACGACTCTTTTTAAGGCGTCTCGGGTGACACTCGCCGCTGACGCGACCGTGCACGGTGGCGAACTAGGGCTTTGTGGATTTCGTCAATGGCGAGAAGTGCGAGGCCGAAGCCAAGAGCATCAGCCAGTCCGTGACGCTCAAGGCAGTCGTGTTGAAGACGCCCTGCAAGAACGGCACGTAACTGACGCAAGCCATAAAACCGAGACCGACGAGACCAGCGCCGAGGAGAGCGGGATTGGAAAACAGACTCATCCGCATCACGCTCTCGCGATCCGTGCGCACGGTGAGGCTGTTGAAGAACTGGCTCACCACGATGCTGCCCTGGGTCATGGTCAGGGCCTCTCGATAAGTGGAATTGGATGCGGTGAAGTCGGCGAAGGGGAGGTGGGCACTATGAATGCGCCGAGTGATATTTCCGAAAACGTGAGACGGTGGCGTCGGTAGACGCCATTCCCTTGGTCATCGATGGAGAGATCGAGGGGTGCCACGGTGTGTCTCAATGATGTCTCGGGCGTGCGACGAGGACCGCGGACGCTGCGATTGATCAGAGAGATCAACCAGTTTGTGATGTCGACGGCGAGTCACGTCAATCCCCTCCAGCGTGAGCGACGTTCTGGTCACCTACGGTTCGTAGTAGTTGGGACGGGTTGGGTGGGAACAGTTTCGCAGAACGTGATCGGTACATCGACATCGCCGCCGCCGAGGCCACTGGGTACCTCTACCTTGGCATCATCTCGGCGCGGGGCTGAGAGAACACTGCACAGGGTCCGGAGGGTTGGCTCCGCGCACCAGAACCACAGAGGTGGCGGAAGATCTCGCTGATCAACCTGAAGACGAACCCGGGCGAGAACTCGCTGAACGCTTCAATATAAGGTCGTGTGTAGCAGTACCTTTCGCAACATGGGGTGCGAGGGGGTACTGACCTTTTTCGCTACCGCGGCGATTGCTACTCACATGGGAGTGAACGAGTTGATGGCCGGACTCGTCCGCCGCAGCGGTGATGTGCATGACATTGGCCAGATTGCCATACCCGCTGAAATCCTTTCTCGACCTGATCGACTCAGTTACCTCGATTACGAGATGGGCAAGGGCTAAACGACGGTCGGTTACCACATTCTTTCGAAGGTGTCCTAGTCCTGGGCGATCGCCGAAGTCGCTTTGTCGCTCGACGAACCTCACGATGGTTCGGGCTACCCCTCGGGTCTGTGCGATCGGAGTGTTTTCCTCTCGGCGAGGATTGTCGTGGTGGCCGACGCCGTTGAGAGTTGCCAGGCGATATTCAAGGTAGGGAATGATTTCGAGTCGTTTCGACCACCGAGTTGATGGAAACGTCCGAGACGGGACTCCCCGCTGATTTGTCTCCTCGCTCAACGGATACGACGGACCTCGGTACAGTAGATAAGTGCTCATAATCGCCTCAACGCCTTGTGGCACGTGCCGCACGCCGTTGTTGCCCGAAACTCGTGAAGTAGGAATACCATGCCAGCTCTGACCGCTAGTGCCAATGACGTGATGCGTCGCGCCATTGCCAAGATGGACTCCGAAGCGGTGATGCGTATCGTGGACGCTCTACAGATCAAGGGATCCAAGCTCAGCGCCGTCATTGCGGTGCCGCTGCGTAACTTGCAAAAGAAACGCGACGTGACAGCCTTCGCGACGGGATCGCCTATCGACGCCGTGTCAGGTTTGCTGGAACTGCTCGCCATGGAGCCCCTGGAGAAGGTCATTGAAGCGCTGGGCGAGCACGCCGAGACCCCCACATACGATGAGTTACTCGCTGCTATTACTACGTTGCGCGGTGCGTCACTGAGTGAGGACGAACTTGTCGCGGTGCTCGCCTTCGCCATTGGCCACGACTTCCCGGCTGCCCCGCATTGTCGTCGGATCCTGGGCGAGGATGAGACACTCGCACTGCCCGAGATCGAGGTGTCGATTGGTCACGCTTCGATTTTGTCGCCCAAGGTGGTGGACGAAACAGTGCGTGAACAGCGACGAGCACGTCGCGAAGAGGAGAAGGTCCGCAAGCAGGCGCAAGCGGCCAAGGCTAAGGCCGACAAGTCGGGGCCGAAGAGCAAAGTGGAAAAGAAGAAGCATACCCCTTCGACGACGGTCACCGGCGTGACGGCGCACAATGCAACCTTGCTCGCGAGCGCCCTCGAGGTAACGCGTCGAGCGGTAGCTTTGACACCGGCCGAAGCCGCGGTCTACGACGCGACGCATCCCTTGGCCGGCTGGGTCGTGACTACCGAAGTCCCTTTTGACGACGTTGACCCGATCATTCCCGAGCAACAATCTAAGATCCGTCCGGCGGTGGTGGTCGCGGCCTCCAATGAAGGACTCCTGGTACGCGGTATTTACACCAACGCGTCGCCGACGCGCAGCCTCTTCTCGCCCTGGCGCCGGATGGGCCTGGATCACGTGTCCTACATCGAAGTGACACGCAGCGTCGTTTCTGCGCAAGCGGAAGTGAATCGCTTGGGCGCCTTAAGCGCCGAGGAATGGAATGCCTTGATTTGAGCGCCGCTACTGGGGTGTTGGGGGATGCTTCGCGTGAGTGGTCAGGCCACGTAAATCGTGAGGAAGATGGAGTCACTACCATTCGTGTCGGCACTTCGGGTTGGACGAGGGAAGCGGTTGTGAATCGGTGAATCACCTCGGCTTGAAGTGAGCCAGAGCGCTCTCGAATTGACTACGTCGGGTCGGTCCGGGGACCGGACGTATGATTTCAAATCCTCACTGTTGTGTCCAGCGTCTATGCGGTGGTCACGGTCTCGGTGAGTGAACGTCGAGATGCTCGCCACCAAGTGACCACTCCGGCCAGCGATAGCGCGAGACCGGCCAACTGCACTCCGACGGAGCCCGAGTGTGATTGTTGACCGAGCAACCATCGCTCGTCGAAGGCGCGTACGAGTCCCCAGATGATCATGCCGACGGCGCTGATCACGCCAACGGCGCGGGCAGCCCATTTTGCTTCGAGGCGCAAAAGCAGTAACCACAACATTGCGTCTTCACTGCCTTGGATCAAGGGCACCGGGACGCGTTTGCCAACTTGGCCCACGTAGTGCATACCGAACCAAGAAGTCGTTTCGTGACCTCCACCGTTGACCATGAACTGGGGACCGAGGACTCGACCGAGGGCCCAACCCGCTACGAGCGCGGGTATGAGGGCGTCGGTGAAAGCAGTCAGTTTCGTTCCGGGCCACCAGCGCCGTTGCGCGATGATTCCTACTGGTAACGCGAATCCGATGCCCCCAAAGCTAGCGAGGCCGCCTTGCCACACCGCAATCCATCGAGCCGGGTGGCCGGAATAGTAACTCCAGTTGGTGACGATGTTGGCGAGTCGGGCGCCCACGAGGCCCGCCACGATCAAAGCAATGGTGTAACGAGCGAAGGGACTGGTATCGATGCCGCTACGGCGCAGGCGGCGCTCGGCGTAAAGATACGCGACGTAGGCGGCAATGCCCAGTCCCAACCCGTAAAGGTGAAAGATGAACGGTCCAAGGTGAATGGAGGTGGGTACGCCCGACATTGCTAGCCGCTGACGCGACCAATTCCCGCGAAACCCCATCCCAAACGTACTGGCGTGATGTGCACTTGGTACCCGGTCTGGGGAGCCTCAATCATGTTGCCGCCACCGACGTACATCGCAACGTGCTCGTCGCCGCCGTAACCGTAGAACAAGAGGTCCCCGGGCTGGATGTCCCAGAGAGGCACTCGCACGGTGTCGGCGAATTGCGCACCCGAATAGTGCGGTAGGGACACTCCCACGGCATCGTAGGCCAACATCACGAGTCCTGAGCAATCGACACCGCTACGTGAGGCGCCACCCCATTGGTACCACACCCCCAAGTACGATTCGGCCGCGGCGACCGCCGCAGCTCCGAGGGGGTCGGGCGGGGGAGCCGCTCCCGAGCTGGGCTGCGGCGCGGCAATGGCGGTGGTGACTGCCCTGACCGAAGCGGCGGCGGCGGCGGCCTTAATGGCGTTGTAGTACGCCGAGATCTGCCCTTCAACTTGGGAGCGTGCTTGCTGGATGTTGGCCTGGAGGGTCAAGTACTGCTGGTAGTTGGCTTTGGCGGCATTCGCCACCGCCGAGGCCTGGGCCATTTCAGAGTTGAGGAGTCCGCGCTCCTGTGTCAACTGGACCCGATTGGTCTTGAGGCTCGCAATGACCGAGCCAATGTTGCCAGTGGCTAATTGGTTATAGACGTCGGTTGCTCCCACGTTGGCGGCGTTGGCGTTGAACAGAGGATTACTGTTGGCCGCCGAACCATTGGTCACGTAGGCGAAGACCGCGTCGGCCTTGAGTCGGGCGTTGTCGGTGACTACCTGGCCCTGAATACCGGCCACGATGGCCTTGGTGTTCGCAATGGTGTTGACGATCTGGGCGTACTTAAGGTGCGCTAAGTCGTACTTCTGACCAAGGTATTGCACTTGGGAACCGACGCGTTGAATCTGGTTATAGAGGTCTGCCGCACGCTGTTTCTCCTGAGCGATGGTCATTGCTCCGGCGGGGCGCGACAACACGGTCACCGCACTGGTGGACACGACGACCGCGGCGAGCGTGGTGAGAATCCACCGAGACTTTTGCGGTCTGCTCGCGAGTCGAAGCGTCGAGAGGCGTCCGAGACGCTCGACGTGAGTCATGGGTGCAAGGCTACCTTCTCGGCGAGCGCCAGCATCCGACTGGAGCATAAATTTCAGGTAAAGTCCCTGTTCAAAGGATTTGAATTTATAGGTTTCGACCAATTTTTGATCGAGAAAATGCTCGTTTGAGCATTGTCTAGGCTGGATGTATGAACGTCACCATGTTGCTCGCTGATTCCGCCCAAGTCGCCGATGGAAAGTTGTACATCCTCGGAGGTGGCTGGTCACTGAGCGGACCCGAACCAGTGCCCTCGGCGGTCGCTATCAAGGTCGAAGTTGATACGCACGAGTTTGATCGGATGCATCACTGGGAATTGTTCTTGGAGGACGCTGACGGACAGTTGGTGCAATTCGACTCACCCCAAGGTCCTCAGACCATTGAGATTCGAGGCGACTTCTCAGCGAGCGCACCCGAGGGTGTGCCCGTGGGCACCCCCGTGGACGTGCCGATCGCGGTGAATCTTGGACCGATTCCCCTGAGCCCGAACTCTCGTTTCACCTGGCGTCTCGTCATCGATGGTGATTCACTCGACGGCAGCACGGCGTCGTTCTCGACGCGGCCACTCCCCGCTGTCATTTAAGCAAGCCGCGATGCCTGAGGTCATCCTCGAGGCCGATGTACTCGAGGCATTGACACCTTTTCGCCGCGAACTTCGACGTGTCGCACCGGTTCTACGTCGCGACCTACCGTGGATGGGAATCGGTGACCCTTGGGCGATCTTCGTTTCCGAAGTCATGCTGCAACAGACTTCGACGAGGCGGGTGATCGAACCGTGGCGCCGCTTCCTCGATGCATTTCCCACTCCAGAAAGTTGCGCGAGAGCCCCGCTCGCTGAAGTACTGCGGCTCTGGAGCGGACTTGGCTTTCCCCGGCGAGCAAAATCTCTCCAGGGTGCGGCACGCGTAATGTGCGAGAAGTTCAATGCGTCAGTGCCTTCGGCGATTGACGATCTACTGAGCCTGCCAGGGGTGGGTAGTTACACCGCACACGCGGTTGCATCTTTTGCCTTTAACGCTCCAGTCGCGGTTCTCGACACCAACGTCGGTCGGGTGGTGTCGCGGGCCCTCGCCAATCGCCTACTGCGACCAAGCGAGGCCCAGGCCATTGCGACAGGTTTGCTACCCCGTGATGGCGTCGCGGCGTTCAATCAGGCGATGCTGGACCTGGGTGCGCAATTCTGCACTCGCGCACCTCGCTGCGCGGTGTGTCCTCTTCGAAGGAAATGTCGTTTTCATCGCGAAGGGGGAACCGATCCTGCTCCTGGTTCGGCGGCGGTATCACGTCGCCAGGCCCCCTTCGCGGGGTCGGACCGCCAGGTACGCGGACGCCTAATGAAGGCGTTGCACGAGAGACCGCTCACGCGAGGTTCGCTCCTGGGACTCGTGGACGACGTAAACGTTGAACGCGTTGAGGTGTTGCTTGACCAATTAGTGCAAGAGGGTCTCATCGGTTACGACGGATCACACTTCGCATTGGGTAACTTGGGCGAGGACGCCCGGTAGAGTTTGCGCGTGGCATCTCTCGACGTGGCGCACTACAAAGAAGTTCTGGGACACTACGCCACCGGCGTCGTGGTAGTCACGGCTGATGTGGCCAGTGGTCCCGCGGGCTTCACCTGCCAGAGTTTTGGCTCTCTTTCACTGGACCCGGTACTCATGACGTTTGCCGCTACGTCCCAGGGCCATTCCTGGGGGCTGGTGCGTCGCAGTGAATACGTCGGCATCAGCATCCTCGGCGTCGACCAGGAACCACTCGCGCGTCGTTTCGCGACGACGGGACTCGATAAATTCGACGGTACGTCGTGGGAAAAAGCACCGAATGGTTCACCACTGCTCGGTGGCGCCATTGCGCACCTCGAAGGAAGAATTTCCGGGATCACGACCCACGGCGACCATGATGTTGCCGTAGCGGAAGTGACCTACGTGCTCGCGAGAAGTGGCCACCCCCTGATTTACTTTCGCGGAGGATTCGGCGAACTCGCTTGAACACCTGGGACTGGCTACGCTGACTCTCGAGACGAGAAGGAGCGCCGTGCACGAAGGGGGGTCTCCGTGTTAGTAGTTCAAATCACTGGCGCCGCCGTCCTGGTGTTCTTGATAACGGCTTTCTTCTTTCGTGGGCGAGTCGCGGGTCGTCGAGACGGTGCGCCGAAAAAGATCAAGTCACGAGCGGATTTTCACCCGTCTCTACCACCCTCGCCCTATCAGCCTTCGCGGGGTTTTCGAATTCTCGATGGTGAGGAGCCAGTGTCGACTCCGCCGGTGCGACTACCCCGACTCGATCCGAACAAGGAATTCGTCTTTAACGAAACCCAAGTGACGATAGGAGATTCAATCTCCCCACCCCAGTTTCGTCACGACGAAAAGTGGGCCCTCGATCGTTCGATGCGTCATGCACCACATCTGCACGTGCGACGTCGCCGGCGCATGGCTGGGGTGATCGTGGTGATCGTGGTGATCGTGGTGCTCGTGGTAGTGGTCGCGCTCGCCGCAGTGCTCGCCCTACATCACTCGCCGACGAGTGGGCTCCACAACAGCGGCCTTTCGCTGGTCACCGTTGTGAACTTGGTCTAGGACACCGCACCCACTTCGTGGACGATAAATGCCAGTACTTGCGCCTCGTCGCGCCACGCGTCGTAGCGTCCCGACGGTCCGCCGTGGCCGGCGCCCAACTCGGTTTTGAGATAGGCGACGTTCGCGGGGTTGGCGTCGCGCAACTTGAGTACCCATTTCGTCGGCTCCCAGTAGCCCACGCGTGAATCGTTGAGTCCCCCCGCGGCGAAGAGGTGCGGGTAGATGCGCGCCGACGTGTCGTCATTGACACCGCGGACATTGTCATAGGGGGAATAGGACTTCATTGTCCGATAGGCCTCGGGGCTCGCGTCGGGATTACCCCATTCCTCCCATTCACCAACCGTTAGCGGCAGTGAGTCGTCGAGCATGGTAGTGAGCGCGTCGACGAAGGGCACCTCGGCGACGACGCAGCGAAAGAGTTGTGGTGCGAGGTTCATGACTGCCCCCATCAAGAGACCCCCCGCCGATCCGCCGCGGGCGCAGAGCTGGGCGGGCGTGGTCCATTCCTGGTCGACGAGGAACTGTGCCACGGCCACGAAATCGGAGAAGGTCGTGGGTTTCTGAGCGAGTTTGCCCATTTCGTACCAAGAGCGTCCCATCTCACCGCCGCCACGCACATGGGCGATGGCGAAGATGATGCCACGGTCGAGTAGTGAGAGTCGCAGGGAAGAGAAAGTGGGATCGATGGAGATCTCGTAACTGCCGTAACCGTAGAGCAGGAAGGGGGACGGTCCCTTCGCCGTCAGTTCCCCGTTCTCACTTCGAGTGACGACGTCACGACTCGCCACAATCGATACAGGAATACGCACCCCGTCGCTCGCCTCGACCCAAAGGCGACCGGTGACGTAGCGTGTGGCGTCGTAGCCACCGAGGACCCGCTGCTGCTTGAGGATCGTGAGGGCACCGGTGGCGACGTCGATGTCGGCGACCAGACGTGGTGTGACGAGCGACGAGATCGAGACCCGCAGTCGCGTGGTCTCATACATCGCGTTGGCCGAGAGCGACACCGTGGTCGGGGCGGGACCGCCATCGACGAAGTAGGCGCGTGCCAGCAAGTCCTCGCCAAAGGGGTCGGGTGCATCCAGGAGCGGAACGATGCGTACCGCCGAACTGCCGTCGTAGCGTTCCGAGATTGCCAAGAAGTCGGCGAAAGTATCTACGCCGTCGAGGCGTTGACCCGGTCGGTGCGCAATCAGCTCGCGCCAGGGTGAGTCTTCCTCGTGGACGCGACGCGCCAGTAGTCGAAAGTCGGTGGCATCCTCGTTGGTGATCTTGAGCCACCAGTCGTGCCCCGCACGGTCACGGAAGTGCTCGACACCGTATTCGATGTCCTGGCATCGCGCCTCGATGAGGATGAAGTCTGCGGTGGGGGTCAAGGAGTTGAGGTAGTACATCTCGGACGTGGACGACGACGAGACGGATACCAAGATGACACTGTCATCTCGACTTCGCCCCACCGAGACGTTGTACTGCGCATCGTCTTCCTGCATCACCAGCACGTCGGATTCGGCGGGTGTACCGATCTCGTGGCGCCAGAGTTGCCAGGGGCGCATGGCGTCATCAACACGGGTGTAGAAGAAGTGACGGCTGTCCCCAGCCCAGGCGAAGCCGTAGTAGACATCCTCGAGCTCATCGTCGAGGGGGCTTTGTCCGGCGAGAGGTCGTACGCTCACGCGATGGCGCTCGTCGCCCTCGTAGTCCACGCCCACCGCGACCCAACTGTCGTCGGGGCTGACCGCGAGGACACCCACCGAGAGAAAGTCGTGACCTTCGGCTTCGCGGTTCTCATCCAAGATGACGAGTTCACCCGCTATTTCGACGTCGGGCGAAATTGCGGGCGGAGTGTCCACGCCGTCCGTCACGCGCAGGCGGCAGCTAATGGGGTAGTTGAGTCCTTCGCGAGTGCGCTCGTAGTACCACCAGTCGCCACGGCGCACTGGCACCGAGATATCGGTCTCTTCTATGCGGGCCTTAATTTCTTCGAAGAGTTCCCCCTCGAGGGGAGCGAGGTAGCTGAGCTCCTGGGCCAGATACTCGTTCTCCGCACGCAGGTGAGCGAGGACCTCTTCGTTGTCACGTTGATTCAGCCAGTAGTAGGGGTCGACACGGGTGTCGCCATGGCGAGTAATTTCGAAGGGACGTTGAGTGACGCGCGGAGCAAGAGACATTGCTCCACTCTGCCAGATGGCGAGATTTTTCTGTCAGAGTGCGCTCTCGAGTTAGTACTATGGGCGTAGGGAATATTCCGCGGAGGAGCACGATGAGCGTCGACAACCTGGATTTCAGTCGTTACCAGTTGGGCTGGTCTGACGACCAGATCCCCGTTTTTAAGCCGAAGAAGGGCATTAACGAGGCCATCGTGCGCGAGATGTCTGGGATTAAGTCCGAAGAGCCGTGGATGCTTGATTTCCGGCTCAACGCCCTCAAGCGTTTCGAGCGCAAGCCCATGTTGGAGTGGTTCGCCACTCGCATGCCGAATCTTGACTTCAACGACATCTACTACTACATCAAGCCCACTGAGAACCGCGTCGAGCGCTGGGAAGACCTACCTGACGCGATCAAGAACACCTACGAACGTCTGGGCATCCCCGAGGCCGAGCGCAAGTATCTGGCGGGGGTCACTGCGCAGTACGAATCCGAGGTGGTTTTTCACCGCAACCGCGAGGACTTGGAGCGTTTGGGCGTCTTGTTCTGCGACATGGACACCGCGGTGCGTGAATATCCTGATCTGGTTCGTAAATACTTCGGTACGGTGATTCCGCCGAACGACAATAAATTCGCCGCGTTGAACTCCGCCGTGTGGAGCGGTGGCTCCTTCATCTACGTGCCACCCGGCGTCAATGTCGACCAGCCGCTGCAGGCATATTTTCGTATCAATACTGAGAACATGGGACAGTTCGAGCGAACTTTGATCATTGCCGACGAAGGTAGTCAGGTGCACTACGTCGAAGGGTGTTCGGCTCCGGTGTATTCGACGGACTCGTTGCACTCAGCCGTGGTGGAACTCGTGGCCCTGAAGGGCTCACGCATCACCTACACGACCATCCAGAACTGGTCGAACAATGTCTATAACCTCGTCACCAAGCGCGCACGCGCCGAAGAAGAGGCCCACGTGGAGTGGATTGACGGCAACATTGGTTCTCGACTGACCATGAAATACCCGAGTGTCTACCTGATGGGACCCAAGGCCTCGGGCGAGGTTCTTTCAGTCGCCTACGCCGGACCTGGACAGATTCAAGATGCCGGAGCCAAGATGGTGCACTGCGCGCCTGAGACCACCTCAACGATCATCTCCAAGTCCATTTCTAAAGATGGCGGCCAGACGACGTATCGCGGTTTGGTCAAGGTCGAGGAAGGGGCGACAGGAGCGAAGGCCTTCGTGCGCTGTGATGCGTTGCTACTTGACGAGCAGTCGATCTCTGAGACCAAGCCCTATATGGAAGTGGGAGAGCAAGACGCCTCCATTGGACACGAGGCCACCGTCTCGAAGATTGGTGATGATCAATTATTCTACCTGATGAGTCGGGGTTTAACTGAAACTCAGGCGATGGGGATGATCGTGAACGGTTTCATCGAACCGGTCACGCGTACGTTGCCAATGGAGTACGCCGTTGAATGGTCTCGCTTGATCGAGCTACAGATGGAAGGTTCGATCGGTTAGGACTTTGGGCGCATGAGCGCCTAGATCCGAACGTGACGAGCGTGACACAATGGAGACGACATGGGAATGCGTGAGGAATGTAAGCACTTCCAGAGCCGTACGTACGCCTCTGGTGAAGTCGCGCGTTTCTGCGTTCTCGGAAATGCACCCGATCAACCATGGAGTTGCCCAGAGAACTGTCTTACCTACGAGCGTCGATTTGCCGACGTGGGATGGTCCCACGGCTCGTTGGCGCGCCGACCCAACGTCGAAGAGCCACCATCAACCGACGTGCCACTCGAGGACCGACGCGATATCCTCAACGCCGCCAGTGACATCATCGACGCGGTTGCGCCCGAGCTTTTCGAAGAGCGTCGGCGCTTCCTCGACGAGATGGAGAAGAAACAGCGCCGCGGCTGGAAATTCTGGCGTCGATAGACCAGCAAGGTGCCCGGGAGCGGCCACGCTCCCACTACACTTTTCAAGCCCTCTCCTATGAAAAACTTCTCGCAGTCAGCCCTCTCCTACATTGAAGCCCTAGAAAATTCCTCCGCTCGACTGGGCGCGTGGGAAACCTTTAGTGCACTCGGGCTACCCAAGACCGTCGATGAGGTGTGGCGCTACGCGCCACTACGCGAGCTGGACTTGGATCACTTCGAAGTGCGCTCGCCCGATCACGTTCCCGCCCTCTCGAATTTCGCCCGCGAGCTCGGCGAACGTGCCGGTCTCGTGGTGCGAGTGCTCGACGGTGCAGTCGTCGAAGTCACGGGCGCGCTCGAGGGTGTCAACGTGGAATGCGTCGAGTCCACGTGGTCCTCGAAGTATGCGAATGATGCTTTCGCGCAACTGAACTGCGCCCTGTCTCCCTACACGATCACCTTGCGTGTCGCCGACGGCGCGCACGTCGTGACGCCGATTGTCATTTTGAACTCCACATCCACTGACGCTTCTTTCCCTCAGGTGAACATCACGCTGGGTCGTTCAGCTCAGGCTTCAGTGGTGGAATATCTTGATGGTGGTGTTGATGCCCTGGTCGTACCACTGGCCGAATACGACCTCGCCGATAACTCCTCGCTGCAGGTGAGCACCTATCAACGCCTCGACGCCAGTGCCTGGCACATTGCGCGTTCGACGGGGAGTCTCGGACGTGATGCCCGTCTACGTCAAGCGGTTATCTCGATTGGGGCGCACTACAACCGTTCGCGCAATGACGCCCAGTTCTTGGGTGCGGGTGCGGAGAACGAGTTACGCACCACGTTTCTTGGTTCGGGCAACCAAGTGCACGACTTTCGCACCCACCAGTTTCATCGCGTCGGACGCACTCACTCAACCCTGCTCTCCAAGGGTGCGGTGGCCGACGCGTCTCGTTCGGTCTATACCGGCATGATTGAGATCGAGAAGGGCGCGAAGCGCACCGACGCGCGCCAAACCAATCACAATCTCCTGCTTTCCCCCCACGCGCACGCCGATAGTGTGCCGAATCTCGACATTCGAGAGAACGACGTCATGTGCGCCCACGCATCGAGCGTGGGGCCCCTGGATGAACTCCAGCGCTGGTACCTGGAGTCGCGTGGGGTCACCCGTCCCGACGCCGAGCGACTTATGATTCAAGGCTTCTTCTACGAGATGCTCGCGACCCTTCCCTCAGAACTCGCCGAGGTGGTCGAACGTGACCTCGGCGAGACGCTGCACCACGTGGAAATCGTGACGCCGTGACGAACTTCGATATCGGGACCTTGGATGATTACGTACACGGTCAAGCCGTTCAGATCAAGGTGAGTGACCGCGTCCTCGTGATCGTGCGTATCGACAACGACGTCTACGTGCTCGACGACCGCTGCAGTCATGAGGATTTCTCCTTGTCGCTCGGCGAAGTCGACGTCGCTACTTGTGAGATCGAGTGCGCGCGCCACGGGGCGATGTTCAATCTCAAAGATGGCCAACCAGCATCCTTCCCAGCGACCCAACCCGTCGTGCGCTACGACGTCGTTCACGAAGCTGGCCGACTTCAGGTGGTGATGAGTTGAGCACATTGACAATTCAGGGCCTGCGTGTCGAAGTCGCGGGCAAGGAAGTCCTGAAGGGTTTCGACCTGACGATGGCCTCGGGAGAAGTCCACGTCATCATGGGTCCCAACGGCTCAGGTAAATCGACCCTGGCCCACGCTCTCGCGGGACATCCGGGCTACAAGGTCTTAGCGGGCTCGGTAGTAATCGACGACATTGAATTGCTTGATCTCTCCGCGACCGAGCGCACGCGTCACGGACTCTTCTTGGCGCTGCAACACCCGATGGAGGTTCCCGGGGTGCGCCCCATTGACCTACTGGTCGCGGCCGGCGCACCGCGTGAGGGACTACGCGAACGTATGGGCGAGGAGGCTCGTCGAGTCGAGTTGCGCCCAGAGGTGCTTGAGCGCTTCGTCAACGTTGACTTGTCCGGTGGTGAGCGCAAGCGCGCTGAGATGGTGCAACTAGCGATTCTGCAGCCGAAGTTCGCGATGCTCGACGAGATTGACTCCGGACTTGACGTCGATGCGCTGGGTGCCGTGGCGCGGCGACTTCAAGGGGCCACCACCGAGTGGAACTGTGGAGTATTGGCGATTACGCACTTTCGCAGACTGCTGCACGAATTGACCCCCACCATGATTCACGTGGTCTCAGAAGGTCGCGTCGTCGCTACAGGTGGTCCCGAAATGGCAGAAATCCTGGAGAAGGATGGTTACGAGCCGTTCCGAATTGTCCAGAAGTAGACCGGTTTCTTAAAAAGCGCTGGTAAAGTTGCCCGATGCCCTCGGACTCTCCTGATGCTCCACGTGGTCGGTCGCGTCGCTCGACGCCTGCCCCCGGTGGTCTGGCGAACGCCCACCGCTTAGCCGCGCTCGGCGAGGCTATCGACGAAAAGACTGGCGTGAAGCCGAGGAAGCGAAAGAATAAAGTACCGAAGTCGGCGCGCACCGGGTGGCGTCGTCACAAGAAGTTGATTTACTCAAGCGTCTCGGTGGTACTCGTTATCGTGCTACTGATCGGCGGCGGTTACCTCTATACCCTGTGGCAACTCGGGCACATCAAGAAGATCAATGTCGCCGGTGAAGTCGCGCGTGTTGGTAACCAGCCGTTCAACATCCTTGAGATCGGTTCAGACTCGCGAGCTGGTCTCTCGGGTTATATCGCCGCCCAAACCGGTGCCTCGACGGGACAGGCGGCGGGTCAGCGCAGTGACGTCGTCAAAATAATGCACGTCGACCCGGCCAAGGGGACCATCACGGTCTTATCGATCCCACGCGACACCGTGACGACATTGTTGGCGAACCAGGGACTCTTCGGCAAAGCCAACCGACTGAATGTCAACTTTGGTACCGGACCCTCGCTACTGGCCCAGACCATCACTGCCAATTTCGGTATCCCGATCGCCCACACCGTCGTGGTGAGTTTTGAAGGAATCATCAATGCCGCGCAAGCTATCGGCGGGGTCTACATGAATTTTCCCTACCCGGCCAAGGACGCCTTCTCGGGTCTGAACTTTCCCCACGCGGGTTGCCAGATCGTGAACAACTTCCAGGCCCTCGCCCTAGTGCGCAGCCGCCACTATCAGTGGTACCAGAATGGCGTCTGGACTACTGACGTCACGAGTGATTACGGGCGCATCTACCGCCAGAATGAGTTCTTGAAGGCCATGATCGACAAGGCCAAGGGTCTGTATAACCCCTTCACCATTAATAGTTTCATCTCCAAGTTGACTACCGGAGTCGCCCTCGACAGCAATTTCTCCGCTGGAGAGCTCATTGGACTCGCAATCAAGTTTCATAATCTCGACCCGGCGAACTTGGTAACTTACACGCTGCCCACCGCCCCAGGTAGCTACGGCAACCTCGGCAGTATCCTCTTCGTGCAAGAACCCACCATGCAAAAGTTGCTCTATCAGATCTTCGGTTCGCAGTTGCAAAAACCCACTAACCCACCGCCCGTAAATTCGGCCGGATATTCACCAGGCTGGACAATCCCGACGACGACGGCCACGACGTCGTCGGTGGTGATTCCTTCTACGGGGGCCAAGTTTCTGGTGAACGTGGCGGCGAGCACTGCGACGACTACGACGACGATTCCCCCAGAGGGTCAGCAGTACTTCGATCCGACGCCCTGCACCCCTAAATAATCAGTACTCGCAAGCACCCAAGGTCCGCGCCACGCTAAGCGTCAACCTCGTCGAGTGCTTGGGTGAGGGTGTTCCACGCGAGTGTTGCACACTTGATGCGAACCGGAAATTTCACGACTCCGGCCAGCGCAGCCAATTCACCGAGTCGTCGCAGGTTCGCCTCGCCACTGGGGTCCGTCGCTTCCTCACCGAGCTTCGTTTCACGTGTCATCATCAAGTCTTTGAAGGTGGCGATGGTGGCGCGCACGTGCTCGAGGGGCTTGCCCTTGACGGCAGTGCTCATGAGCGATGAGGAGGATTGTGAGATCGAACAGCCGTGGCCGGTCAGTTTGATATCGGTAAGCACTCCATCTTCAATTTGGACGTAGATGACAATCTCATCACCACACAGGGGATTAAATCCTTCAGTACGGTGAGCGGGTGGAGCGAGTTCACCGCGGTTGCGTGGAGATCGGTAGTGGTCGAGGATGATTTCGCGATAGAGGTCGTCAAGATTCGCCACGATTACCCGAACATCTCTACGGCGTGAGTGAGGGCCTCGAGCAGCGCGTCGGTGTCGCTCACGAGAGAATAGGGACCGAAGGACGCGCGCGCCGTGGCGGCGAGACCGAAGCGCTTCATTAGTGGTTTCGCGCAGTGGTGACCGGGTCGCACGCACACTCCGAACTGGTCGAGCACCTGGGCCACGTCGTGGGGGTGCACGCCTTGGACGTCGAGGGAGATGACGCCGCCGCGCGCTTCGGTGTCGGGTGGTCCAATCACGCGCACCCGCCCATCGAATTCCAGAGCCAATCGCGTCAATGCGTCGCCGGTGAGGTCCTTTTCGTGGGCCGCGATGTTCTCCATGCCCAGACCCTCAAGGTAGCGCACGGCGGCGGCGAATCCAGCGGCTTGGGCGATTGGCGGTGTGCCAGCCTCGAACTTCGAGGGCCCGCTCGCTGGCGTGAAACCGTCAGTGCTGACATCCTTAATCATGCCACCACCACCCAGGAACGGGGGCATCGCGGCCATGATCTCTTGGCGAGTCCAGAAGACACCGAGGCCGGTGGGGCCGAGCATTTTGTGCGCCGAGAAGATCATGAAGTCGGCGTCGAGTGCGACGAGGTCGGTCGCCAGGTGCGCCACGGACTGTGCTCCGTCGACGGCGAGCAGGGCCCCGTGCGAGTGCGCGAGATTTGCGAGTTCGCGAATCGGATTGATTGTGCCCAATACGTTGCTCATTGCCGTCACCGATACGAGCTTCACGCCGTGCATCGACTCTTCGATGTTGCTGAGATCGAGTCGGTAATCATCCGTGACGGGGATAAAACGTACTTCGACACCATGGCTTTCACGTAGCTGGAACCAGGGCACGATGTTGGCGTGATGTTCCATCTCACTCACGAGCACAACATCACCCGGCTGCAGGAAAGCGGCGCCCCAGGAGCGCGCCAGCAAGTTAAACGACTCAGTGGCGTTCTTCGTGAAGACAATCTCCTCGGAGCCTCCCGGTGCGTTCAAGAAGTGGGCCGCTGACTCACGCGCACCTTCGTATATGGCGGTGGCTTCATTAGCGGTCTGATAGACACCACGATGCACGTTGGCGTGATGGAACTGGTAATAGCGGTCCATCGCTTCGATGACCGAGCGCGGGGTGAGCGAGGAGGCGCCGGAGTCGAGGTAGGTTATCGGTCGTCCGTTGATGACTCGATTCATCAGCGGAATGTCGCCGCGTACCAACTTGGGGTCGAAGCGGGTCACAGGCCGACCGGGCGGCGCAGTTCGTCGTAGCCTCGCTCCTCGATGGCTTGGGCCAGGGAGGCATCACCCGAGGTGTCGATGCGCCCATCAATCAAAACATGTACCTGGTCGGGTTTGATCTCTTCGAGGAGTTTCACGTAGTGCGTCACTACTAGTACCCCCATGTTGGGGTGTTCCTCGCGCACGGTACGAACGCCACGGGCCACGATGCGTAGCGCGTCGATGTCGAGTCCGGAGTCAGTCTCGTCCAGCAGTGCCAGGGCGGGCGCGAGCAGAGCCATCTGCAGCACTTCATTCCGTTTGCGTTCGCCGCCGGAGAATCCTTCGTTGAGGTGTCGTTCGGCGAAGGCCGGGTCCATCCCGAGCCGGTCCATCCACTCCATCAAGTCGAGTCGCACTTCGAGCACGCTGAGTTCATCGAGACCCTTCCGCGCAGCAATCGCTTGACGAAGGAATTGCACCACCGACACACCCGAGATCGCTTCAGGGTACTGAAAGGCTAGGAAGATCCCGGCGCGCGCTCGTTCGTCGGGTGTCCACTTCGCGATGTCTTCACCGTGCAGCAGTATGGTGCCCTCGGTGATCACGTAGCCGGGATGCCCCATGATGACGTTGGCTAGGGTTGACTTACCCGCACCGTTAGGTCCCATGAGCGCGTGTACCTCACCAGCGTTCACCACCAGATCGACGCCGCGCAGGATGCTGGCGCCATCGGCCTGTGCGTGGAGATTCTTGAGTTCGAGCAGGGGCGTTGTCACGGGTGACAGCCTACTGGTGAGTCCTAAAGTCTGTCTCTCTTCGGACTGAGATCACCAGCCTCGATTCACCCACTCCTCGAGGTGGGGACGCTCAACTCCAAGAGTGGTGGCACCCCCGTGACCCGGCCACACGACAGTGTCCTCGCTAAAGCGCTGAAAGAGGCGTTCCTCGATGCTGGTGATGATGGTGGGGAAGTCACCACCATCGAATTTTGTTGATCCGGGCCCGCCGGGGAACAGCGTGTCACCGCTGAAGAGGACGGGCGTGTCCACGAGGGCGAAGCAGATTGACCCGGGGGTGTGTCCGGGCGTGTGCACCGTGCGCAGGCGCAGGTCGCCTACCGGGAAAGCAGCATCGTCATCGAGCAGGTGGTCGTAGCTGGGGAGTAGATGGGCGTCCTCAGTTCGGACCCATACCTCGATGCCAGCCTCGCGGGCCTGTTCGACGGCACCGATGTGGTCCCAGTGCCCGTGGGTCTCGAGCACCGCGCTCACTCCCAGTCTCCGCGCGATCTCGAGGAGACGCTCGTGCTCGTTCGCCGCGTCGATGAGAGCTGCTACTCCGCTTCGTCGACAGCGCACGACGTAGACATTGTTATCGATTGGACCGACGACGAAGCGGTGCACTTCGGCGGCGGCATTGGACCACACCAGCGCGACGTTCTCCATAATGCGAGTTTGTCAGAACTCCCCCGCGACGTGACCTGCTTTACGATAGAGGTAAACCATGATTGAACACGAACAAATCTCCAGCGGTTCTTCCGTGCTCGACCTACGGGTGGCACGCTCAGAAACCCGTCCCCTGGCCAACCACGTTTTGATTTTGGTACACGGTCTGCCTCGAGCGATGGGCATGGGTCGCCAGGCCGCGGGGCTATTGCCCGAGTTGGCCGAGCACCTTTCGAACGAATCGGGCTGGCTGGTCGCGACCGGTACCTTGTCGGGGGTGGGATCGAGTACGGGCACTTTCTCAGCGAGTCAGTGGAGGGATGATCTGAAGGCGATCGTGGACCGTGTCGCTGAAGGAGAACCACGGATTTCCTTGGCCGGATTCGGATTCGGTGGTTCGCTCGCTCTCAACGTCGCCGCGCACGATGCCCGTATCCGAGGGGTGGCAACCTTCGCTTCGCCGGCTGACCTTGAATTCTGGTGCGGTAACGCGCACGACTTTCATCACGCCGTCCAAGTGGCGGGCGTCGTGGGAGACCCGGAAGAACTTTTGGGCCCTGAGGCCCTACACGCGGACGTGATGACGGTTGATCCCGTGGATTCGATAAAGAAGATTCCGCCGCGTCGCCTACTCATTGGCCATGGTTCTGACGATATGGAAGTGCCCGTCGCCGATGCGCGTTTGCTCGTCGCAGGAGCTGAGGGGCGCTGTGAACTACGCATCATTCAGGGGGCGGGCCATCAGTTGAGGGCCGATCCGCGCATGGTGGCGACGCTACTGGGGTGGCTTGATCGTCATCGCTAGAGCGTCAGGTGTTCAGCACAGACGCCCTCGTTGACGCGGTCGAGTCATCGATGGCGAACGACACGCCCGAGCCACGCGTCGTATCACGTCACGTTTGGAAGCACGAGAGGGACCCGTCAGCGCGCACGCGAACGCCGAATGGGAGTGCGCAAGGCTGAGACCTATCAGCGTTTCGGGCCCCCGGTACGTCCGGGGGTGACCGCTAGGGCAGAATGGGGGCATGCAGATTCCCGCCAAGGCTGAGTACGCCATCCGCGCGCTCTTGACATTGGCGGCGAGTACCACTTCGCTGAGCGCTGAACATCTCGCCCAGGAGCAAGAACTACCCTCAAAGTTCCTTGGGGCAATCATGTCGGATCTTCGCCGTGGAGGTCTGGTGACGAGTCAGCGTGGTCCCGAAGGTGGTTTTCGTCTGGCTCGAGACGCGGACGATATCCAGATTGCCGATATTTTGCGGGTGGTGTCGGGGCCAATGGCGGGCGTTCGCGGTATGCGACCCGAGACTCTGCACTATGAGGGCGAGGCTACTCACCTGCGAGACGTCTGGGTCGCGGTGCGCGCTGCGCTGCGCGAAGTCCTCGAACACGTGACGCTCGGCGATGTGCTGCGCGGCGACTTACCCTTGTCGGTGACTCGGTTCACCAGTGACCCCGACGCGTGGATCACCCGACACCCGTGACACGTATCCACACCGACGGATCGTGTCGAGGTAATCCGGGCCCGGGCGGTTGGGCCTGGGCGGCTGGCACTGACTCCTACGCCAGCGGCGCTGCTCCCCATACGACTAACCAGCGCATGGAGGTCCTTGCAGTCATCGAAGCCCTGCAAGCGCACCCCGAAGGGGAAATCGAGGTCGTGAGCGATTCCACCTACGTCGTGAAATGTTTTCACGACAAATGGCACAGTGGCTGGCTGCGACGCGGTTGGAAGAACTCTCAGGGCCAACCCGTTGCGAATCGCGATCTTTGGGAGGTCTTGATACCTATGGTCGTCAACACGGATCGCGACGTGCGTTTCACCTGGGTCAAGGGCCATTCGGGAGACGTGATGAATGATTTTGTGGACGCGTTGGCGACGGAGGCGGCTGATTTGCAACGCGGCCGCAATTCCCTGGGCTGACGGTTTTGCTCCCTGTTCAAACTCATTAGGATTGCGCGGGGGACAATACAGACTCTTTGAAGGGAATTACGGTGGCTAACGAGGTCCAGAAGTTCGATGTCGTCATTATCGGAGGAGGACCTGGTGGTTACGCCGCCGCCCTCTACGGAGCCGCGGCTGGTCTGAACGTCGCCCTGATCGAGCGTGACAAGGTCGGTGGCACTTGCCTGCACCGCGGTTGCGTTCCCGCCAAAGAATTTCTTGAGACTGCTCATGTTCGTCGCACTCTGGAGCATTCGGCTGCTTTCGGTATCACGACCAACGGTGTCGAAGTCGATTTCGCCGTCAGTCAGTCGCGCAAGAATGAGATTGTCGACCGCCTGCACAAGGGCCTGTCGGGGCTCTTGAAGGGTCGCAAGGTAACCATCTTCGACGGCACCGGCCGCCTCGATGCTGGCCAGAAAGTCACCATTCTCGACGGCGCCGACGCGGGCGTCGTGGCCGAGGGCACCAACGTCATCATCGCGGCCGGCTCCGTACCGAGAACGTTGCCGGGTTTCGACGTAGACGGCAAGTTCGTGCTGACATCGGACGAGTTCTTGAATCTCGGCACGCTGCCGGCCACCGCCGCGGTCATCGGTGGCGGCGCCATCGGGTGTGAGTTCGCCTCGATGCTCGCCGACATGGGAACCAAGGTCACGATTCTCGAGGGCCTACCCTCGATCCTGGCGGGTTGTGACACCGAGGTCGCCACTGTCGTGCAGCGCGCCTTCAAGAAGCGCGGCATCGAAATCCAGACTGGCGTCAAGATCACCGGTCACACGCCCTCGAAGAAGACCACTGCCATCACCATGGAGGGAGCCGAGGACGTCAACGTCGAGATGGTCGTAGTGTCGGTGGGCCGTCGCCCGCGCACGGAAGGTCTTTTGGGTGAAGGGACTGGAGTTGAACTGAACGATCGCGGTTTCGTGGTGGCCGACGGCTACATGCGCACCGCGAACGCGAACGTTTTCGCGGTTGGTGACGTCGTTGCGGGAACCCCGCAGCTGGCGCACGTTGCTTTCGCTGAGGCCGTCGTGACGATTAAGACGATCCTGGGTGAAGCGGTTGTCCCCGTCGACTATGACCGTGTCCCCTGGGCCATCTACTCCAACCCTGAGGTGGCCTTCTGCGGACTGACCGAGGCGGCCGCCAAGGAGCGCGGTTACGACGTGGTCGTGAAGAAGGATCCCTTCGGTGGTAACAGTCGTGCACAAATCATCGGCGACACTGACGGCGTGGTAAAGATCATCGCCGAGAAGCGCGCTGATGGTACCGCCGGCCAGATTCTTGGCGTGCACATGGCCGGACCATGGGTCACTGAACAGCTCGGTGCGGGGTACTACGCGGTGAACTGGGAGGCCACGGCTGAAGAAGCCGCTGCGCTGATCATGCCGCACCCGTCGCTCTCAGAGACCTTCGGCGAGACGTTGCTCGCCCTGGCGGGTCGAGGAATCCACGTTGGCTGACGTCACCCTCCCGTCGTTAGGTGAGTCAGTCACCGAAGGAATCATTACGCAATGGTTCAAGAAGGTGGGCGACGCCGTCGCTCGCGACGAACCACTCTTTGAGGTCTCGACTGACAAAGTCGACTCCGAAATGCCCTCGCCGGCGGCTGGAGTCCTGACCCAGATCCTCGCCGAGGAAGGTGACACGGTACAAACCGGTGCGCGCGTCGCGGTCATCGACGAGAGTGCCGTGGCCGCAGTCGGGTCGACTTCGAATGCGTCAGCCTCGCCGGTAGTTCCCACGCCTGGCGCGGCTCCTCGTGCGAGCGCCCCCGCAGTCACTGAAGGTCGTGGTGTCAATGGTGTCGTACTCTCGCCGGTCGTGCGTCGCATACTGGCCGATGGGGGTGTCGAGCCATCTACCGTCACCGGTACCGGTAGCGGCGGAGCGATCACGCGCCGTGATGCCGAGCGCGCGGTTGCGCAGGGGCCGACGGAGGAAGTCATCGTCGCTCTCTCCAACGGACGACGTCGTATGGGCCAGCACATGAGTGTTTCGGTGCTCTCCGCACCCCACGGGTTCGTCGCGGTCGAAGTCGACGCCAGCGTCTTTGATGAATTGGACGCGCAGGGTCGCGAGACTCGTGAGGGGTTTACCATCACCGACGAGTCGGTCGTGACAATCGCTGCGGTACGGGCCCTGGCAGAATTCGAATTCCTCAATGCCACTTTCGCGAACGACCAATTGACGCTGCACCGCACCATTTCGGTGGGTTTCACGCGCCACGTCGAAGATGACGGCATGCTGGTTCCCGTGGTGCACGCAGCTGCGGGCCTGACGTTGCGTGCCCTGTCACGTCGCACTGCGGAGCTCGACGAACGCTTGCGTTCGCGCCAGCTCAATGCGGATGACCTCATGGGTGGTACTTTCACGGTCGCGTCAGCGACCAGTGAGCACACGATGTGGACCGAGCCCATCATCATTCAGCCCGAAGTGGCGGTCCTAGGCATTGGCGCGGTGCGTCAGGTGCCGGTCGTCGTGGTGCGCGCAGGCGTGCCGGTGCTCGAAGTGGGACGACGCGTCATCTTGGGACTCACCTTCGACCACCGTGTCTGTGACGCGGCGGCGGCGAGCAAGTACCTTGAGAGAGTGGGCGAATTGCTGGCTGGCCTCGACGTGGCTAGCGAACGATAATGCTGCGCCGTCGGCACCTGGGACGCGTGAGCTTCGCTGAGGCCGATGATTTGCAACGGGCTCTCTTTGAGTCTGACGAGGACTACGTTTTGCTCTTTGAGCATCCGCCAACCTACACGCGCGGTATCCGTGCTCAGGAGGACCACTTCTTGATTGCGGCGGAGCTCTTGAACGCTGACGTGGTCACCACCGATCGAGGCGGCGACGTGACGTACCACGCGCCCGGACAAGCAGTGGGCTGGGCCATTGTGAGCGTGCCCGACGATCCTGGTGCGGGTCGATTGCACGTGAACAAGCTCGAGGATGCCGTCATTGCGACGGTGCGAGCCTTCGATCCCGAGGGCACACTCGGTGAAATAGGTCGTCTCGAGGGGTACCCCGGTGTGTGGGCGCGAATCGATTCGCGGCCCCACAAGATTGCCGCGGTGGGCGTGCGCACCATGCGCAACCAACGAGGAGAACGCCGAACTTTGCACGGCGTGGCACTCAATGTAGATATCGACTTGACCGGATTTCAAGCCATCATTCCCTGCGGAATTCCTGATAAGCCCGTGGGTTCAATGAAGTCACTCGGACTCGACGTCACTGAGCTCGAGGTCGAGGAACGTCTCGGTCTAGAACTTGCCCAGCGACTGGGAACCGAGGAACGCGTCGCGCGCGTTGATCGCTCCGCCTCAAGCACCTCAGACGAGCGACCCCTCATCCGACGCTTGCGCAAGGCGGGCGTCAACCCCGACGAGGCGCTACCGATTAACACCCGCAAGCCCGAGTGGCTGCGCATCGAAGCCCACATGGGTAACGAATTTCAGAGTTTGCGTACATTGACTGAGGATCTTCGACTCGTGACGGTGTGCGAGGAGGCGGGTTGCCCCAACATTTTTGAGTGCTGGCAGAGTGGCACCGCCACATTCATGGTCAACGGAGAACGCTGCACGCGGGCGTGCGGTTTCTGCCTCATCGACACTCGTAAGCCCCTCGCCCTGGACTCTAGCGAGCCCGGTCGCGTGGCCGAAGCAGTGGTGCGTCTGAAGCTCAGTCACGCGGTCATCACTTGCGTGGCGCGCGATGACCTCGCCGACGGGGGTGCGGGCGCCATTGCCGATACCATTCGGGCCGTTCGAGAACGCTCGCCCGAGACGAACATCGAGGTCTTGATCAGTGACTTGAAGGGTGACGCCGCGGCGCTGCAACTCATCATCGACGCGCGCCCTGACGTGATGAATCACAACATGGAGACAGTCGCGCGCCTGCAGCGCGCGGTGCGTCCGAGTGCGGCGTATCACCGTTCTCTCACTGTCTTGGCACGTTCGGTGAAAGCTGGACTCACCACAAAATCGGGAATGATGGTGGGACTGGGTGAGAGTGCGGACGAAATCGAAGAGGTTCTCGTTGACCTCGCATCGGTGGGTGTGTCAATCGCGACCATCGGACAGTATCTTCGTCCAACGGCCCAGCACTTGCCCGTCGCGCGTTACTGGGAGCCAGCTGAGTTCGATGACTTGGCCGAGCGCGGCCGTCGCGCGGGATTGGCCCACGTGCAGTCGTCGCCGCTCACGCGCTCGAGTTATCACGCGCGCGAAGCCTTGAGCGACGCGACACCACTCGCGCTGCCAACTCGTCGCTAGTTCACGCGCTCGTCGCGTCCGGACACTCCTTACGGCATGTCCAATGTAGATATACCGACGTACTTGGACCAATTGAGTCAAAGGGAGCAGTGTTGGGTGCCCATTGGTTGACATTCGTGACTGTTACTCGTTGAGTCGGCGGGGCCGCTTCCCCTACTGTGGCATTCAGATAGGGCATGCCGTGATCGGAGTGGTACTGAGTGCTGGCGCGCTCGTGAAGGAAAACAGGGCCTCTCAGGCGCTCACGGCTAACACGGCCGCGCGAGCATCGCCACTCGCGTCGAGAAAGAGTGGCAATTTCATGGTGGACAGCATTCGAACCATTCCCTCACCGACATGATTGACGACGACACCCTCGACGTGGTTCTGCAACAAGAATCGTGCGACCCGGGCGTGGTGTTGGGCGGGCGTCCCTTCGTCGTGGAGACGGTCCCAGGAGACCTCAACCTCCTGCCACTCGTCGATGGTGCCGTTGGTCACCTGGGCCACGGCAATGCGTTGGGCCCGACCCCACCGAGGGTCGACTTGTCCATCACTGGTTACTGGCACACAAAAGATCATGAATGCAGGGTACTGCCGCGTCGTGGTCCGCACGGGTCCACCAGTGAGGACCAAGGTACTGACTTGCAAAGTTTGTCTGCTCGGTGAAGATCGCGAAAGTGCGGATCAGCCCGTGTGAGGCGTAGGTTGTCACCGAACTAAATGAAGTAAAGTCCAACCGCTGCAGAATCGGTCGACTCTCCCTGGAAGCGGTCTCGCTGAGATAGGTGCATCCCCGTCGCGCAGCTTCTCGAGCCCGGTACGCCGCTAGGGCTCGGTACTAGCCGCGGCCGCGCCACTGCGCTAGCGTGCCACCTCCATACAGGCTGGCAAAGTCGCGACCGGGGATGAATTCCCCGCGGGCGGACGACACAGGTTGCCCGCCCGCAATGACGACTACGAGCTCAGTATTCTCGGGTGAAGTTGTCAACTGTGTGAGTAGCGACCGCCGAAGTTGCGAGCGAGTGCTTTCGAAGGCCTTTTCTATTGGCCTCAGAAGCCAATACGGTCCTGTCAGGCACGTCGCAGTGCTGGGAAATCTATGATCACACTCCATCTGCCCAGCAGCTCGCATTCTGCGAAGAGGCTGCGCGTTGTCTCGACTCTAAAAATGACGGAGATGGTGCTCAGGGGGTGATGACTTTTCAGGCGTGGGATAAAGCCGCTGGTGGCGTGTACTGCGCTGGTCCGAAACCAAGTATTGGAACGAAAATAAAATTGAGGAGCCAAAGACCGATTCCAAATCCGGAACTCTTGGCGAAAGATTTGGCAATGTCCATGGCGACGATCAAACCGATGACAATATTGACCAATGGAATGAAGAACAAAATGAGCCACCATTCGGGTCGCCCCGAAATCTTGCACACCAAATATAGGTTGTAGATTGGGATAAAGATTCCCCATCCAGGTTCGCCGGCCTTAGCAAAGATCTTCCAACCTGCGACAACGTAGAGGACAAACACCGCCAGGGGGATCAGGAGAATCACTGCGCCCGACGACGACGTATTGGCACCCAACTGCATATAGAACTCCTTGTCTTATTTTGGGTCTTGAGGCATGAATGTGGGTTCCGCGACGGAGTGATCGGACGCTCCTCCTTGCAGGACATGGGTTTTAAGGGTAGGTGGACGGCCCGGTGA
>JABEUQ010000069.1 GCA_013044265.1 Acidimicrobiaceae bacterium
CGCCGCGAGTCGGACGAACCGGTCACGCCAGGGCCCACACGACCGTTCGGTCGGCCCGAGGTGAGCACGCGTCATAGTGCTCCCTAATTAGGAACGGTCCCTCGTAGACTAGAGCGCATGGGATTGCGCGATGACTGGGAATTTCGTGGTCTCGTCCACCAAATGACGGACGAGACCTTGCTGGAGCGATTGGGCATCGGCGGTGTCACTGCGTATATCGGATTCGACCCCACGGCCGCGTCGTTGCATCTGGGAAGCTTGTTGCAATTGTGCAATCTTCGTCGCCTCCAATTAGCGGGCAACCGCCCCATTGTCCTTGCGGGCGGGGGCACGGGCATGATCGGCGATCCCAGTTTTAAGGCGGCTGAGAGGCCCCTTTTGTCCCTTGAGCAAATCGAGGCCAACGTGGAAGGAATTCGCGAACAGCTGACGCGATTCCTCGACTTCACCCCCGCGGCGGGCGTGTCTCAGGCGCTGCTACTCAATAACGCCAGTTGGCTCACTACCATTTCATTGACTGATTTCCTACGTGACGTGGGTAAATACTTCACCGTGAATCAAATGGTGGCGAAGGAATCGGTCAAGAGTCGCCTCGATCGCGATGACGTGGGACTCTCATTCACGGAATTCTCGTACATGCTCCTACAGGCCTATGACTTCCTGCGCCTCAACGTCGACCATGGTTGCACACTGCAATTAGGAGGTTCGGACCAGTGGGGCAATATCACGATGGGCACCGAATTGATTCGCAAGTGCACCGGTCACTCCGCGGAGGGGCTCACGTCGCCCTTGTTATTGCGCGCCGACGGCACCAAGTTCGGTAAGTCTGAGTCTGGTGCGAACATCTGGCTCGACGCCTCGTTGACGTCCCCCTTCGAGATGCATCAGTTCTTACTGAACTCCGACGACGCCATGACGCCAGCGTTACTACGATTCTTCACCTTTCTCGATCATGAGACGATTCTCGGACTGGACGAGGACACGAAGTCAGCACCCCAGGAGCGTCGCGCGCAGCGCGCCCTGGCGAACGCCGTGGTCGCCCTGGTGCACGGAGAGGATGCCGCGTCCAAGGCCGAGCGCGCGGGTGAAGCCCTCTTTCAGCCCTCGATCGCCGATCTTGACGAAGGCACCCTCTTGACCATCGTGGCTGACGCTCCGTCGTCGACAATGCGACGAGAGGAGTTCGTCGAGGGGGTCGACGCCGTGGACTTGCTCGTACGCTGCGCTCTGGCTAAGTCCAAAGGTGAGGCTCGTCGATTCCTCGACCAGGGTGGGGTATACGTGAACAACGTGCGTCTGGAATCTGATGCTCGGGTCGGACTCGAAAACACGTTGCACGAACGCTACGTGGTGGTGCGCCGTGGTCGGCGTGAACTTCACCTCGTGGTGCTCGAGTGAGGCGCCGGGGCGTCATTGTCGCGCTCACGTCGCTGGTGGCGGCGTCGTTGTCATTGTCGGCCTGCGGATCAGTGAGTGCGAATAGCGCATTGAAGAAATGGGTGTCTAGCGCCAATCTCACGGCCAACAATGCTCAACTGATCTCCGATGCTCGTCATGCTCTGAGCGCGCTCGGGGACACTCATACGTCGGCGACGCAGTTGCACACCGTGTGTGCGGTACTCGATTTCGAAGCCCTGCAGGCCTACGCGTCATTGCCTTCGCCCGATACTCAAACTACGCAATTGCTCACTAGGGCGTACACCACTCTCGGTGACGGAGCGAACGAGTGCTACGTTGCGGCGAATTCGAGCGCGAAGCGTGCCGCCGCCGCCGCGTACTTGCACCAGGCGGGAGCGGCATTCTCTGAGGTACAGGCGCGACTCAGCACCCTGGGTGCGGCCTAGTCAGACACTCCGCTGGGTCGTGGACGCAGGTCGATTTCGAGACGCAAGATTCCGTCTTCGAGGGTGGCGCTCGCGTCGCCGAGCATCGCAAAGTCCTGAAAATCTATGGTGGCGGCCTGGAGGAACCTCTGGCGATCCGGGCCCTCGACCGGGGGGAGCCCCCGACGGCGTACCGCGGCGGCGCGCTCGCGAAAGCGCATAATCATCTCTTCGGGGTTGAACTCACTCACCGAGACATATTAGGGGCTCGTGAGTTCGAGAGAGTTGGTACAATGAGTGTCCGGCTCAGTTGTGCTGAGCCTCGGCCGCCGCCAGTTATGGACCGCGGCCAGTGAGGAGTTAACGTGAAAAAAGGCCGCCATCGTCGGTTTGTCGAAGCTCGCGAACTCAAGCGTTCTACTGGTCCTCGGGCGACAACGTGTGTCGAATGCGGAGCGGCGCCCGAAGATGTTCACGCTACGTGGTGCCTCGCCGAAGAGGACCGCTACGACGAAATCCTTGGTTCGCTTCCTCGCCCCACGTTCAACGAAGAGGATCCTCTCGCCGCCGAGAACTAGGCGCGACGTCGAAAGACGGGGTGGGGTAGCGGTGTACCGCGCTGAGAGCGGTCGTTGATGAGTGCGAGCAACGTGTCGTACGAACGAGGGCCCATAATGGCGATTAGTTCCTCGGACATCGAATCCACCACCCGGTTCACTCCGACGAAGGACGCCGCGTCTTCGGTGCACCACCAGTGAAAGTCATCGCCACCTGAGCCCCAATCGGGTCGGTCCCACTGGGCGATGCGCGTCACGATATGTCCATTGGCGAGCGTGACATCCTCGCGGCGAAGTGGAAGTTGCCAGCACACCTCGGGTTTGAGAGGGATGTAGCTCTCAGCGTTGTCCATCGCCATCACGTGAAGGGCGCAACCTGGGCCACGATGAAAGCCTGGTCGATTGAGGAAGATGCACGCGTCATCGACTAAACGGGTGACCATTTCTCCGTTCTTCTTGACTTTCGTAGTGCCTTTGGCTCCCTTCGCCTTAAATTGCCACTGGTCGCCGCTCAGGCGCGTCGCCGCCAACTCGACGCGCTGACGATCGTCCTCGTCGGTGAAATGAGCCCCGTAGCTGCAGCAACCCTGCACGAGTTCCGGGGTGGGTCCGGTGAGCACTCCCTGACATCCGTTGTTAAAGATGCAGGTCCAGTTGCTCTCGAGGAAGGTGGCATCCACCATCCACGTGCGCTCGTGGGTCTCATCTTCGAAGCTGACCCACTCGTGGGCATCGCGCGGTACTGGTGTCACGAACAAAACTTAGTTGTTCTAGTGATTCCTAACGCCCGTAGACTGTCGAGATGAGTTCGGAAACTTCCTTTGACGTCCTTTCCTTGACTGACGAAGCGCGCAACGTCGTGCTCGATGCCCTCACCAACGAGGAAATGAGCGCCACACTGGCTCTCTGGGTCGAGGTGACGGGCATCATGGGAACGGGCTACTCCTACGACCTGTATTTCTCCGATATCGCCGACGCGCCCGAGGGTGCAGCCGTGGGTCACGATGGTGAAGTAACCATTGTCATTCCCGGACCGAGCGTCGATCGCCTCCGGGGCAGTCGACTCGAGTTTGCGAGTGATGGTGGCGGCGGTCTCGTCCTGGTCAACCCGAACCACCCGTCGAGTGAAGAGATCAATCCCGGCGTGCCGGCCGAGATCCTGGCCATGGGAATCGACAGTGAACTGGCGCGACTAGCCATCTCGGTGCTCGACAACGACGTGAATCCATCGATTGCCTCGCACGGCGGACGCGCGGACCTCGTGGCCCTCGACGAATCCCAGAAGGTCGCGTACATCAAGATGTCCGGTGGATGCCAGGGTTGTTCGATGAGTCGCATGACGTTGTCTCAAGGTATAGAGACGGCGTTGCGTGGCGCGATCCCCGAGCTCAGCGACGTGCGTGACGTTACTGATCACGCCTCGGGGGTCAGCCCGTTCTACGCCGACGCACACTAGGACGCAGCGCCGCCTCCTAGAATTGCTGAATGCTGCGCTTCTTAACCGCTGGCGAAAGTCACGGCCCCTCTCTTACCGTCATTGTCGAAGGACTTCCCGCGGGATTGCCAATCACCGAAGAACTGATCGGGGAAGACCTGGCACGCCGACGACTGGGTTACGGTCGCGGACCTCGGATGCGTTTCGAACGGGACGTGTTACGCCTCACGGGTGGCATACGCCATGGTCGCACCCTCGGCTCGCCGGTCGCTATTGAGATTCTCAATTCGGAATGGCCGAAGTGGGAGCAGGAGATGTCCGCTGCCCCGGGTCAGCCCAGCGACAAGCTCACGACACCACGACCAGGACACGCCGATCTCGTTGGGATGCAAAAGTACGCCTTCGATGACGCCCGCGACGTACTGGAGCGAGCCAGTGCCCGCGAGACCGCGGCACGGGTGGTAGCGGGCGCGCTGGCTAAGGCACTGCTGCGTGAGATTGGCGTGAGCATCGTGAGCCACGTGGTGCGCATTGGTTCGGCCACGACACCCCAGAACGCGCGTCCCGGTCCCGAGGACCTCGCTCGTGTGGACGAGAGCGAAGTTCGCTGCTTTGATCCTGACAGTGCCGCGGCAATGGTCGCGGAGATCAAGTCCGCGGCTAAGGACGGAGATTCTCTCGGCGGGATTGTCGAGGTGATCGCCTATGGCGTTCCCGTCGGACTGGGCAGTTACGTGCACTGGGACCGCAAGATGGACGGACTGCTCGCAGGCGCACTGATGAGCATCCAAGCGGTCAAGGCCGTGGAGATTGGCGACGGAATGAGTCAGGCCGCCCAGCGCGGTTCCCAGGCCCATGACGCGATCGCGGCCGACGCGAGTTTTACGCGCGGCGGAGGGTACGTACGTAAGAGTGATCACGCGGGCGGACTCGAAGGCGGCATGACGTCGGGCGCGCCGTTGATCGCCAAGGTAGCCATGAAACCTTTGGCCACCCTCAATCGACCGGTGCTGGAGACGGTCGACGTCGCCACGGGTGAGTCCACCGTCTCCTTTAAGGAGCGAACCGACGTGACCGCGGTGCCCGCTTTGGGCGTTGTCACGGAGGCCATGATGGCCATAGTGCTCGCGAGCGAGGCCCTGCGTAAGTTCGGCGGCGATTCGGTGCAAGAGTTCGCGCGAAACCACGCGACGTACCTAGAGAACCTTGGCTCGACGTCCTCGGCCGCCCGGCCCGCGTAGTCGTGGCTCTCGTCGTCTTGGTGGGCTTGCCAGGTTCGGGTAAAACGACGACGGGGCGAGCGCTGGCCCATGACTTGGGTTGCCAATTTGTGGACACCGACGAAATCTTTCTCGAGCGTGAACACGTGAGCGTGCAGGACTACCTCCGCACCCACGGCGAAGCCCTCTTTCGAGAACGCGAACTACTAGTCCTCGGTCAGGCGTTGGCTACGTCGAGCGTGGTCTCCACCGGTGGAGGCATGGTGAGCACCTTGGCCGCACGGCTTCTGTTGAGCGAAGCACTCACGGTGTGGCTGGACTGCTCAGATGACGTGCTCGTGACGCGCGTCCTCCAAGGGGATCGGCCCCTGTTGGGCGATGACCCCCGGAGTCGATTGGTTGAGCTGCGCGCCCAGCGCGACGCTCTCTATCTCGAGGTGAGTCGTCACCGAATCGATTCGAACCGCCCCGTGCACGAGCTCGTTGCCCAGTTAGTCGGCTTCGTCGAGTCATCGGCGGGCACGTCGTGAAGATCCCCGTCGCTCTTCGTGACACGCCCTACGAGGTGACCCTCGGCGCCGGAGTGCGTCATGAGGTGTCGTCGTTCATTGTCGAGCACCTGACGCGCGCGCGAGTCGTCGCCGTCATCACCTCGCCGGCGATTCGTCGTCAGCCGTGGTTCGATTTCAACTTTGCCCTCGAGGCTCACATCATCGAAGTGGCCGATGGTGAAGCCGCCAAGACTTTGACCAGCCTTGGCCGGGTGTGTGAAGAACTCGCGCGTCTGGGTGTCTCCCGGCACGACGTCATCGTGGGTGTGGGTGGTGGGGCGATCACCGACCTCGCGGGTTTCGCCGCCGCGGTGTATTTGCGAGGCATCACCGTGCTACACGTGCCCACCAGCGTGGTCGGTCAGGTCGACGCCGCCATCGGCGGCAAGACAGCGGTGGACATCGCGGCCGGAAAGAATCTGGTGGGTGCGTTTCACCAGCCCGCTGGAGTGTGGTGCGATGAGGAGACGCTCTCGACTTTGAGTGATCGCGAGCGTATCGCGGGCATGGGCGAGGTTGCTAAATGCTGGCTCCTCGAGGGGCGGCCTTCGACGTTGCTGGCGCGGGCCACGATGAGTGAGTTCGTGGAGGTATCCGTCGCTCTCAAGGCCCGCATCGTCGCGGCCGATGAGTTCGAACAGACGGGCCAGCGTGCCCTCCTCAATTACGGTCATACCCTGGGTCACGCGATTGAACTCGTCTCCTTGGCGCGAGACCCCGATGAGTTGCGACACGGAGAGGCGGTGGCAATTGGCCTCGCCTTCGCGGCGCGTCTGGCACGGCGAATGGGGCGGGTGCGCGAGGACGTCGTGGTTGAGACTGATGCCGTGCTCGACTTCTTCGAGCTCCCGACACGGCTCACGGGTACTTTTGATACGTCGGTACTCCTTGAGGTCATGTCGCGTGACAAGAAGGCCCACCACGACCTCACCTTCGTCCTCGCCGGTCAACATGGATGCGAGGTGGTCTCGGGTATCAACTCAGTGGTCGTACGTGAAGTACTCGAACAATTCCAGGAGGCGTAATGCAAGAGATTCTTCTGTTGTCGGGGCCCAATCTTGACCTTCTGGGCACGCGGAGTCCGGAGATTTATGGCTCGGCCACGCTCGAGGAGCACGTGAGGGCTGCGAGAGATCGTGCCGAGCACTCGGGGCTGAGCCTTCGCCATCTCCAGTCGAATTTCGAGGGTGACCTCATCGAAGCGGTGCACGCCGCGCGCAACGTGTCCTCGGCCATCATCATCAATGCTGGCGCGCTCACGCACTCATCGTGGGCGTTGAGCGACGCATTGGCCATCTTCTCGGGGCCCAAAATCGAAGTACACCTATCGAATCCCGCCGCGCGTGAGCCTTTTCGCCATGTATCGACATTGGCGGGGGTCGTGAACGGGTCCCTGGCTGGACTCGGCGCACTGGGATATCCACTCGCCGTTGATGCAGTCGTGGCCCTACTGGCGCAACGCTAGGGTCTGCGTGCACCGAATCGGACCCGACGTCGCCATTGCGTAGACTGACAACCGCAAGTTGCACGAAAGGTAGTTGAGCCCCATGGCGGCCATTTCCACATCCGACATCAAGAACGGCATCACCTTGAAGATTGACGGCGGTCTCTTCTCGGTCATCGAATTCCAGCACGTGAAGCCGGGCAAGGGGGGCGCCTTCGTGCGCACTAAGTTGCGTAACGCCCGCACCGGTGCAGTCATCGAACGAACCTATCGTTCCGATGAGCGCCTCGAGCAGGCCATCATCGACAAGCGTGATACTCAGTATCTCTACCGCGACGGTGACGATTACATCTTCATGGACCAAGTCAATTTTGACCAGGTGCCGGTTTCTTCCAAGAGCCTGGGCGACGCCGCGAACTTCCTCAAAGAGACGGGCAAGGCCATGATCATTAGTCACGATGACGAGATCATCGGTGTGGAGCTTCCGGCGTCGGTCGAATTGAGTATCGCCGAGACTGAGCCCGGGATTCAAGGTGACCGTGTGTCTGGTGCGCGCAAGCCCGCGACTCTGGAAACTGGGTACGTCGTGCAGGTGCCATTATTCGTCGGACCCGGCGAGGTCATCAAGGTCGATACTCGCACTGGCGAGTACATGACCCGCGCCTAGTGAGCGAACTCGGCGCGTCGCGTCATCGTTCGCGTGAGAGAGCAGTCGAACTCCTCTACGAGGCCGCGATGAAGGACCGTTCGGTGGCCCTCGTCATCAACGAATTAGCGGTACCGCCCGATGCCTATACGATTGCTCTGCTCGCGGCATCGCTCGAGCACCAAGAACGTGCGATAGAACTCATCAGTCATTTCTCGATTGATTGGCCCCTGGATCGCATGGCGTTGCTCGATCGACTGATCTTGACCATGGCGACCTCGGAGATGTTGATGGATGACGCGCCACCAACTGCCGTTATCTTGGATGAGGCGGTGGAACTCGCCAAGACGTATTCCACCGATGGCTCACCCTCCTTCGTCAACGGCGTGTTGTCGTCGGTGGCTAAAGAGATAACTCAACTCTAGGGAGACAACAATCAATGCCGGGAATGGGTGGCGGGGGGTACAGCAACAACAACCCCATCGTGGCGAACGCTTTCACCCACAGCGTGCTGGTGACGTGCATGCTCTGGATCATTGGTATCGCCTTTGTCGTCATGGTCTTCGCCGTCGTGACCCGAGGCGTCCTTCGTTTTAACCTGTCCGAGAAGGGTCTGAACGAAGCCCGCAGCCGCAGCTATTTGCGTTGGGCCTTCGGGGCGATGTGGCTCTTCGACGGGATTTTGCAGTTTCAAGTGTCGATGCCGCTCGGGCTCGCTAACAATGTCGTACAGCCCGCGACGGCCGGGACCCCGGGCTGGTTACACGCCTTGATGTTGCACGGCATCTCACTGTGGAATGCCCATCCCATTGCGCTGGCGGACGCCACGGCGTGGATACAAGTGGGAATCGGTGTTCTTTTGCTGGTGTCCAATGGTGGCATCGGACGGGTGGCGGCCACGCTCTCGGTGGGTTGGGCGGGAATGATCTGGCTCATTGGCAATGGTGCCGGAGGCATCTTCCAAACATCGAGCAATATCCTCTTCGGTTGGCCCGGTGCCACGTTTTTTTACGTGGTGGCGGGCGTGTGGTTGGCCCTGACACCCGAGAACTTCCCCGAGCGTTTCTCCAGAGTCACGCTTCGCTTCGTGGCGGCGCTACTTGGTGTGGCTCTCGTGCTGCAGGTTCTGCCAAATCGTCAGTTCTGGCACGGTGGAAACTCCAATGCTTTGACCACGATGACTCAGTCCATGGTCAAAACTCCCCAGCCACACTGGCTCGCCTACGTAGTGACAAAGTTTGGCGTGTTGGCGGGCACCTTGGGCGGGGGGTTCAACCTCATCATCATCTTCTGGCTCGCGGTTTCGGCCGTGGGCCTGTGGTTGTCCCCGATTCGCCAGTGGCGCTGGCCGGTATGGCTGGTGGCTTCGGGGGCAATCGTCTTCTGGGTCGGTGCACAGGATGGGGCCATCTTTGGGGGACTCGCTACCGATCTGAACTCACTGGTGCCTCTCGCGGTACTGACGCTGTGTGCCTCGCCAACTCTGGTTCGTCGACCAGCTCTAGTTCGGCGACTACCCGCCGAACTACGCTCGAGCACTGGCTCGGTGTTGTCGTCCTTCGCGACAGGTATGGTGATTTTTTCTTTGATTTCAATGTCGTTGAGTACGTTCGCTTCAGCGGAGAATACGCTCTACCTGGCGCAGAATGGCCCCGCCTCCGCGGTGAATACGAGCGCACCAAGCTTTACATTGACCGATCAGCATGGCGCGAGCTATTCACTGGGCGAGCACCTTGGTTACTACACGCTCGTGACGTTCCTCGACCCGGTCTGCTACACGGATTGTCCACTTCTGGCGGGGCAAATGAAGCAGGTTGGAGCGGCGTTCGGCCCTCGGGCCAAACTTGATCTCGTGGCGGTGGCGGCTAATCCCCGCCACGAGACGATGGCAGATGTGCGTACATTCATTGCCAAACACGACTTAGGGTCAGCGAAAAACTTCTACTTCGTCACTGGAACGCTGGCGCACCTGGCGAAGGTGTGGGGAAATTTTGGCATCCAGGTGGAGTCGAGTCCCACCACCATCATGAGCGTACATTCTGACATCATGTTCGTCATCTCGCCCCAGGGTCGGATCCAGTGGATTATTCCCGATAATCCCATTTCGACGTCGTCGGGGCAGAGTTCCGCGGTAACTGAGCTGATTACTCTGCTCGGGCGCGCGGGCCTCAAGTGAACATTCACCTTTTGTAACGACCTGAGTAGTACCCGCGCTGCGTGTCGCGATACGTGAGACCGAGATTAGCTACCAACTACGACTCCTCTCGGTGGGAGTGCTCGTTCGAGTGGACGCGAGCCAAGTAGTCGTTCCAGGCGGCCAGGCGAGGGTCATCGTCGACGACGGGCGCTGGAGGTGCCGACTCACCCGATCTCTCCTCCTTGAGGAGCTTTCGCCACATATATACGGCGTACGTGCCGAGTATTGGCCATTCGATGACGTAGGCCCAACTGAGGATGTTGCCGGAGAGTGCACGAGAAATCTCAACGACGAAAGCCGAGATACAGATTGCCTCGGCCAGAAAGAGCCCGAAGTGAAGATGTAAAACATTCCTTGTTTTTTCAGACATCGGTGCTACTCTAAATCGATTGTAAGACCAGCGTGGGAAATTTATATGACACGGTTTACAAGATTGTCGTTAGATTGCAACACGGAAGTTGGGGAAATAGTTTCAGGGGAAAGAAAGGCAGCTGCCCCAAGGTGCCTTTGAGAAGGAGTGTCGTATGTCGTTAACAGGAAGACTGAGCACGGCCGTTGGTCTGTTCTTAGTCGCAGTCGCACTGATTGCGTGGAGTTTGATGGCCTTCCTGCGTCCCGGCACGGACGGTGGATACACCGACTACACCGCGGGTCACGTGGCTGGTGCGCCGGTGAACGTGACGATGCAGAGCGTGGGTCAGATCGGCTCGGGGGCGCACCCGACGTGGGTTAGTTACCTGCAGAAGAATCCGACCACTGGTCAGTGGATTCACGACACGTCGATGACACTGCCGGCCGATACGGTGATTCACATGACCATCGTGCAGTACGACTCCGGCGGTCCCCTGCGCAATCAGGTGTGGGGACAGGTCACCGGTACCATTGGCAATGACGCCACGGTGAACGGCAAGACCTACCGTGTCTACGACTCAAATACGGGTAACGGCATTGGCCACACCTTTGCGGTGCCTGGTCTGGACGTCTCGGTACCGCTCATCGCCGTATCGGGCCAAGCCACCAATATCTGCAGTGCAGCCCCTTGTGGAGCGAGTTCGGCGCACAACACGATCACCTTTAGTTTCAGAACTGGCGCTCCGGGCAGTTACAACTGGCAGTGCTTCGTGCCGTGCGGTCTGGGTTACCTCTACGGCAATGGTGGTCCGATGTCGACAATTAACTACATGGGTGGATTCTTGAAGGTGGTTGCCTAGACATGACGAATCAAACAACGAACTCAACGGGACAGGTGCATCACATTCGTCGGATGACGGTCATCTGGATCATTCTTTCGATCGTGGCCGACGTTCTGTATTCAATCTTCGTGGCTGCGCATATTCCGCCGGGAAGACTGACTGAAACCGCGGCGAAGGACCAGACGGACTTCAATATCCTCATCGAGATGGCGATTCCAGTGCTTCTGGGGGTATGGATCTACCTCTCGTACTCCTTGTATGTGTGGGGAGACAAGCGCAATCCGAACGAAGCATTCTCAGGTGATGCAGCTCGCGGTAACACCAAGGTGCAAGCATCGTGGATTGTGATTACTACGGTCACGGTTCTGTTTCTGGCTGGTTTTGGTACGTGGGCGTTGGTCGTGGATCACGGTTCTGGCGGTGGACAAGGGCCGAACCCGGCGTTTGCGCCCGCTGGAGCGTTGAAGGCCGAAACCGCCGCACTATTAGGGAGGGCGACGTGGTCGCCCGGCTCCACGAATGTGTTGCCGGTGCAGGTGATTGGTCAGCAATGGAAGTTCACCTATCGGTACCCGACCTTCGGTGGATTTGAGTCTTCGCAGTTGATGGTGCCCGCGAATACGACGATAGCTTTCAACGTGACTTCACTGGACGTGATCCATAGCTTCTGGGCATATCAGCTTGGCGTGAAAGCGGACGCCAACCCTCAGGTCAACGACGTTGCTTTTACGACGACGAAGGACCCGGGAACATTCATCGTTCGCTGTAGCGAACTTTGTGGCATCTGGCACGGTTCGATGTACAACAACGGAGCGGTCCTTTCCCAGACGGCCTTCGAGAACTGGGCCACCACGACAGAGGCGGCCAACGCGGCGAACACAGCACTCTTGCCCGCATTCGCGTGGACCTACGTTCCTGATGCCAATGGTGCCTCCGGTGGGTACTACCCCGACGGCACGCTCACTCCGTACAGTCCTTCAGAGGTCTATGGAGCGAAGCAGCCCTCGTGATGACGACGAGCCCTTCAGTCAGTAGTGGAACATTTGAGTTTTGTCTAGAAATGGAGATTTCGCGATGACCATCAGCGAAGAACGCAGTACCGAAGTATCGGGGGCCTCCTCTGGTCACCCCCATGAGTCAAGGGGTCTATCTTGGACGCAACGTCCGGGAATACTCTCTCAGAACGTCATTACCGCTCTGGTCTTCGCGGTCATTGGTTACGTGATTGGACACTGGTTCGGTAACTACCTGTCCAGTGGCTACACCTATATCGCCAACAGTGGCCAGAACTCTATTTCCAATACCCTGGCCCTGGCCTTTGGTGTCCTGGGTTGGTTGGGGGGAATCGGTGCTTTGAATTACCCGGTTGCCAAGCTGTTCGGTGTGGACGGACTCGAGGAGGAATCTCCCGTTGACAATTGGACGAAGTACTTCCGCTACTCGTTAGACCACAAGGTTGTTGGTTTGCAATACGTCGTCGGTGTTCTGTTGTTTATGTTCACCGGAGGTCTCCTGGCCATGGCGGTGCGCGCGGAGTTGTTGAATCCCACCACCCACCTCTTCTCGCCGGACACCTACATCAAGATTGTTTCCGAACACGGCACCATCATGATGATGATGGCGACGTCCATCATCGTGGGCCCCCTGGGCAACTATTTCGTCCCCTTGATGATTGGCGCACGCCGCATGGCCTTTCCTCGGATTGAGGCTTTGAGTTTTTGGATATTCACTGCTGGCTACATGGTGATTTTCTCCGCGCTGCCGTACGGTGGATTTCCGACCGGCTGGACGGGTTACGCACCGCTACAGACTCAATCGGGACCGGGCATGGTTTCGTACCTGCTGGGTTTTGCGGTGATTGGATTGGGCATGATCCTGGCTGGTTTCAACCAGGCCGTGACGATCATCAACTACCGAGCGCCGGGTATGACCTGGAGCCGAGTGCCAATTTTCGTGTGGTCGATTCTCGCAACGGCGTCTCTATTGACTCTCGCGACGCCGGTTCTGTTCGCTGGTGGCCTCTTCGGCCTACTGGACAAGACGGTGCAGACCACCTTCTACGTCACTGAGCATGGAGGCAGTTCGTACCTGTGGCAGAACCTGTTCTGGTTCTTTGGTCACCCTGAGGTGTACATCATGGCGCTGCCGGGTTTTGGCATCGCTGGTGAGATTCTCCCGGTGTTCACGCGCCGTCCGCTGTTCGCGTACAAGGTGGCCGCCGCTGGAATGATCGGTGTGGCGCTGCTGTCATTCTTCGTGTGGCAGCACCACTTGTTCCAGAGCGGTATTAACCCGGACATGCGGCCGCTGTTCATGTTGACCACTGAACTCATCTCGATTCCCACGGGCTTCATCTTCTTAGTGGGGATGGGTACGCTGTACCGTGCCAAGATCAGACTCGAAATTCCGATGCTCTTCGTGCTGGCCTTGTTCTTTAACTTCTTGATTGGTGGCGTGACGGGGGTGTTCCTCTCGGACGTGCCGGTCAACGTGACGGTGCACGGTGGGTTCTTCGTGCTTTCGCACTTCCACTACACGATCATGGGTGGACTGCTGTTCGCCTTCATGGCTGGTTTGTATTATTGGCTGCCCAAGATGACGGGAAAGATGATGAACAAGAAGATTGGCAAGATCCACTTCTGGATGATGTTCGTCTTCTTTAACCTGACGTTCTTCCCAATGTTCATCATTGGTTTGCTCGGTCAGCCGCGCCGCGTGTTCACGTACGCCTCAAACCTGCAGGGTCTGAATGACTTCTCGTCGGTGAGTGCCTTTATTTTGGGACTGTCGTTCTTGGTGTTCTTCTACAACTTGGTGTGGTCAATGTGGATCAAGCCCGAGATTGCCCCGCCCAACCCGTGGGAGTCCTTGGGACTCGAGTGGCAGACCGCCTCTCCGGTACCTGCGTACAACTTTGAGCGCATTCCGGTGATTATGACCGACCCCTATCGTTACTCAGAACCCGGCGCACCCGACTACGCGGATTTGGGAACTAGTGAGCCATCGGCTCCGTCGAAGCACTCGCTGGCTTAGGTCGAAGGAGAGAGAGAAATGACAAATACTCTGAAGCCCACCGGGCCGAGCGATTCACCCGAAGAGCGCGAATATGAGATGCGGGCACTGATCAGTTCGATCTGGACTGGAGGTCGTCTCTTTATCGGGATCTATACCTTCATGCTCGCCTCGCTGGTGTTCTCGTACTTCTACCTTCGTTCGAGTAATAATGGCTTGTTATGGCGCCCCAACCACGTCACGGGACCGCGTTCCTTCGGACTGCTGGTCTTTGGTTTTAGTTTGACCACCAGCATCCTGGCGTACGTCGGCCGTAAGCGCCTCGTCAAGGGGTCCTTCTCGGATTTCAACGTCGCCGCCTGGTCGGGGGTCGTTACTGGATTGCTCGCACTTTTGCTGCAGATCATCGAGTTGAGTCACCTCGGATTCTTCCCCGGTTCGAGCGGTTACGCCTCGTGTTTCGTGGGCTTTGGCGTTATGAACATAGCGACCCTCACCATTAGCGCGTATTGGCTCGAGACCACCGCCGCACGTGGTCTGCGAATCCGTCGTGAGCTACCGGGCGATAACCCGGAATTCTCGAGTCATCCACGTGCGCGTGCATTCCGTGCCGACGTCGCGGCAATGGCGTATTTCCAAGTCTTCGTAGCCTTGACTGGTGCGTTGCTCTTCGCGATGTTCTACTTGATGTAGTTCTGGCGTCCTATTTACGCAGTGTCTTAGTTGAAAGAGGTATTTGAAATGTTCGGTGTGGATACATATCTTCCCGCTCAAGTAGAGACGATGGTTGTCCTTCTCGCGGTTCTGGTCGGCGTTATTCTTTGGGGATTTTTTCAACGCAACCCCTCAGAATGACCAACGCGGAAGTGACGAAGCCCTCTAAGGCCTGGGTTCCAGGCTTTAGAGGGCTTTTGTCCGTACTCGGCATTGTCGTGGTCGTGGTGGCGTTCGTTCCCCCGGTGTGGGGATGGTCTCTGCGTTACGGTTTCGTCCAATCACTTCAGTTCTGCATCTTTGCCTTCGCCGCGCCCGCGCTCTTGGCAACAGGCGCCCCGTGGTGCGGTATCCACCCGATGCATTCGCTCGCTACCCTTGAGAGTCAGCCCGCGTGGTTCCGACGCTGGAATTCGCGGCGGGTTCGTGAGAAGGCCCAATCCCGAGCCTTGGGCGCGGCCACGGCGACGATTGTGTTGACCCTGTTTTGGAGGGTGGCGCCCATCGTCAACGCACTGGTCCATCATCCTTGGTTGGTGCCCATCGAAGCCGTCTCGGTCTTCGTTCCTTCACTGCTTTTGATGGTGGAGTTGGTGCAATCGCCACCACTGATGCCTGGAATATCTCGTCCCTACCGTATTGGTGTTTCAGCGATTGTGATGTGGACGGCGTGGGTGCTCGCCTACATGGCGGGTATGGGTCACGACTCGTGGTATACGGCGTTTCATCACACCGCCGGTCACGGAATTTCCGCGTGGGCCGATCAGCAGTTCAGCTCCGGATTCGTGTGGTTGTTGACAGCCTCAGTGTTCATGCCCATCATCTTTTGGAATCTCATGCATTGGCTGCAGTCTGAGGAAGATCCCAATGAGGAGATCATCAAACTATTTCGCCAGGAACGAGAGCACGGCTTCTTTGGTAGTGCCGACTGATTGACGCTGAGGATTCTTTGCTCAGGTGCCAGGTAATCGTGGCAGATTGGGCAACGTGATCGGCGTAAGTGTGACTCCCAAGAGAGTTGAGGCGCTCTGCACGTTAGACATCACGGCCGCGCGATCGCTCTGGAGGAGGTTCTCGTTGTGGATCAGGTCCGCAGTGTTCATGTGGAATGGTGTCGCCGCGAAGTAGTTGCGAATGTCGAGGATGGTGGCCACTCCGTCGAACGTCAGCCATTTCACTACCGAAGCGAGTGCCGCATCTATTTTTTTGCCCGGTGTCGTGTCGCTGACTTGGATGTTGGTCATATCTGAGATCGGCCCACTGGCGAAGGAGCATATGGTCTGGTCTTCGAGTAAGTAGTTCTTTACGGTGGCCAAGTTCGAGGAACTCAGGGTATGGGCTAGCTCTTGGCGGTAGAACGAGAAGCTCTCGGTCAAGGCGTAGATACAGGGAGCGGAGTCACCATTGATTTGTTTAATGACCCCATTTTGCTGCGAAGCATCTTCGGCCTTGCTAATCGGGTGGGGCAGGTCAGTGATAACCGAGACCGCGACGACCAGGATAATTCCTACGGTTGCCAGGAACCAGGGGCGCCGATACCAGACAGCTTTCGTGATCGAGAGTGACGATGTGGGCATCGAGCCCGGGTCGAATGGGGCGTCAGAATTATCGAAGGGGCTCGAAGTCATTGATTCAGACTAACGGTCTCATAATGAAGCCCTTCGGCGAAGCGCGCGATGTTCGCGTTGCTGAGTGAGAAACTCCCGTTGGCATTTTGCGCGGCGAAGGGCTTGGCGAATCCGACGAGACCCGACGTCGAATTCGCGAAGTAGATGACCGAATTGTGGGCTACCTGGTTGGCGTTCACCCCGACCTTGACTTCAATTCCGTAGCTCTTCCATATTGAGTTGAGGCTGGCCAGGGGACCAGTGAGAAAGTGGACATTGGAGTACGCGCTCAGCCCCGTTTGCGTCAATGCCAGGGGATTGGCGGAGGCGCCGTAGGAGAAGGGATCAGTGTTCACAATGATGATGTTGATTCGCGAGGCGTTGTTGGCGAGGTCTGAGAGTAGCAACTTGAGTTCCGCTCCCAGGACGGGGCAGATGTCGTTGCAATTCTTGTTGAAAAACGTGATCAGCGTGACTCGCCCGCTCGCTTGATGGGTGCCGTAGGGGTGGCCGTGCTGATCGGTGAGCGTGAACGCGGGTGCTTGAGCCGTCCCTATAAGTTTCAGACCGATGAATGCTGCATCGGCGCTCGCCGCGCTCACAGTCGTGGTGGTGCTCACCTGCGAGGGAGTGGTGGTGGGGGCGGTGAAGGTCGTGGTGGGTCCCGTCGACGTGGGCAGGCCGAGATTGCCGAAGTAGTGTTCTACCGCTTGGCCCCCGAGTCCGAGGACAGCGAGTACGCCGACTCCTCCCCACAGCACCTTCTTAGAAATTCGTCCGACGATGCGCCCCGCTCCATTCTCGGTGGTCAGACGCAATTCGTCGCGAAACGCCTCTCGACGGGCTTCTTCACTGAGTTTGTCGCCCGGGATCTGGTCGGTCATAGAACGAATTGAGTCTAACGACCGAGAAATATTCGAGGTCCGGTAGCGTAACGAAATCTGTGCTCGTCGATATGCTGATGCCACCATGGCCGAGCCATCCGAAGCGACACCTGCGTCCCTTGAAGCGCGCCTACCGCGGCGCGAGGCGCTACGCCTGCACCTCACGCTGGCTTTTGGGTTGGTCCTGTGCACTGGCGCATTTTGGTTCGAACTATCGCGAGCCCTCGGAGGCAATGCTCTGAGTTGGGCCTACGTGTTCGAATGGCCACTGCTGAGCGTCTTCGCGGTCTATATGTGGTGGCAACTTCTGCACCCCGGGCGCGACAATCGAGTGAATCGCAAGGTGAAGTCGCTCGATCCGTCCTTCGGCGGCATGCTCGAGCGCTGGGAGGAGTCGCGCGACGATCTCGAGAGATCGCGTGACTCAGAGGGTGACACGCCCGGTGTTTAGATCTTCGGTGGCTGGATAACCTACACGTCATGTCGTACGTCACCCAGAACTGGTCCTTCGACCCCGTAGCTATCCTCATGGCCCTCACGGTCGTGGCGTACGAGATTGGACTGTCTCGGCTGTCGCGACGTTCGCGTCGCACGTCGCAGCGCCAACGTCGACGACGTTCTTTCATCTTTTACGGCGGTCTAGTGACTTTAGGACTGGCCATCATGTCGCCCTTGGACTACTGGTCGTCGCATTACTTCTTTGTGCACATGATCGACCACTTGCTTCTGGCATTCTTCGCCCCGATTCTCATCGTCCTTGGCGCGCCCTGGGTGCCTCTGCAATTCTTCTTGCCGGTGAGGGCGCGTCGCGCCTTGGGTCGGTTCTTGTTCCTGTCTTCGGGAGCTGGCTGGCTGCGGGCAATCGGTCGGGGACTGCGGAGCCCAATTTTCGCGGTGTCGTTCTTCAACTTCGTCATGATCTTTTGGCACATTCCCGTCGTCTACGACTACTCCGATACGCACCAACTGGTGCATATCTGGCTGATGCACACCAGTTTTCTCGTGGCGGGGATCCTCTTCTGGCTGCAGATTCTGTCCTCGCATCCCTTCCATCCGGTGAGGGGACCCGTGTGGCAGGGTGGGGTGATTCTCCTGACTAATGCGGTGATGACGGTCATGGCGATGTCGATGAGCATTATGACCAATTCGAGTTGGTACAACGTGTACGCCCACGTGGCGGGCGTCACAATGGCACCCTTAACCGATCAGCAAATCGGTGCCGCGATTCTGTGGGTGTGCGGTGACTTTTGGGCTTTGCCAATGCTCGGGATGGTGATTCGCCGAGCGATTCGCGAGGAGAAGCATTCGGGCAGCCTCGCCGATCGACTCTTTCGTCCTCACGACGAGGTTCTTGAGATCGCCCCGGTCGTTCGTGGTCGACGCGCACGCAACTGATAAGTTGAGTGGTGCCGTGAAAAGAGTCCCGTGAGGCTCCTACGGTAGGAGGCAATACTGTGGATGCTCACGCATCGTCGTCGCGCGCTCGTGACTCATTCGTTCCCCGAACCCTTCTACTTTCTGGCGAGGATGTCCACCGTGCGGTGCGCCGTATGGCTCACGAGGTCGTCGAGCGAGTCCGTGATATCGACTCGCTGGTGGTCCTGGGTTTGCAGACCGGGGGAGTCGATTTCGGCGAATCTTTAGCTGATGCTCTCGCCGAGATCACGACGAGCGGCGTCGCGCGTGGAACTCTCGACGTCTCGTTCTACCGTGACGATGTCGCTCAGCGCCCCTTCATCAACTCCGCAGCATCGAGTGTGCCAGTGGACCTCAGCGATCGACTCGTGCTGCTGGTGGACGACGTCCTCTTCACCGGGCGAACTATTCGCTCGGCACTCAATGCACTCGGCGACTTTGGTCGACCGCGAGCGGTTCAGTTAGCGGTCATGGTCGATCGTGGCCATCGAGAGTTACCGATTCGCCCTGATTACGTGGGTAAGAATCTGCCCACGTCGCTCTCTGAGGAGATTGTCGCGACGGTGGAGGGTGTGTGGATTGGCACCAGGAGCGACTCGTGATCACGTCCATCCGCGGTCGCAATCTCCTCACTCTCGACGGGTTGACTCCGGCAGCCATTCTCGAGATCCTCGACACTGCGGAACTTTTCGTTGAAGTCAACCAGCGCACGATAAAGAAGGTGCCAGCCCTCAAGGGGCGTGTGGTGGCCTCATTGTTCTTCGAGGAGTCCACGCGTACCCGGCTCAGCTTCGAGACCGCCGCTAAGCGGCTATCGGCCGACGTCTTGTCGTTGGCGGTGGCGTCGAGCAGTGTTAAAAAGGGTGAATCCTTGCGCGACACCATTGCGACGATTGACGCCCTGGGTATTGACGCGGTCGTCATGCGGCACCAGTCCAGTGGCGCGGCTCATCAATTGAGTGGTTACGTTCCTCACGTGCGCGTCATCAACGCTGGCGATGGTCTTCACCAGCACCCCACGCAAGGTTTACTCGACGCTTTCACGGTGCGTCAGGTTCTCGCTGAGCGCGTCCACGCCAAGGGGTCAGAGACAGGTCGAGAACTCTTCACGGGACTACACGTACTGATTGTTGGCGATATCCGTCACTCGCGCGTGGCGCGCAGTGATATTGCCGCGTACAGCGCACTCGGCGCTGAAGTGCGCATCGCTGCGCCCGGGACATTGTTGCCCGCAAGTCTCGACGACTGGCCCGTCAGCGTCGTCGAGGACTTCGATGAGGCCCTGGAGTGGGCGGATGTTGTGGGTGTGCTCCGGCTGCAGCGCGAGCGCGGGACCGGTTCTTTCGTGCCCAGCCTCAGCGAGTTCACCGAAACCTACGGTCTCACCACGGAACGCGCGCGGCGGCTACGACGTTCGGCGATCATCATGCATCCAGGTCCGATGAATCGAGGCGTGGAGATCGACTCGGGAGTCGCGGACTTGCCCAGTGCAGTGATCGAACGACAAGTGAGTAACGGCGTGCCCATTCGAATGGCCACATTGTACTTAAGCGTGACCGGTTCACCAGAGGAGACGAGATGATGACGTACCTGCTTCGCCACGGACTCCTCGTCGGACCAGACGCGACGCGAGTGGCCGACGTGTTGGTGCGTGATGGGCGTATCGCGGAAATCGGCGAGACCATCGACGCCCCCGCCGGTGCCACGGTGATTGACGTCGAGGGTCGCTGGGTGGGTCCGGGTTTCGTCGATCTGCACACTCATCTTCGTGAGCCGGGTCGAGAAGCAGCCGAGACAATTGAGTCGGGTGCGCGAGCGGGTGCCGTGGGGGGATACTGCGCAATGGTCGCGATGCCCAACACCGAGCCAGCCCTCGACAATGTGGCCCTCGTGTCCTACGTACTCGAGAAGGGTGCTCGTACCCCATTAGACGTTGCCGTCGCGGGTGCTATTACTCAGGGCCGAGAGGGTCGTCACCTCGCGCCTTTAGCTGAGATGGCGGCGTTGGGCGTGCGAATTTTCACCGATGATGGCACGGGGGTGCAGGATCCATCGTTGATGCGTCGTGCTCTGGACTACGCGCGTCCGCTGCGCGTGCGTCTCGCCCAACACTGCGAAGATGAGGCACTAGCTGCTAGTGGATCGATGAACGAAGGGGTACTCAGTAGCCGACTCGGTTTGGTGGGCCGGCCGGCCCTCGCCGAGGAATTAATGGTGTTGCGTGACATCGAACTCGTTCGCCTCACTGGTGGTGCGATGCACTTCTTACACCTCTCAACGGCTCGTTCTATCGCCATGGTGAGCGCGGCGCGCCGCG
>JABEUQ010000070.1 GCA_013044265.1 Acidimicrobiaceae bacterium
AGTCAGGGAATAGAGTCTGCCAATGCGGGGTTACTGAGGTCGTGGACTCTGATCTGGTCGTCATCGGCGGCGGTGCGGCCGGCCTCGGCGCGGCGCGCGCCGCGCGTCGACGCGATGCGAGCGTGACCCTGATCAGCGATGGCCCCCTCGGTGGTGACTGCACGTTCAGCGGTTGTGTGCCATCAAAGACCCTGCTCGCCGGTGCGCGTAAGGGCCTCTCGTTCAATGTGGCCATGGCGAACGTCTCGTCGGTGGTCGCGGCGATAGCCCGCAGCGAAAACGACGAAGTGCTGCGCGCCGAGGGCGTGGACGTGGTGAGCGGACGCGCAACCTTCGTGACCCCCTTCACCCTCGACGTCGATGGGGTCAGGATTCACTCGAAACGGTTCGTCATCGCCACAGGCGCCGGCCCGTTGGTACCGCCGATCCCCGGGCTCGACCGACGCCGGGTGCTGACTAACGAGGACATCTTCGCGCAGCGCACGCTGCCCGCTCGCTTGACCATCCTCGGCGGCGGTCCCATCGGGGTGGAGATGGCCGAAGCCTTCGCCCGCCTCGGGAGTCACGTGACGCTCGTCGAGGCCGCGGCGCGCCTGCTGCCGCGCGAGGAGCCCGAGGCCAGTGCGGTGATCAAGGAGTTCCTCGTGGCGCTCGGGGTGCGGGTGCTGGAAGCGACCACGTGCGTCAGGGTCGAGCACGCAACGTCGAGTACGCGTCTTCACTTCGACGTGAGTCCGCCGATCGAGTGTGACGCGCTGGTGGTGGCAGTCGGCCGACGTCCCTCGAGTGACGGTTTGGGACTTGATCAGATCGGCGTGGCGCTCGATTCTCGCGGCTTCGTAATCGTCGACGCCAAACTGCGGACCAGTGTGGGACACATCCTGGCCGCGGGTGACGTGTCCCAGCCCTTGCAGTTCACCCACGTTGCTGACGAGACCGGAAGAATCGCCGCGGGTAACGCCCTCTCGCGAATGGCGCTGCGCCGCTTCCATCCGGAGTGGATCCCTATGGTGACATACACCGATCTAGAGGTGGCCCGCGTCGGGGTCACCGAGGTTTCCGCGGGCAAGGGCGCGCGCGTCGCGTACCTGCCGATGTCCGAGTTCGATCGGGCCGCGATGTCGTGCGACGAACGGGGCTTCGTCAAGATCATCGTCGGACCACGTCTACTCACCGCGAACCTGGCCGGTGGCTCGATTGTCGGCGCCACGATCGTGGCCCCGCGCGCCGGCGAGATGGTCCACGAGATCGTGCTGGCAATGCGTGCAGGCCTATTCAGTGCCCGTCTCGCCACGTCGACCCATGCATATCCCACCTGGTCAATGGCGGTTCAAATCACCGCCGCCCAGTTTTTCGGTGACTTCGGCGGCCGACGAGCCCGCCCAGCGGGATCGGTGGAATAGTGACACGACCAAGGGTGTTACGTAGCTGATGGGCTCCGAACCAAATTTCGAAGGGCGCTCAAACGCCGCCTCCGACCACGAGGCCTTCGAGCGCTACGTGGTGCCCGAGTTGCCGGCGCTGCTGCGCGTAGCGAACTCACTCACACGAAACTCTCACGACGCCGAGGACCTCGTGCAGGACACGATTGTTCGCGCTTTCAAGGCGATCTCGGGTTTCGACGGAGGCCATCCGCGCGCGTGGCTCTTCACCATCTTGCGCAACACCAACATCAACCGCAATCGTCGTCGACGCCCTGACATCTTCGACGACCCCCACGACGCCGAATTGGTCCCCGAGACCCGTCGGTCAGATCCTGCGGAGTTGGCTGAGCAAGTCGCCTTTCGCGAGGCGGTCATCGTCGCACTGGCGACGCTCCCCGACAAGATGCGTGTCGTAGTCGAACTGGTCGATCTCGAGACGTGCACCTACGCCGAGGTGGCGATGGCCCTCGGCATTCCTATTGGCACGGTCATGAGTCGCCTACACCGAGGGCGGCGCCACATCAAGGAACAGCTCATCGCGAGCGGTCTGGTTCTAGGGAAAGCGAGTACACGATGAGGATGTTACGAGGCATACGCGACAACCTTCGAGAGATGCGGACCTGCCACGAGGTGGGCCAGTGGCTGCAGGACTATCTGGACGGTGAGTTGGAAGAGTCGCGCACGGGGCAGGTCGAGGATCACCTGAGAACCTGCTTGCGCTGTGGCTTGGAATTCGACACGTACACGAAAATCGTCTCGGCACTGCACGACACTGCCGAGCAGTCGTCAGCGCTGATCAACGACGAGGTAGCGCTCGCGCGACTTCGCCGCTTCGCCCTCGAATTGACCGGCGAGCAGGGCGCGAGCAACGATGACGATCGAGACGATCGATGAGCCTCCATGGCGTCGGCGAGGAGGTAGTCGACCGACGCTGGTGGCGCGGGCTCGGCGAACTGACTCGACCGGTCGCGCCCGCGACGCAGCGAGCGCTCGCTCGGCGCTGGAGCGAGTTGCCCGAGCACGTGCGCACACCGGGTCAGGTTCTCGGGCGCTTTGGTATCGGTTGCGAAGGCACCCACGGCGTGTTCCCCAAGTGCGACTTTGCCTGCACTCCCTGTTACCACTCCTCCGACGCCAACAAGGTTCGCGTTGAC
>JABEUQ010000071.1 GCA_013044265.1 Acidimicrobiaceae bacterium
ACGTCGACGTTTGGAGAAAAATTGCTTCAATAGTTTGGCCCATCTTCGCTGTCATCTCACTTGTATTGACCTTGTCATTTTCATCAGTTTCGTGGGCGGCAACTTCACTACCGCCGCTCTCTTCTTTTTCGAACGTCCCTGTCCCGCCTGGCGGTATCAGGGCCCAAGATTCATGTTTCGAAGTCCAATACGGCGATACGACATTGCCGGGAGTCTTTCAGGTCAATCTTCGGGGCCTCGCCGTAACCTTCATTGGACCCACTGGTTGGAACTGCGTGATTGCTGATGGGAACGGATCTGGGGCGACGGTCTCAATGGCATTTACAAAGGGTTTTTCGTACGGACCCCAGGGCATGATCCAGTTACATGTAAGTGCGAGCGTATTTGACAATGGTGCAAATTTTTGTCCTTACACCACTGCTCTCGCTTCAATGCTTGGTGGGTGTCATGGCCGCGCTGCGCGACCTCTCGGCGAGGAGGTTCAATACCTATATGGTGACGGCCGATCAAACGCCTTCGCCGTACTCGTTGCAGATCCCAAAGGTGCACCAACGCCGTATTCGGGTGTCGCAACGACAGCCACCGCGACGGTACTTGCAGCCTCCAGAAATGGGGCGGCTTATGATTTTGTCTGCACCTTTGGTTCCACGCTAAGCAAGATGTGCATCACCGATGCTAGGCAGTTCGCAACCTCGTTTAGTCATTCGGCAAAATAACCATCTCGTAGTTGTCGCGAGTCCCCTCCATATCCAACCGCTCAACCTCTACTCGCAGGACGATTTCCACAGCCGCGACGTTTGTCCTCACGTTTCACTCCGGATTGATGGCGTGATAGCAGTTCATATTGCTATTCGGTGATAGTCAAGAAATATTGCTATTTAGCGATAATCATACTAGTATTGTTATATGGCAATAACAGATGAATTTCGAGTCAATCGAGCATCTGACTTCGGCACTGCCTTAAGGCATTTTCGAATCGAATCAGGAAAGACTCAAGTGGAGGCCGCTGCAATGGAAAGAATCGGCCAGTCCTACCTCTCATCGTTGGAGAATGGGAGGTTCGGGTCCGCGCTGGCCCACGCCCTGCGCCTGCTGCGCCTGCTGGGGTGCGAGGTGATTGTTCGTCGGCGGGCTCCTCGTGGTTGAGCGTCTAGTCGTTTGGCTTTACGGCACACCGATTGGCGTTCTGAGTTCGCCGAACGATCGCGAATTCTTCGCTCTGGCGTGGTTGCCTGACGCCGCACGAAGGTGGGGAGATAACAGCGCCATCTTGTCGACATCGCTTCCGATCGGCGATCGATTCGAAAAGCGGCCTCGTCGCATCAAAAACTTTTTTGACAACCTTCTACCTGAAGGTCCGTCACGTGCCGCGATGGCGAGGATGATCAGAGTCTCGGAGTCGAACACGTTTGAGCTGTTGGCAGAGTTTGGCCGGGACTGTGCGGGGGCCGTATCTCTATTGCCCGAAGACGAGACATTCGAGAAAGACCGCGACAGTGGCTACCGTGTTCTCAGCACCGACGACCTGCGTGATGAACTCGCGCGCATTGATGTTGTGCCACTCGGAGCGGACCCTGACGATGACTTTCGTCCTTCTCTTGCCGGAGTCCAGCGCAAGCTTCTCGTTGGACGAACCGATGATGGGCAGTGGTCAAAACCGTATGGACATGCGCCGTCGACGTGGATCTTGAAGCCTGACGGCAATTTTCCCTCCGCTGTCAATGAGCTGACGTGTTTGAACTTCTCTCGAATGTGTGGAATGGACGTACCCGCCGCCGAGCTCATTGACATTGACGGAGTGCCGACGTTGGCGATTCAGCGATACGACCGCAACGGTCGCGATCGTGTCCATCAAGAAGACGGTCTTCAAGCAACCGGCTTTCCTTCGAATATGAAATACGAGTCTGACAAGGGGCCGTCGCTACGGGAACTATCCGTAATCGTGAATGAGTTTGGCAATCCGAATGACGTCGACGAATTGTTGCGGCGCACCGTACTTCATGTTGTGATCGGAAACGCCGATGCCCATTCTAAGAACATCGCGTTTTTGCACCAACCAGACGACGTGGGAATCTCAATTGCTCCTATCTACGACATTGCGTCGACAGTGTCGATGAAACCAGTCGACGAATTTGGGAAGGCGCGGGAATTCAGTACCAAGCTTGGGCAGTTCATTGACGGCATAGAGGACGTGAACGAAGTGATGTACGGCAACCTCGTCGACGAGGGTGTTTCGTGGGGCATGGGCCGAGTGCGCGCTGGGGCAATTGTGAAAGGGTTTCTCGACACCGCGCGCGAGGCGGCCGATGCCAACAACACTGGACTCTCCGAAGTTCTGATTGAACGAATTGAACGCATTACCGTTGGGCGTTAGTTGAACACCACTCGGCACTTTCAGGCATTTTCGACCTAAGTTCTACGCCGCGATCTGATTGGTCTGCGTTCATAGGATGCACTGTTTTGTCACGTGGAGGTTGGATTTTGGCATGGAATATTACGCGGGCGTTGGCGGCCCGACGTGTCTGCAATGTAATTGGCGATTACCCGCGGTGGCGCCATATAAATTTAAGGACCCAGGCAGCATGACTCGATGTCAGACGACTAAAGATCGAAGCCAACCAACGTATTCAGGTTGCGATCGAAGATGCGAACCCCGAATCACAGTCCATGCCCGGATCCTGTACTCATCGAGTCCGGCAGCCACAAAGGATTGAATCCGTGTCTCCGTTTGGATCGGGTCCTCAAGTTGATTCCCCATTGGATTCCAAAGAAACGGCGCAACGTCATACCCGCGGTCGGCGAGATACGGTTTTGGATCGATTGTCACGAACTGGTGACCTGACCGGAGAATGTCGTTCATGTTGTCAGCCTAGAAAGTGGATCGCAGTTTCAAATTGAGACATAAGTCAATAGGTGTTTTGAG
>JABEUQ010000072.1 GCA_013044265.1 Acidimicrobiaceae bacterium
GGTGGTGGTGATTGGCGCCGCGGGCGCCGACGTGGAGCCAGTGCTGCTCGTCGCCGGGGGCGTCACGCTCGCCGCGGGAGCGCTGCTACTCGAGGATTGCGTGGACGTCGAGGAACTCGACCCCACCGACGTGGTGCCCCTCGCCTGTTGTGCCGCCGCGGCGGCATTATTGATTGCCGCAAGTGTTGATGCGGCCACTGCCGCGGCGGTCGCACTCGTACTGCGCGCGGTGCTGGTCAGCGACGAGACGATGCGGCGGTCGTTGGCCAGAGTGGCGCTCAGATTCGCCAATGTCTGGGCATTGAGCGCGGCTTGACGCGACACGTAGGCCGGCACGGTCGACGTCGTCGTCGTGGTGGTCGCTGGGATCGTCGAGCCCACGTACGAATTCGCGAGGCCGGTGCCCACCATCGCCACCGAGGTGACGACCACGGTCGGCAAGACTCTGCGGCGCATCTTGGAGCGATCCAACGTCCGAGACGCACGAGCTCGGCTCGCGGCGCGGCGGTGACTCGCGGCGAGGAGCTCATCGGGTACGAGCGCGTCGTAGTCGTCAGGTGTCGTGCCCACCCGTGGCGAGTTCTTGTCAGTCGTCATAGCCGCCACCTCCGTAGCAGTTCGTTGATGGCACCGTCGTAGCGGTACCCGATGACTGGTCACCGTGGTGGTGACCGCACACCGTGGTACTGGTGATCGGCGCCGTCGTGGTCGTCGTCGTGGTCGACGTGGTGGTCGTGGGAGCCAGAGTTGTCGTGGTGACCTCGCGATGCACCGTCGTGTCGACGTGCACGGTGCTGGTCGGGTGAGATAGCGCAGCGGTGGTCGTGGTGGTCGAATCTCGAACTCGGCTGAGACTGGCCTCGTAGGCCACCTCGTGTTGAAGGTGTGAGAGTTCGTTCTGCGCGGCAGCGATCTCAGAGCCCAATTGCTGAGCCTGCGCCGCGAGGGAGCTGATTTCGGGCGTGACCACGTCGCGCTCTGGTGGCGTGACACTGGCGTGGTGAACATTCGTCGCTCCCGAACTGGGTACCGGTGTGTTGATAATGGCGGCGGCTCCGCCGACGACCCCGCTCGCCACCACCGCGACGCTCACCCAACGCAGGCGTCCTCGCATTAGAACTCTCCCCTCGAGGTATTGATCGACGACCTCTGATTCATGCTGCCTGCTCACGTTTCACGAATATCAGTATGAAATGCGTTTCTTGCCCACAGATGAGCGCAAAATGAGAGAAATTTCATCTTCTCTCGAGACCAGGCCTTTCACCACAAAAACAACACAAATATTGCTCAATGTGTTCACAAAAGCTGTGGAAGCACGACTCCACCCAACTCTCCTCGACCCCCGTCCTACACTGCACGTATGTTGAACCGGTGGACGCGCGCGGTCCTGCGTCACCGCGCACTCGTCATCGCCGCGTGGCTCACCCTCGCACTCCTCGGCCTCGTAGCCAGCGGTGCGTTGAACTCACGCCTCTCGACATCGCTCAGCGTTCCCGGGACCGAGTCGGCTCAGGCCAACGCGATCCTCGCGACGCACTTCCACGAGAACGTGGAAGGTTCCTTCACCGTCGTCGTACCCCTGGGTACCCAGAGCACGGCCAGCGTCGTTCACCGAGTCAACGCCGCGGTGCACGTGGTGCCGTCGGGCCAGATCCTGCAAACCAAGCTGATCGGTGGTGTGCTCTACCTCGAGGCGGACACCAACTTGGATTTAGTGCACGCCGCTTCGTGGACGCCGCGCTTTCGACACGCACTAGCTGCACAGGGTCTGGCGCAGGCGATGCTCACGGGACCCGCCGCCCTGCAATACGACGTGACGCCAGTCCTGCGCGCTGACTTGCGTCGTGGTGAGTTGGTCGCCGTGCTACTGGCCCTGGTGATATTGATTGCGGTCCTCGGTCTGTGCTGGGCGGTGGCGGTTCCCTTCGTGCTCGCTGCGCTCACCATCGCCACGTCACTCGCGGTGGTCTACTTGCTCTCGTACCTGGTCTCGATGGTGCTCTACGTTCCCACCGTTCTCGAACTCATCGGACTCGGGTTGTCCATTGACTACTCCCTCTTGATCGTGCACCGTTTCCGCGGCGAGATGCGACTCACCACGTCGACGACTGACGCCATTGTGTGCACCATGCAACGGGCTGGACGCACCGTGATGGTCTCGGGTGGTGCGGTCGGCGTCGGACTCGCCACCTTGTTCTTCATGCCCGTTCCCTTTCTTCGCTCACTCGGGGCGGCGGGCGTTGTGGTACCACTAGTGTCATTCGCCGCCGCGCTGACCCTGCAGCCCGTTGTCTTATCTCTCCTCGGCGAACGTGGGCTGCGTAGCGTCGCCGTGAAGGGGCTCATGGGAGAACGTGACCGGCTCGCCACTTCGTGGACGGCGACCACGCGCCTGGTCCTGCGATACCCGCGGCGCGTCTTGCTCGTCTCTCTCGTACTGGTCGCATTGTGCGCGAGCAGTCTGTGGTGGCTGGAATTGACCCCGGGCTCGCTGCGCGCCGTCCCGGCGTCGCTACCTTCGGCGCAAGCCACTCTCTACATGGAGCGCCACGTCGGTACCGGCGTCATCACCCCGATCCAGGTGGTGGTCACCGCCCCACCCGGCGAGAGTTGGCGCAGCGGCGCCCTCCAGCGCCTACAAACTCACCTGGGCACGGTGATCCTGGGCGAGCCCGACGTATCGGACGTGGCCATTGGGATCAATCCACCCTACGTCGACGCGTCGGGTCGTTACACCCAGATCTTTGTCATCGCCCGCGACCCCTTCGGTGCACTCGCGACCCAACAACTCGTGGCGCAGATCCGCCAACACGACGTGGCGGCCGCAGCCCTCCCCCCGGGTTTTCACGTCGTAGTGGGCGGCGCCGCCGCTCAGGGGGTCGATTACCTCAACCAGACCTACGGCGCATTCCTCTGGATCGTGGTACTGGCACTGATTCTGGCCCTCCTCATCCTGCGGTGGGCGTTTCGCTCCCTCGCTCTGGCGGCGTTAGCCGTACTCTTTGACCTCATCAGCGTGAGCGCGGCCTACGGCGTCATCGTCGCCATCTTCCGCTTTGGCGTCGCGGCGTCATTGCTCGGCACCTACCGAATCAGCCAGATCGAGGGGTGGGTACCCGTCTTCGTCTTCGCCGTGCTCTTTGGCCTTTCCATGGACTACGAGGTCTTCATCGTGACACGGATACGCGAAGCGCGAGAATCGGGCGTGAGTAGCAACGACGCCATCGTTACGGGACTCGCTCAGACTGGCGGTGTCGTGAGCGGCGCCGCGCTCATCATGATCTTCGCTCTCAGCGGACTCGTCTTGGGACGCATCGCGGCTCTCCAGGAATTAGGCGTGGGTCTCACTGCGGGAGTCCTCATCGACGCCACCGTGGTACGCGGACTCATCCTTCCCGCGACTCTCACGTTGCTGGGTGAGCGGTCCTGGAAATGAAAGAAGGTCGATGTCCCGCCACCACGAAGGTGACGGGACATCGACCTGGATGCAGTGACCGGATTACTTGATCACGTTGATGGAAAAACGAATCGCCGGAACGTGATATCCCAGCGCCAGGCCCGGAAAGTCACGTGCGTACGACAGCACTGGCACCATGCCGTAGGGAGTACTGGCGAAGGATGGCGACAGGGAGTACAGCATCGGATACAGGTCAATCAGGTGGGTGCCCACAGCTCCGGTGGCGCGCAGATGAATCACCATATATCCGTTGGAGTTAAAGCCACAGCCGTATCCCATGTAACTGTTGTCGTAATCCACACCCAAGGTATTGTCGAGTTGCGTCCAGCCCACGCCCTTGATACTGATGGTGAACTCCTGACCCTGATGAAACGTATTCGTTCCCACGCCGGCTTGGCCGGTGGGCAGACCCGCCAACGTGTCGTTGGCCGAAGCGAGGCCCGCGCTGAATCCTTTGCCCGAAGCCGTGGCGACCGGCACAACGCTCTCCTTGATGTAGAACGAGGCCTGCGCTTCGATGCTCGTACCATTGAGGACCTGAACCACGTGCCAACCACCGAGTCCATCGGGGACGGTGAGGGCGGCGTTCAAGGTGCCATTGGTGGCGCTAGCGCTACCCAGCGAGACGGAGCTGAAGGCCCAACACGTGCTATTGCAGTTGACTCGATTACCCACCACGGTGGCCCAATTGAGGGTTAACTGACCCGACACGGGTAAGTTCGTCACGTTCAGGTTGACCTGAGAGTTCACCGGACCCTGACTGCTCGAAAGGGTCGCTACCGCTTTGGAATTCGGATCGACGTTTGAATTCGCGAAAGTTGTGACTTGGCTCACGGTGGCGCTCACGTTCGCGGGCCAGTCAATTTTAGCGGGGGTCGCTCCTCGATCTTTGGTCACGTGAAAGACCACCGTCGCACCATTGGTGTAAGGAATGGGTGACTGCACTACGTTCAAGTAGAGGTAGCTGATGGCGTTACCAATCTGGATGTAGTGAGTGCCGACGGGACCCGACGCTCGAATCTGGATACTCGCGGTACCCCGGGTCCAGTTCGCCATGAGTTCACCGGTGTAGTGGTTGTCGTAGAGCACCGAGGCGCCCCCGGTGTAGAGGCTCGCGCCCATGGCCGTGTACGTGATCGTTATTGGCGTGCCGATCGGACCACTGGTGGGCGTGACCTTGACGATACGTAACAAGGTGAAGCCGCCTTGCGCGACTTCGACGGTATTGACGACCGCGTAGATCGTGTGCAGGCCGCCAAAGTCCGCGGGGGCCTTCATCGAATAGCTAAATGCGCCGTTGGCGTCAGTAGTGAGCGTGCTCAAGGTCACGTTGAAATTCGATGACGTCCGACCCAAATAGTTCACGGTCGCGGGCTCGACGTCCGCCACCCACGTCGCGCTGGAGGTAGACCACTCAATCGCGACCGAGGCATTCGCCGCCAATCCCGAGCCCGAGATGGTGATCGGCGTGCCCTGCACACCCTCGGCCGGGCTCACGCTCAAAGCGCCGAGGGAACTGGCCACGCTGAAGGTCGAACTGACCGGTCCCGGCAACGCGGGCACTCCAGGCAGGTTGGCCGGCGCTACGAGCGTGATGGGGTTAACGGTATCCGCCCCACTGGCGCTCGGGCCGATTAGGAGGGTCAGGGGAAGGACACTGGCGGCCAAGACCGCCAAGAACCGGTGGCTGCGACCACCGCGTACTGTTTGAAACATTAGGGGACTCCTTTTACGCTCGTGGGCGTGTTTCGCGACAGAAGACTTTTCCGACGTGTGCTTCACAAGCCCGAACTCGGCTCGGCGCTGGGTTCGGGCTTGTGAAGGAACTACTGGTGAAACTTTGGAACCTGTTAGCCCGCCGCGTTAATAGTCAGTTGCGAAGGTGCCGCGAGCGAACCCGTGCCGGTGGCAACACCACTCTGGGAGTACGCGTAGCCCTTGGAGGGAATCGCCGGAGTCTTAATGACCCGCTTGTTCTTCATGACGCCGTTGACCATTACCTTGACCGTCTTATAGGTCGCGGGCACTGGCTTGAGAGTCACTACGACACGGAAGGGAACGACTCCGGTCGGGGTCGAAGCATTCGTGAACCATCCGTACGTGAAGTAGCCGTCACGCGTGTTGTAGGTCATCTGCGGATTAGGCGAGACACCGGGCAGGTCCAAGATGACCACGCTCTGCACGTTCGAACCCTTGATCGGAGTCGTGGGCGAAACGTCGCCAAGCAGCGGCTTACCGTTCAAGTTGTCGGTGCCCCACATGCGAAAGACCACCGTCTGACCTTGAATGAAGTTGTTCGCCAGATAGCAGCCGCTCGTGACACCCGGACTGCCATTGCCCATCACATTGTCAACGTTGACCGACAACCACTTGTTGCCCGTCACGAAGGGTGGCGCCATCGTGGTGGTGGTTGCCGCCTTGGGAGTTGACGCGCCGGATCCGGTGGCGCCAAACATCGCGACGCTACCAATCACCATTGCACCCGCGGCGATTTGAGTCACTAACTTTCTCATCTTGATTCTCCTGTCTTGGTAATTAGGCTTTGACGCTCAAGGAACCCTTGAGCGTGGCGACGAACTTCTGCGTTTCGCTTCCGGTGACCGAACTCACGGTGAACGACGCGTGCACGCTGAGAGTTCCGGTGGCGCCGACGAACTTGCCAGTACCCTTGATGACCTTGACGGTGCCCGAGACGACGACGGGATCGGGCGACGTGCTCGTGGGCGCGGCTGACGACGTGGTCGACGCGTAGACGGTCAGCGTTTTTACAGTGATTGAGCCGCCTGGGCCCTTCAATACTGCAGTGCCACTCACGGGATCACTCGCGCTCGAGGTGGAGAATGAGGTCGTGGCACCCGAGGCGCTCACGGTTCCTTGACCGATGATCGTGGCCTTACCCGTGCCGCTCATGGTTCCCGCGACGCTGCTTGCACCAAAGAGCATCTTCACGCTGCCGGAGTAACTCGACGTGAATGCGAGCTTCTTCATCTTGAGCGCGTGACTTACGACAGCGGTCGCGTGCGGGTGATTCACGCTCAGCGCACCTGCGCCGGGGACTCCCACACCCAAAACACCTACTGCAACTGCGATAGAGAGCACGTTGACTCTTCGGACCATAACCATTTTCTTGCCCTTCGTTCAGCCCCCCTCCCTGTCCCAAGTATCGACCCGAAATCGTGAGAGCCCCTAGGGCCAAACGTCATAAGAGAAACATAAGAGAAAAGTGATTCGTAGTCTCGAAGCACCACCTGACGCGCCATACGACGCCCATTGAAAATTACGCCAGTAGTGGTGAATCAGAACCGACCCTCAATGTTTCGCCAGGTTCGCGTGTTCAATTTTGCGGGCGCGCCGAGCAGGTTGGACGAGACGGGTTCTCGGTGTGAGAGGTGACGTGACCTCGACTAGCCCGGCCGGTGCCGTCGAACAGGCCCGGGACAACCCCGCTCGCTCTGGAGCAAGCGAAGGACCGCAACTCGGGCGCGCGAGGGCACCGTCTGGCACTACGTGGAATTCGACCACGCTCAACTGCGAAATGTCTCGAGTCGGGTACGAAGGGCCCGCGCGCATTGAGTACGCGGTCACTAGGTTCCATTGGACAAGGAGAACTGGCGGATACAAATACGACGCGCGCAGTACAGTGAAATGAGGTGTGCCGAGCCACACCCTCCTCGAGTCCGTGACGCGCTAACACGAACGCGCAACCTGCTCCGGGCGCCCGCTTCTTACCTCTTGAGCTTGTCCTGATTAAGAGCGATGGCCTCACGCACGAGTGTCGTCAATGCCCGCTCGTCAATCTCCTCGTCTTCGTGAATATCGATGGCCCGTCGAGTGTTGCCTTCAAGGCTGGAGTTAAAGAGTCTGGTCGGATCTGGCAGTGACGCCCCTTTGGCGAAGGTGACCTTCACCACGTTCTTATACGTCTCACCAGTGCAGATCATGCCGTCGCAATACCACACAGGAACACCACGCCACTTCCAGTCTTCTACGACATCGTCGTTGGCTGCGCGCACCACCCTGCGAATACGTGCGAGCGCGGCGCCGCGCCAGTCGGCGAGTTCCTCAATCCTCGCGTCGATCAATTGCGACGGTGACTTCGCTTCCAGCGGAGAATTCGTTGCCATGGAATTGTGTCCTTATCGCGAACAACCTGGTCTCGCCCACGGTTGTTCTTCGCACTCTAGCGACGACTAAGGCGAAGGCCGCGAACTGCCCCGAACGCGGCTCTGTGCACGGGGCGGGGCGGGGCGCAACAACTACGACAAAGGCTTGCGAGCCACGCCCAGGGTGAAATAGCTCCACGGCTTAGGGCCCTTGGCGTACTCCTGGACACTGCTCTCGATCTCAAATCCAGCAGCACTAACCAGTTCGAGGGGATCACGAGTCAAGCGACAACCCCCCGCCACACGTTGCTCGAGGCCGTTGAGTCGATGTTGCCAGAGCGCCGTGTGAGAATCCGGTGCGAGCCCGTGTTCTAGGAAGTGAAACGCTGCATCGGGTTTTAAAACGCGTAGGAGTTGACGCAATATTGCGTCGGGGTCTAGCACGCTGCACAATGTGAACGCGCAGAGAGCACCATCAAGTGAATTGGCACCCAGTGACTCGGGTCCATCGAGGTCGACGAATTCGATGCCGACGTTAGATGCCCTCATCCTCGACTGAGCACCGGCACGAGCAGTCAGCGACGGCTCCACCGCGACGACGTGACGAACAGCTGCCGGCAGGAAAGGTAGGTTCGTCCCCGAGCCAAAACCCAATTCGATGATGTTGCCCTCGAGCCCCTCGCAGACCCGACGACGCCAGGAGTCAAAGAATGTGTTCCCGCAGACCACACCGATGAGACGCGGCATCACA
>JABEUQ010000073.1 GCA_013044265.1 Acidimicrobiaceae bacterium
CGCCCACCGCTCGACGATGCACTGCGGAAGTTCCCGCCTCAAGAACCAACGCCGGGGTCGCGCCGCCAGTGCGTAGTCGCTGCATCGCCGTCACCGAGCGTTACTTTGCGCAACGGTGCGTCGACTATCCCTCGAATTAGGGTCGGCGCGTTCAGGGCGAACCCGATAACGGACTACTTGGAATAACACCTCACTTCATCGTTCGTGAGAAACGTGTAGCTCGTACTGGGCAGAGGTCTGCAGCAGCTCGGCACGGTAATACCGTGCCGAGTAGGGTTTGATTTTTGTGGATTGTAACCCGTTCAAGATTGGATGAAATCGAGATGACTGACGCAACACTGGCATGGATACCAGCCAACGAAGTTTTTGCCCGAGTGAGTTACGAACGCGCCATCCGCGCCGTGCAGCGCGACCTACGAGGCGCTGTGGAACCAGCGGACGACTTCGCACGTACCATCCAACCCGTCGCTAGCGGGCAGTTGCTGCTAATGCCGACCCAGTCCGCCGAGTTCGTCGGGATCAAAGTCCTAACAGTCGCGCCGGGTAATCAGGCCAAGGGTAAAGCAGTCATCAACGCCGTCTATTTGTTGATGGACGCCGCAACCCTCAGCCCCATCGCGCTAATTGACGGGACTGCCCTTACGACGCTGCGCACACCCGCGACCTCGGCGGCCATCGCCGATTTTCTGGCCCCCACGAAAGTCCAACATCTCGTCGTCTTCGGGTCGGGCCCCCAGGCCAAGGGGCACATCGCCGCGATGCGAGTTATCCGAGACATCGAGCGCATCACGATTATCGATGTCAATAGGGAGCACGTTGAATCATTCGCCACGCAACTCCGCGCCGACGGGATTGACGTGAACGTCGGATCGAGCGGTGACGTCGCCGACGCCGATCTCATCGTCTGCGCGACGAGCAGCCAGACGCCGCTGTTCGACGGTAGGTTGGTGCGAGACGATTCGCTGACCGTGGCCGTTGGGGCGTACGAGCCACACACCCGCGAGTTGGACTCAACGCTCATGGGGCGTAGCAACGTCGTCGTTGAGGACGTGGCTACGGCCCTTCGCGAGGCTGGCGACGTCATCATCCCCGTCGCTGAAGGCGTCATCAACCCTTCGTCCCTCATAACCATGCGCGACGTCATCACGGGCAAGACCGTGCTTGATCACGAACGGCCTCGCGTCTACAAGAGTACCGGCATGTCGTGGGAGGACTTGTCGGTCGCTTCAGAGATATTCCGCGCCGATTGACGTAGAAACGTCGCACCGACGCACCCCGATCACCAGCCACCGAGGTTGAACTAGTCAGTCGCTTTCTGCGCCAAGATACGCCGCAGAGAGTCGAGGGTCGCTGGCGAGTGTGCTCGAATCCCCAGATAGAGCGACGGAGCCCTGTTGGAGGACGTAGGCTCTGGTCGCGATCTCCAGTGCGAGGTTCACGTTCTGTTCAACCAGCAACACCGTCGTACCGGTGGCCGCCACCGCTTCGAGCAGGTCGTAGACAATGTCAACCTTTTGAGGGTCAAGACCGAGTGACGGCTCGTCGATCATGAGCACCCGAGGCTTGGACATCATGCCGCGCGCGATGGCCAAGACTTGCTGCTCACCGCCCGACAGCATGCCTGCCAGTCGCGTGGCGTGCTCTTTCAAGATAGGAAACATCTCCAGCACCTCATCGAACCGCTCCGTCCGCTGACCATGTTTGAGTTTCGCGCTATAAATGCCGAGCTCCAGATTCTCTCTAACCGTCAGGGCGGTGAAGATCCGCCTACCCTCGGGGACGTGTACCAGTCCGCGAATCACCCGCTGATGGGCGGAGGTCTTCGCAAAGTTCTCACCGAAGTACTTGATCGAACCCCGCTTGGTTCCGACTATTCCCGAGATCGCCTTTAGCAGGGTGCTCTTGCCCGCGCCGTTTGCCCCGAGGAGCGCCACGATCTCACCGTCGTCAACGTACAGCGAAACGTCTTCGACGCCGCGCACCGGGCCGTAGTACACGCTCAGATTCACTAGCTCGATTGCTCTCACTTGCGGCTCCTGCCCATGTACGCGCGAATGACGTCGGGATTGGTGCGCACGTCATGGGGAAGTCCGGTCGCGATGACGCGGCCGTTGTCCAGCACGGTGACGTCGGTCGCAATCTCCATCACGAGCTCCACGTCGTGCTCGATCAGCACGACGCAGATTCCATTGGTGTGAATGCGACTGATCACCCGCGAGAGTTCCTCGCGCTCCACCGAACTGACGCCGGCCGCTGGCTCGTCGAGCAACACCAGCTTCGGGTCCGCGATTAGCACGCGTGCTAATTCCATACGCTTTCTCATGCCGTACGGCAGGTCGCCGGCGAGTTTGGCAGCCTGTGGGGCCAACCCGACGAATTCGAGACTCGCCATGGCCCGCTCGTGAAGGGATCGCTCGTTGCGCCGGAACTCAGGAGTGCCCACGAGAATGGAATAGAGATTGGATTTAGCCAGTAGGTGCGCGCCGGCGAGGATGTTCTCCAGAACGGACATCCTGGGAAACACGCGAATGTTCTGAAAGGTCCGCCGGATGCCCAGCGCCGCGACGTCGGCTGCGCCCATCTTCGTGATGTCGCGATCAGCGAAGAGGACCGAACCGCCGGTTGGTTGGTAGTATCCCGTCAAACAGTTGAATAGTGAAGTCTTACCCGCACCGTTCGGTCCGATAATCGAGTGCAGTGAATTTGACTCAATAGATAGTGAAACCCCACTGAGTGCGTTCACTCCGCCAAACTGCAGCGACAGGTCCACGGTGGATAACAGGGCCGTCATCGGTCGTCCTCTTCCGACGAAGCTGACGGGGAGGACGCGGTCGCTACCATCGGAATGACGGCACCGTCGAGGGGGGCTACGCGGCGGCGAAACGGCCACCGAAATCCGCGAAAGGCGTTCTCCGGTAGGAGCCCCCGAGGGCGCGTCATCATGACGATGATGAGCACTAAGCCGAAAACTAGCAAGCGGGTCTGGGCAAATTGGCGAAACGCCTCGGGGAGGATCACGACGATCATGCCACCGAGGATCGCTCCCGACACACTGCCCATGCCGCCAATCGCTAGCGCCATCAGGATCAGTAGGGACTCGCTGAATCCGAAGCTCGGCGGCGAAATCGCGGAGAGCGCCGGGGCGTACAACGATCCCGTAAGCGAACCCATCACCGCGCCACCCATATAGGCGTACAACTTGTAGCGATGAATCTTTATGCCCATCGCCTGTGCAGCGTCCTCATCCTCACGAATGCACAGCCACGCTCGACCTATGCGGGAATGTCGGACCCGAAGCGAAATGAGCACGAAGAGGAGCAGGAGCACGAGGAGCACGTAGTAGAACGCGACGGGCGTTTGAATCACGATGTGACTGATGGTCAGGGTCGGAATGCCATATATGCCCGTCGGCCCACCGGTCATGGACATATTGTTGGCAATCGTTTGGATAATCTCACCGAATCCCAGCGTAACCACGGCGAGGTAGTCGCTACGAAGTCGTAGCGTGGGGAGCCCGATGATCACTGCGCACACAACAGCGATGAGAACTCCGGGAACGATCGTGGCAATGATGGACCAGTGATGGTTCACGGAAAGTACCGCGGTGGTGTACGCGCCAATCGCAAAGAACGCGGCGAAACCGAGATCCAGTAGTCCGGCGTACCCCACAACGATATTGAGACCGAGTGCCAGACAAATCAGCATCTCGGTCTGGTATCCGACGCTGAGGTAGTACTGATTATTCGTAAACTGCGGCACCAGGGCTGCCACAGCGATGAACGCCAGTATTACACCGCCCTTCGGCAGTTTGGCGGCCAAAGCGCTACGTCTCCTCTGCGAATCCACAAGATCAAGCGACACGGCTGTTCACATCCTCCGGGCAACTCGCTCACCGAGTATTCCCGTAGGTCGAAGCCAGAGCAGCAGCACGAGTGCCACGAACGTGACGACGATGGCCCACTCGGCGCCAAACCATCCCGTTCCAACCGATTGCGCGATGCCGAGCACCACACCGCCCAACACGGCGCCACCGATGTTGCCGATCCCGCCGAGCACCGCAGCCGTGAACGCTTCCAATCCAACGGTCCAGCCCATGAGGTAGTTGATTTGACCGTAGTACACACCGGTCATGACCGCCGCCGCTCCGGCGAGCGCACCACCGATGAAAAACACCACCGCAATGACCAGGTCCACGTTGATGCCCATGAGGACTGCGGCGATACGATCCTCGGAAACTGCACGCATAGCCTTGCCGATCAGAGTCCGGCCAACCAGTAAGTACACCCCGAGTGAGAGGAATCCGGCGATCAAGACGATGATCAATTGGAACCACGAGAAGTTCGTTTGCAACACCGTAAATCCGTTCGGCGGGGACGTCACCGGGAATGTGAGATATGCCGATCCCCAACCCGGAATATTGAGCACGCCGTTCTCGAGAACTTGCGAGAGTCCGAGTGCAGCAATCATCAAACTCAACAGTGCCGCGCGACGCATCGGGTGGTAGACGAGCCGGTTTGCCAGGACCGCTAGCAGTCCCGTTGCAACCATGACGAGCAGACCAACCCAAGCGACCGTAAACCACACCATGTGACCATGACCGACAATCGAAGAGCCCAGGATCGTGTAGGCAACGAACGCCGCGACCATGAAGAAATCACCGTGCGCAAAATTGATGAGTCGTAGGATTCCATAGACCAAGCTGTATCCAACCGCAACCAGACCAAAGAACGCACCCAGAAATAGCCCGTTCAATATCTCGCTCATCAAAAGCGTCACAACTGCCCTCCCGAATATGGCCCTTCACGGCCAATTGAATATAGGCCTTTGCAGAACGGGACGTACTTCCGACGGACACCTGTCCGCCGGAAGTACGTCCCGTTCGCAATTCACTACAACTTAGGCTGAACCGAATTCTTGACGTATTGACCATTCTTCACGACGAGTACCTCTTCGGGCATCCCCAAACGCGCACCCACCGGACTGAACTTAATCCTACCAGTCACGCCGACGAAATTGGTCTTGCGCAAGGCGGCGATGATCTTGGACGGCTGGATCGACTTTGCAGCGTTCCCTGCCCGGGCCAGTATCTGAATCGCGTCGTAACCGTAGGACGAGTATGGACCTGGCGCACTCTTGAACGCCTTACGGTAATGGGCGTTGAACAAATTGATCGCCTTACCCGACGGAGATACGAACTCTGTAGCGTACGTACCAATTCCAGCACTGCCGGCTCCGGTAATGAAGGTCGCGTCGATCGCGGCCTCCGAACCGACGAACGTCGCCTTTACGCCAGCCGCCGCGAGCTGCTTCACGAGCAACGCGGCCTGCGCGTAGTACCCAGTCCAGAAGATCCCGGTAGCGCCCGAACTCTTAACCGCAGCGATGACCGAGGAGAAGTCAGTTTGCGTGGCAGGAACAGCCTGTATTGCACCGCCCGCGAGGGTCAACCCGTTCGAACGGAGATCGGCACTCATTGCGTCGGCGATTGCGGTGCCGTACGCTGACTGGTCGTCGATAATGGCGATCTTCGTCTCCTTGAGGTCCTGCTTGAAGAACGCTGCGGCCTCAGCGGCGTCGCCACTGCCCGAAGCGAGGGTCAAGAACGTGTTCTTGAAGTGCCCAGTAAGCAGCGCCGGTGAGTTCGCTGCGGCGAAGACCACCGGTATTCCAGCCCGACTGAAGATCGGCTGTTCTGGCAAGGCCGCGCTTGAGCAGTACTCGCCCGCTATCGCGTTGACGTGCGCGGATACCAGCAGATTTGCCGCGTTCACCGCAGTAGTTGCGTCACACGCGGAATCCTGCTCGTTCAGGACGATCTTGTGGCCCGCCACGCCCCCTTGAGAGTTGATCTTGCTGGCGGCCAACTTCATGGCGTTGAAGATCTCCGTCCCGGCCGACGCCTCAGCACCCGTCATCGGCAGTGGTACGCCAATGACAAAGTTCGACTTCGACGCCGCAGAAGCAACACCGCCGGCCTGGAAGCTAATGGAGAGCGCCACGAGGCCGGTGACTAACAGTCCCGAAGTCGCGAATCTCATTGACTTGGAATTCCTAAACATCTACTGTCCCCTTCGTTCAAATTTGGACATATCGAAAATCTGGCCATACAAATTGCGTTATCGCGAAAACTCGTGCGCGACTGGTAGCTGCGCCACGAACAGTGATCCCCCTCCCCCGAATAAGCTTCCCTCTTCGTCGTGCGCCAGTGCACCTGATCATCACGACGAGTACTTCAGTCATCAACTACACCATCAGTTAACTACTTGTCCACCATCGGCCGCACCGCACTCGAGATCCTCGGTTCAATAACGTTACGACTGGCGTGACGAAACCACGAGCACTTCGAACTGGCCATCTCTTTCAGATTCGCACCACTAGCCCGCTGATTGCCGACAACCCGGAAGCACATCGATCAGCCCTCCCGAGTCACTTGGTGATCCTCATGAATTGCAACTATGGCAGTTGGCCAACGTCGTGGGTGCCTCTCAACAACACTGATTGTGCTGGCTGAGAACAAGTTTCATTGGCGCTGGCGGTCGGTGGCGGCGTGCCTCACTGCGGGCGATGCCGTACGACATCCCAGACCGCGAGCGACGACGTCAATCCGGTTCACCCCTTTATTCTTTATTCCGGCCGAAGACCGTCAGCGAATCCTCCGATAGACGCGGCGTGCGGCACTGCTCGTGGAGTGAAAGTCCTGTATCAGGCGGCGTTTTCAACCAAGGCAGCGCGCTTCAACGCCCTGATCACCGTCTCGAGCAGTTGGCTTGAATTGGCGATCCGGTGCACCGCGTACGCACTCCTCACCACCAGATTGGGGTCAAGCGGCGTCGTGAAAACACCATCAACTGGACGAAACGCCAACGTCGGCACCAACGCCACGCCGAGTCCAGAGGCCACGATGCCGACCACCGTCTCGTAGTTATTACTACGGAACGCGATCCGTGGTGAGAAACCTTCGGAAGCACAGAGCCGTTCGAGACAAAGGGCACCACCCGTGCCCGCGTCACTCGAGACCCAATTCTCATCGGCGAACGCGCGTACGCCTCGTTCCACACCACCACTCCGAGGAGCTAAATCCGCTGGCGCGACTAACAACAAGTTCTCTCGCAGCACTAGTTCACGAGTCAATCCCGTTGGCCACTCGCGGGGGACCACGCTGTATTCGTAAGCGAGCATTAGATCGAGGTCACCTTCCAGCAAAAGTGGGAAGAGGAGATCGGGCTCGCCCTCGTTCAGCACGACGTCGATTCCGGGACTCTCGCGAAGCAAGGTGGCCAACGCTCGCGGGACGAGGCTCGCGCCCGCCGACGGAAAACTCGCCATCTTGACGCGTCCACTGTCACCTGACGCCAGCGACGCCGCCTGATCCTCAAACCTGAGTAAGGATGTAAGCACTTCGATTGCGCCGTCACTCAGTGACTTCGCCGTCGTCGTCGCCCGAACCGAATGCGCTTCGCGCTCAAAAAGACACAATCCGGTCGAGCGTTCGAGCAACGACATCTGCTGGGACACGGCGGACGCGGAATAGTCGAGCTCCCGGCCCGCATCCGCAAACGAGCCAGTTCGAAGAACCGCCAAGAACGTCTTCAGGTGCATCGGATTAAGCATGAGAGAAATTTACTCTCAGCGCGGTGAATGGACGTTGTCAGGCACGACGTCCCTTACAACTCGGCTGCCATAATTGGCGACCATGACCGACACCGACCCACTCGACGTAATAGATCACTACGGCCCCGAGAAGGTGGTGTTCGTATCGGATGCTCGCACGGGGATGCGAGGCGTCCTGGTCATTGACAACACGTCGCGGGGAACTGGCAAGGGTGGAACGCGAATGGCGGCGAACGTCACCTTCTCAGACGTAGCCCGACTCGCTCGCGTCATGACGTGGAAGTGGGCGGTCGTCGATCTCTTCTTGGGCGGAGCCAAGGCGGGTATCGCATGGGATCCGAACCGGCCCGACAAAGAGGCCGTCCTGCGTTCGTTCGTCCGGCGACTCCACAATGAAGTCCCCGAAGAATACGTGTTCGGACTCGACATGGGTCTCCAGGAATCAGACGCGGCAATCATCCTCGACGAACTCGGTGACCGCGGGGGTGCGGTAGGGACGCCACAGTCACTCGGTGGTCTGCCCTATGACCAGTTGGGAATTACGGGTCTAGGCGTGGCGGAGGCAACCGCCGAAGCCGCCGCCGTCATGGGGATCAACCTCGCAAAGTCCAGTGTGTCGATTCAGGGATTTGGCGCGGTCGGGATGGCTACGGCTCGTCGACTTTCAGAGCTAGGGGCCACCATCGTGGCCGTATCCACTAGCGAGGGCGTGCTATACCAACCCGAAGGCATCGACGTGGGCAAGATGCTGGAGTTGCAATCTCACGTTGGTGACCGATGCGTCGCCGAGTACGTTGGCGGGGCCGTTCTAACTCAAAACGCTGAACTCACCGTCGCAGCCGATATTTTGATCCCTGCCGCCATTCAGGATGTCGTCGACGTGACGACGGCGCGCGGTGTCAAAGCTCGACTCGTCGTTGAAGGCGCCAACCTGCCAATAACCGCCGAAGCCGACAGCATCCTGAAGGAAAGAAATGTGACGATTGTCCCCGACATCGTGGCGAACGCCGGCGGCGTCATCGCTGCGGCCTACGCGATGGACGCCCGTTACTCCCCGTTCCGAGTCGACCCGGAGACCGTCTACGCGGCGGTCTCGAGCCGGATCCGTCAGCAAACTGCTGCGATTCTGCGCGACGCTCACGAGACGGGATCGACGCCACGAATTGCCGCGAGAAACCTTGCGCGAAGTCGAGTCGAAGCCGCCATGCGAGCCCGCGGCGTCCCACGCTGGGATTGACCAAGACCCCTTGTGCAAGTCGGCCACAACTTCGAGCAGGCGTTCCAACTCGCCGATCACCGATGGGGCGACGGTGCCGTGCTCGGGGAGAACTTGGCGCAGTGGACTCACGGCCAGTTCGGTTGAGGGAATGTGGGTGGTCTTCGGGGGTGTACTCATGGCCCAGACGGTGCCGGGTCCCTAAACCCTGGCACATAGGAACGGATGTTCCTGCGGGCCAGCGTTTAGACCGAAGTTACTTTGACATGGTCGTGGGAGCCAGTTCTCACAAGGGCGATTGAGCTATTCGCTCAGCGCGTGCTGTCTACGTGAGCCGCCGAGGAACTGCGGCGCCGAGTAGTTCGAAGACCCGACGCTGGGTGGGGGTGGGAGTAGAGAGCAACTCGAACGAACTTCTCGTCTCGGTGGTCACCGCCATGGTGTTGCGGGTGAGGGTGGCGAGGTGGTCCAGGAGCTCGCGAAAC
>JABEUQ010000074.1 GCA_013044265.1 Acidimicrobiaceae bacterium
GATAGGGTTGCACGCCTAGGGCCGTTGGCGCAGTCTGGTAGCGCACTTGCATGACACGCAAGGGGTCACAGGTTCAAGTCCTGTACGGCCCACCACGAAAGCCCATTAATTGCAAGGGTTTTCGTCTTCCTAGCGTGGTTCGTTCCCGCCCGCGACCGTTGTGTCAGTAAATCCGTCAGTAATTGATCGGAGGCACATGGCGGGCAGACGAGGTAACAACGAGGGCTCGATTTATCAGCGGTCCTCAGACGGTCGGTGGCTGGGTGTGGCCCTGCTTGGCTACGATGCCGCGGGCCGACCGATCCGTCGCTCGGTGAGTGCGACGACGCGCGCCGAGGTGGTTCGGCGACTGAAGACGCTCAATCGCGAGATCGCGAACGGGCTCCTCACCTCGGTGAGGGCGCCGACCCTGGAGGTGCTCTTCGAGCGGTGGTTCGTGGACGTGCTCGAACGAGAGGTCGTGCGCTCGACGATCGAAAACTACCGCTCGATCGTGAAGTACCACATCCTGCCGACGCTCGGACGAAAGAAGGTGGACGAGCTCACGGTCGCCGAGGTCGACCGGCTGCTCGCGGCGAAGATGGCGAGCGGCTTGTTGCCTTCGACCGTGCATCGGATCCGTGCGGTGCTGTCCCAGTGTCTCGACCAAGGGATCCGTTGGGACGTCACCGTGTGCAACGTGGCTCGTCTCTCGCGCACGCCGAAGTTGATCCGGCCAGAGGGGCGGACACTGTCGCCAGAGCAGGCGAGGGCGCTGCTCGCATCGCTTCACGGTCATCGCAACGAGGCGCTCTACACCTTGATGCTCGCTACCGGCATGCGACGTGGTGAGGCGCTGGGGCTCAAGTGGAAAGACGTCGATCTCAAGCGGGGAGTCGTCCGCATCCGGCGATCGCTCAAGCGCGAGGGTGGCCACGTCGTCACCGCTGACACCAAGACGTCGAAGAGCCGGCGCGCCGTCAACCTGCCTGAACCAGTGACCGCGCTGCTCGAGCGTCATCGCGATCAGCAGGGGAAGGAACGAGTCGATCTGGGTGCGGCGTGGATGGAGACGGGCTTCGTCTTCACCTCCTCGGTCGGCACGCCGATCGATCCGCGCAATCTCTACCGTGACTTCCAAAAGGTGTGTGAGAACGCCGGGCTGTCGCACTGGCACCCGCACGAGCTGCGTCACTCGGCCGCGTCGCTGATGCTCGCCTCGGGCGTCAAGCTCCAGGTCGTCAGCCAGGTCCTCGGGCACTCGTCGATCCGCATGACGGCCGACGTCTACGGGCACATCCTCGACCCCGACCGTGAACAAGCTGCTAAAGCGATGACGTCGGTGCTCTGGGACCGCTAAGCGCTGATCTCCTCCACGAAGCGCTCGAGACCCGCCCGCACGACGAGTCGACGGCGACCGAGTCGCACGGTCTGGATTCGACCCTCACCGATGAGCTCGAACAGGGTGGTACGTCCCACACCGAGCAGTCGAGCTGCGTCCTCGACCTTGAGCAGAAGCGCCGGTTCTGCCGGAAGGGATTTCGCGTGCGACGTCGCCGTGAACACCATCTGGGACAGCTGGAACGTCGTCATCGATCCAGTCCGGTTCACTGTCAGTCCAGAGATGATCGTCCTGATGTCGCCGTCATCCGTATCGCCAGTCATCACGCTCGTGCACTGCCCTCATGGTTCCTCCTTCGATTTGCTCCCACTCCTCATCGGTTGAGACACGACGGGTCGCGTAAAGAAGTATGAGAGCGCTGGACAGTGGTGGGTACTGCTGGTCAAGAAACGAAGATTTGGAGATCCATATTCTGAGCCGCCGGCCGCGCATGATCGCGGCCGGCGTTCATTGGTGTACGCGGTGGTCTAGGAAATAGTGAGTTGAAAATCTCTTTACAGAGAACAAGGAGAACACACCAGCCAATTGCCAGGAGGAAACGGCCGTTCGAAGTCAATCGTCTTTCCGCAATCACACGGGAGTGATCGAAGGTTTCTTCCAAGCGCCAACTGACCTTGGTATCGCCGTCCGAGCGATGTTACGATGTCGCCTCCGGTCGTCGCTCTCTGCGCCGCAAACATCGTGCTATTCCAAAGCCACCCGAGCTGACGTGGTGGTGACTCACTGGTGTGGACACCATTATCGGGGTCCACACCAGTGAGTCACTGCGCAGTGGAGTTACTTGTTGGCGACGACGAGCGGGTTCGCGGACCCAATGCTCGTGTCGATGGTCCCGAAGAACGTGCCAGAGGGCGCATTGGCCGGGTCGTAGCCAGCCCCGCTTATCGTGTTGTTAACCATGAAGTCACGGTTGCCCATATCCTCGATACCGGCTTGGTAACCATACGGGTACCCGTTGCCCGAAACGTTCGTCGTCAAACTGTCAGTGATGACGTTGTTCACCGCCTTGTTGTGGGTGGGCGTCGTCGGAATGTTGCCCGATGCGTCCGCGTTGTAGAAGCCAATGCCGACGTCGTTGTTGGTCAGCGTATTGTGCACCACCGAGACATCGGTCACGTACGGGTAGCCCCAACCACCGAATACAAGAATTCCACAACTTGAAGCGTTATTGGTACCGCTGTAAGCGTTGCCTGTGACCGTGTTGCCGGTGATCGACGCGGTGGCTCCGAAGCCCACTTGAATGCCGTTCTGGGCGATGTAGTTCACTGCGCCCTGACCGATGACCTGGTTGCCCGAAATGATGGCCGCCGAGCCGACACCGTTTACCACGATGCCACCCTTTTGGTAATTGCTCACAACGTTGGACGAGATGGTCCCGGTGGAGTTACCTTCGAAGGCGAAGTAGATGCCTACGCCGTGCTGGTCTCCGTTTAGTGGTGTCTCGCCGATGTTTGTCACCGTGGAGTTTGTCACGCTGACACTCGCCCCGTTGTTGACGATTCCGAAGTAGTTGGAGTTTTCCACGAGGGCGTTGTCAACTGCGCCGGTCGTGCCGGGGCTGAAGTAGACGCCGATGTTGCACCCGGCCGCGTCGACGGTGCCAGTGACCGTCGAGGTCGGGTCAATCACCGCCGCGGTGAGATTGATCGTGGCGCGGTAGAAACCTGTCGCGGTACACGTTGCGGTCGCCGAGGCGGGAGTGGCCGCCCAAGTGAGCGGTCCGACACCCACCACACCTGTGGTGCCGACGATGGTCAAGACCGCCACGAGCCGCCGCAGGCGTGTCGTGACAGGTAGAACTCGATGCATGATGTCTCCCTCAAATAGCGGGAAGCGCCGGTTTCGCCATTCCTACCTCGGAGGTCATACGGCGACCAGAAAACCTGCGAAGCAACAACTCGTCTTCCCCACCGGATTATTCGTCCGACTAGGCGAACCTACAACTGAATGACGACAGCGTCAATCGGAGCGATCGACGTGCGAGCCAGCATTGTTGAGGGTTTCCATCTTCCTCGACTACGACACTGTCTGTCGTCAGTGCGCAGAATGGAGCTATCAACAGTGAAGCAGATTTCGAAGTGTCGTTCAGTTCAGCGCGCGAAGTTGAGTGAGCGCTACTTTCGAATCCGCCAGTCGGGATGCGAGCTTCAGCCCTCCGATATGAACCTGCAAGTGGACCTCTCGGGAGTAGGTGCCGAGTAAGTCGTCTCGATCTCCACGCGCCGAGGTCATTGGCTGGATCATGGAGGAAATCGTGATGAGGACGTAGGGCGGCTACGTTGTGGGCAAGTTCGGGTCATGCACGACGGCGCCGCCTTCGATGGTTCGAAAGGCTTCACGGATGGGAAACCTGCGTTGCTCACGGCTTGTCGTTGTCTTCGGCATCGCAGTATTTGCCGTCGTTGGTGGTAATTCGATTGCGCGCCTTATGGGATCGAACCAAACCAACGTGAAGTGAGGTAGGGCCGCCCAACTACGAGGTGCGACGAGGATAGAGCTGGGTAGGGACGCCAACCTGTACGCACTCTCGTGCTCCGCACCCGGTACGTGCAGCGCA
>JABEUQ010000075.1 GCA_013044265.1 Acidimicrobiaceae bacterium
ATCGCCTAGCTCCCAGGTTGCGCTGCCACCACATCAGGGCGTCGTACGCCGACTTAGAACTATGATACGCTTCCACTAAGGAGTTAGTGCAAGGAGGGTTATGATCGAATTTCAGCTCGACACAGCGTGCGGTGTAGCTACTTATCTCCAGCTTGTCCAGCAGGTCCATCAGGCCCTGCGTCTTGTCCTCTTGGAGCCAGGCGACCAGCTGCCTACGGCGCAACAGGTAGTTGCCAAGCTGGCGATCAACCCGAACACGGTCCTGAAGGCTTACCGTGACCTTGAACGTGAGGGTCTCGTGCGCCCTCGACCAGGTCAGGGGACGTTCGTTATCGCCTCCCTCTCCCATACTGACCCCGCTACGCAAGCACGGTTGCTCTCTTCCATGACCAGCTGGCTGCGCTCGGCGCGTTCGGCGGGCTTGGGACCTGATGAAATCGAGGCGATCTACCGCACTGCGTTCCGAAACTACTTCGCAGAAGGTGTGGCATGACCGCCGTTCTTGAAACGGATGGGCTGTGCAAACAGTACGGCCGAAAATGGGCGCTGCACGACTGCACGCTGGCCATCCCTGAAGGAAAGGTCGTCGGGCTCGTTGGGCCGAATGGTGCGGGCAAGTCCACCTTGCTGAATCTGGCCGTCGGTTTGCTCACGCCAACGTCGGGCACGATCACTGTGCTCGGTGGTCGTCCTTCTGATGGCCCGTCCCAGCTCGGACGGATCGGCTTCGTCGCCCAAGACACACCCACGTACGAGGGGATGTCGGTTGCCAAGCATCTCCGTATGGGCGCCTGGCTCAACCCACACTGGGATAGCGAGCTTGCGGAACGCCGTATTAGACAGCTCGGCCTTGACCCACGCCAGAAGGCCGGCTCGCTCTCCGGTGGTCAGCGAGCCCAGCTCGCCCTTGTCCTTGCTCTTGCGAAGAAACCGGAGATTCTCATCCTCGACGAGCCGGTAGCTAGTTTGGACCCCCTTGCCCGACGCGAGTTCCTTCAAACGCTCATGGAGGTCGTCGCCGAGCACGGGGTGAGGGTCGTACTCTCCTCGCATCTGATAGCTGACCTCGAACGGGTCTGTGACTACCTCATCGTGCTCGTCGCCTCCCATGTGCAGCTTTCCGGAGATGTCAGCGACTTGCTGGCATCCCATTACTACCTTTCCGGACCCCGACGAGACCGAAGTTCCCTCCCGGTGAACCAAGCAGTCATCGAGGAGAGTCACACGGACAAGCAGAGCGTATTCATGGTGCGCACCGACGACCCGATCCTCGATCCGGCCTGGATCGTCAAGCCGGTCACCCTTGACGATCTGGTTCTCGGCTACATGAGGCAGGCACGGGAAGCCGAGACGCATCGCCGACCGGGTCTGGGCGTTCTACGATGATCCGGTTCACGTCACTTCAGTTCCGCATCCAAGTGGCAATCGCCGTCGGCGTGCTTGTGCTGGTCGCAATCGTTGTGGCGATCACCGGCCCTAACCTAGTCCATTTTTATGACACAACCGTGGCAAACTGCAAGTCACACGGAGACTGCAGCTATGCCAGCAAAGCCCTCACGCAAAGCGACAGCTTCCTGCAATCAGCGTTTGGTGAGCTTCTTCTCGTCCTCCCCGCCCTCGTCGGCATCTTTTGGGGCGCACCACTCATCGCTAGAGAGTTCGAAGCGGGCACGTTCCGACTCGTATGGACCCAGAGTGTCACCCGCCGGCGCTGGTTGGCCGTCAAGCTCGGCATCATCGGCCTAACCAGCATGGCCGTCGCCGGGCTGGTCACTCTCATGGTGTCCTGGTGGTTCAGCCCGATCGACAAGGTGACCAAAGTCCAGTTCGCTTCCTTCGATGAGCGCGGCATCGTCGCCATCGGCTATGCGGTGTTCGCTTTCGACTTCGGGGTCGCCGCTGGACTGCTCATCCGCCGGACGGTACCGGCAATGTTTGCGACGCTGGTCGCCTTCGTCGGCGCTCGCCTAGCCGTCACCTATTGGGTGCGGCCTCATCTCTTGGCGCCCGTCAAGACTGCCATGCCGCTGCATATCGTCTTTGGCACGAGTATCGAGCAGACTTCATCGACGGGTCTCTTGTTTTTCCAGCCGGTCAACATCCCGAACGCTTGGATTTACTCGAACGAAGTCGTCAACAATTCCGGCCACGCCCCGACAGTTCAATTTCTCCAAAGTGCCTGCCATTCGGTTCTCTCTGTTCCAGCTAACGGGGCTGTACAAGGCGTGCCAACACCGAACCAAAATGCACACACTGCATTTGCAGAGTGCTTTACCAACGTCGCCGCAAAGTTTCACCAGGTAGTGATCTACCAGCCTGCGAGCCGCTATTGGGCGTTCCAGTGGTATGAGACAGCGATCTTCTTCGGCCTCGCCGTGATTGTGACCGGATTCTCCTTCTGGTGGGTACGTCGCCGCCCCGCCCAATATGGCCAATGACCTCAGACCCTGCTCAGTTCATCAATCTTGGGTATACCCAACGTCCTCGTGCATGTTCTGCGAAATACAGGGCACCCCGACCTATGTTCCGACGCCCGGCATATAAAACGTGAACATGTGTTCGGCGTCAATGCGTGCGTAGCGAGGACCTGAGTCGAGGAACGTTTCCCATTCCGGCCCATAACGAGGCACGTAGATATCTAACAGGTAACCCCTAATTCCGTTCCCTGCCCGAATGTCGATCTGAGCTGCGGACCCATGCATAGTTACGGACAATTCCTCAGACGGTACATGCGTAGCGCTGACTTGTGGGCGTTGTTGAATGTGTCGCCACCGCACCGAGTCCGGCGACGTTCCAAAGTAAAATGCGCCACGGTAAAAGATTCCGTCTACTGGAGCGGCAATAGGTCTTCCATCTGCGGTCACAGTGGCGAGAGTGAGGAGGCACATGCCATCTAGGCGTTCGCATAATGCGGCGGCGCTGAGCCTACGTTCTGGAGTGATGATCGACTTCAGGTATGGACCTGCGTTGCCGTAGCTCCGATCAAGTAGGGCCTGCAGAGCGGTGAGATCCGTTGCGGTTTCGTGCGAACTCTCCATTATCGCCGGTAGGGTGCGCAAGCTCCTAAACGTACTCACTGAAAGTCCTGAATAGTGTTGTCACATATGGGTATACCCCAAAGTGACTGTCCAGTTTGGAGAATCTCGAAGGAGCGCCGAGTTCGATATTCCGGCGCCAGATGCGTCGCAGGCGAAAGTCTAGACCCTACAGTGACAGCGGCGGATCAATCCTCCCCTTGTTGCGGGACTTCGATGATCGCTACAGAATTGCCATCTGGATCGAGGACCGTCGCCTTGCGGCCTGCGTCGCCGACTTTCTCGATCTTCTCGACGGTGATTCCCCGCCCTTCAATCTCAGTGATGGTCCGGTCAAGGTCGCTCACCGCCATCGCTACCAAGGACCTGCCCGCCTGCTCTGGATCGGCGACGACGTACATCTAGGCGGCTTCACCTATCCGCCACATGACCTCGGTCCTGTGGACCGGGATATCGCCGGGTCGCCCAAGTAAGACTTCATACCAAAAGCGGCTCACGTCGAAGTTCGTGACGGGAATGCCAGCGAAGAGCACGTTGACCTCCACGAGAGACATTTTACTACAGACGTTCACTGGCAGGAAGCCATCGGTAGAGCGTGGCGACCGACACCCCGAGGTTCGCAGCCACCACCCGTGAGGCCACTCCGCTCGCCAGGAGCTGCTTCGCAGCGTCCACCTTTCTGTCGTTCATCAGTTGGCGACGACCGCCGACTCGTCCACGGAGCCGTGCTGATTCCAGCCCTACCCGTGTTCGCTGCACCGTCAGCTCTCGTTCCATCTCGGCGAGGCTCACCATGGCGTGGAAAAAGATGCGTCCTGCAGGAGTGCTTGTATCGATCGAGTCGGTGCGACTCACGAAGTGGATGCCTCCAGTTTCGAAGTGACTGACCAGGTCCACGAGCCGTTTGACGTTCCGGCCAAGCCGGTCGAGCTTCCCGACGACGAGCGCTCTCTGCAGCCCAGGACGTTGGGAGATTCTCCCGCTCATGGTGTCGTCGAATGTTCTCTCGCACCCTGAGCGTGTCAGTGCCTCGTGCTGAACGTCAAGACGCCGATCTTGGCTCGAGACACGGGCATGGCCAATTTGCACTGCAGATGCTCCACTGCCGGCTCTCAGAACTCGTGGGGAGCCCGAAGTTACTGAGAACAGGATACGAGAACGGCTTGTGAGAATGCTCACTGAACTCGGTTATCCTTCATGATCTTTGTCGTCGTGGTTCAATTGATAACCCTCGCCTCTGATAACACGCGGATCGTATCTGCCACCCTGGATCAGGCGGTGATCTCCGATTAGTCATTCACATCTATCCCGTTGTAGTCGACTGGGAAAGGTGTCCAACGAATGCCGCTGAGCGTGCCCTTGTTGCTCGCAAGGACGACGTTTCCAACTTTCCCAGTCGGAAGGTGAAGTTCCAGACGTTGACCGAAAAGCCTGTTCTGCTCAGTCTCCGATATTCCCCCGAGCAGAACACCGTCTCATGAGACCGTATTGTCCTAGTCAGCTTCGTAGCTCATCGCCTTGATGTGTACCACCTTCACGTAGCCCGTCAGCACCATTTCCACGTCGAAGAGCTTCGAGTCATTCGCCCACAGCTCGGCTGTTCCGGAATATATGGCTGGCGGACCAGGGCTCGAACCTGGAACCTCCTGATCCAAAG
>JABEUQ010000076.1 GCA_013044265.1 Acidimicrobiaceae bacterium
CTAGCGGGCAATGCCATGAGCTTTGCCGCGATGCGCGCGGTCCTGGGCGAAGTTTTGACTGACGAGAGTTTCGGCCCAATGGAAGTCTTGGCGACGACGTTCGCTCAAGGTGTTCGTGAAGCGATCGATCGTCACGCGCTGCCGTGGTCAGTCAGTCAGTTCGGGACTCGGGCGGAGTACCGGTTCATTAACCCCGCCCCTCGCAATGGCGGGGAGTCCGCCGCCAGCAGTGATCCGCTCTTAGAGGACTATTTGCACCTTTACGGCATCAATCGCGGGGTTCTCATCACGCCGTTTCACAACATGGCTCTCATGTGCCCCGCGACTACGCCAGAGCACGTCGCGCAACATCAGAGAGTGTTCGAAGGGGCGCTGGACGAACTCGTCGGGTAGGTTCCTGGAGCGAGTCCTAGGATGGAGCGGTGAGTAGCTTCGTCGACGCGGCCCAATTACACGCCAAGGCCGGCGATGGCGGCGCGGGGTGCGTCTCTTTTCGCCGGGAAGCTCACGTGGCCAAGGGTGGCCCTGACGGCGGCGACGGTGGCAAGGGGGGTGATGTCTGGTTGGTCGCTGACCATAACCAGGCTTCTCTCCTAGGTTTTCGTGACCATCCCTTTCGCCGAGCGACCGACGGTCAACACGGTACCTCCAAGCGTATGCACGGCTCAAACGGTAAAGAGATCGTGGTATCGGTTCCCGTCGGAACGCTCGTCTACTCCCAAGAGGGTGAACTTTTGGTCGATCTCGCGGGTCCGGGCGACCGCTGGCTGGCGGCCGCGGGCGGCCTCGGAGGACAGGGTAACAACCGATTCCTCTCCAATCAACGTCGGGCCCCGGCCTTCGCCGAGCAGGGCGAAGTGGGTGAAGAGCGCTGGTACAACTTGGAACTCAAGTTGCAAGCTGACGTGGCGCTCATTGGCTTTCCCAATGTCGGAAAGTCGACGTTGATCTCGCGGGTTTCGGCGGCACGACCCAAGATCGCGGATTACCCCTTTACTACCCTCGTGCCCAACTTGGGCGTCGTGAGGGTGGGCGCTCGTTCGGGGCGACCCCAGGATGCCACTGAGTACGTGATGGCTGATATTCCTGGGTTGATCGAGGGTGCGGCCGAAGGTCGAGGCCTTGGTCACGATTTCTTGCGTCACGTGGAACGGGCTCGCGTGCTGTGTGTTCTGCTTGATCTTTCCCAGTTCGCGCCACTGGGTCCCGAAGAGCAACTCGAGATTCTGTTGCGAGAACTCGGTGACTATCAGGCCGACCTCCTTGACCGACCTCGTGTCGTCGTGGGTTCCAAAGGTGACGTGGCGACGCACGAGGTAGAAGGAGTGGACACCATCTCTGCGGTGACCGGAACCGGCATCGACGCGTTGAGCGCCAAATTAGCGGGTCTCGTCCTCGAAGTGCGGGCTCACGAAGCAGAAAGTAATGATCACCAAGTCGTGGTGCACAAACCAGTGCCCGATGAGGTGACGCTGGAGAAGGCGGGCGAGTCCAACTGGCGAGTGCACGGTCGCTCCGCCGAGCGTGCGGTTCGCTTCCAGGATCTCACCGACGATCAAGCTCTCGCCGAGATCGTGAAGAGACTCAAGGATCTTGGTGTCGACCGTCTGCTCAATCGCGCGGGAGTTCGTGATGGTGATGTGGTCACAATTGGCCCGCTGTCATTCGAATGGTGGCGTGATGAGGTCGGGGCGGGTCTCGATCGTGGGGAGCATCACCGCGTGACTCGTCGTGAGCGACTTGCCCGTCACGGACGCCTTGACGGTGTCGGAGACGATGATGACGATTCGTAGCGTCGTTGTCAAGATCGGTACCACGTCGGTGACTGATGCGTACGGTGGCGTGGCGCACGATGTCCTGGAATCTTTGGCCTCAGACGTGGTGGTGTTGCGCGAGCAGGGTTGGTCGGTCGTCGTCGTGACCTCGGGGGCGATTACAGCGGGATGGGCCGACGTCGGCGAAGGGAGAGCGCGACCCACTGATTCGACGATTCTTCAAGCGGTGTCTGCGGTTGGGCAACCCTTATTGATGGACGCGTGGCGGCGAGCATTTGGGACGCATGGTGTCGCCGTCGGGCAGGTTCTTTTGGCTCCTTTGGATTTTTCGCATCGGGGTCAGTATTTGCACGCGCGTTCGACCTTGGCGGCCCTTGATTCCCTGGGAGTCGTGGCTGTCGTCAACGAGAATGACGCCGTGGCGGACGAGGAGATTCGCTTTGGCGATAATGACCGACTCGCGGCGTTGGTGGCGAACCTCGTGACCGCGAGTCACCTAGTGCTCTTGACCGACACGCCAGGCCTGCTCACGGCGGACCCTCGTCTCGACCCGTCGGCCACGTTGATCGACGTCGTAACCTCAATCGATGCGCACCTCGAGACCGTGGCGGGCGCCAGCCGCTCGGGTGTGGGTAGCGGTGGTATGGCCTCTAAGGTGGCGGCCGCTCGGATGGCGACGTGGTCGGGAGTGACCACCGTTATCGCACCGGCCCGTGAGGCAACGCCACTGTTGCGATCGCTGAGCGGAGCGCACGATTTTGGCACGACTTTTGAACCTCGCGCGGAAAGATTGTCGGCGCGCAAGGCGTGGATTGCATTCGCTGTGGCCTCATCGGGCGTGGTGCGCATCAATCAAGGCGCCTTGCAAGCCCTGGAGAATCATGGCCGCAGTTTGCTGCGCGTTGGCGTGGAGTCTTTCGCGGGCGATTTTGCAGAAGGCGATGCCGTGGAGGTGCAGGGACCTCACGGTGACGTGGTTGCCAAGGGACTGGTGCGGGTGAACGCTGAATCATTCCATGATGGCGATGACATCATTGTGCACCGTGATGACCTGGTGTTGCTGCGACGCCCTTAGTACCCTCCGGTACGATTGCACCATGACCAATGCACTGGCGGAACAGGGTCGCAAAGTTCGCGAGGCTTCGCGTACTTTGGCCCAGGCGAGTAACGACCGGCGGGTGTCCGTGTTGCTACGGGTGGCTGACGCGCTCAAGAATCGCGAGGACGAACTTCTCCTAATCAACGCCGAGGAAGTAGATGACTACGTAGAATCCGGTGCGGGAAAAGACCGGTTGACCTTGTCGAGTCAACGCGTCACAGCGATGGCGGACGCGTTGCGTGAGATTGCCGGGTCGAGCGACCCGCTCTTCGAGTCCTTCGACGCTAGCGTGCGCCCCAACGGACTTCGCGTCGAGCGCTTACGCGTGCCCCTGGGGGTGATTGGTGTCGTCTATGAGAATCGGCCCAACGTCACGAGTGATGTCGCTGGGCTTTGTGTGCGCAGCGGTAACGCCGCCTACCTTCGTGGCTCTTCCTCGGCCCAGCGTTCCAACCAGTTCATTGTCGACTTGTGGCGTGAGGCTCTCGTGGACGAAGGTTTGCCCGAGGATGGCGTTGCACTCGTGCAAGACACTTCGCACCAAGCAGCGGTGAGTTTCATGCAGTTGACTGAGGTTCTCGATTGTCTAATTCCGCGAGGGGGGCCGAGCCTGATCGCTGCGATGCGCGAACACGCACGCGTTCCCTTCGTCTTAGACGGTGACGGAAACTGCCATGTCTATGTTGACGCGAGCGCAGACATTGATCAGGCGGTACGGATCGTGGCCAATGCCAAGACGTCGCGTCCGGGTGTGTGTAACGCGGCCGAGACGGTTCTCGTCAACGAAATAGTTGCTCAAGAGTTCTTGTCGGCGCTGGCACGCGCGGTCCCGCAGGTCGAACTTCGCGGCGACGAGCGAACGAGGGCGGTTTTACCCGGAGCGAGTGTGGCGAGTGAAGATGACTACGAGCGTGAATTCTTAGATCTGATCCTCGCTGTTCGAGTCGTTGATTCACTCGATGAGGCGATTGAACACGTGGCGCGGTACGGTACCGGCCACTCCGAGGCCATCGTGACCCAGGACGAAGTCAATGCCGAGGAGTGGATTCGACGCGTGGACGCGGCGGCGGTCTTGGTGAACGCCTCCACACGATTCGTCGATGGCGGAGAATTGGGATTGGGTGGCGAGGTCGGAATTTCGACCCAGAAGCTTCACGCCCGTGGACCAATGGGACTTCGTGAGTTGACCTGCCTCAAGTGGGTGCTGCGCGGCGACGGACAAGTCCGTTGAGCGCGCTCGATCCACGCCAGGAGTTGGCCGAGCGACTCGGCCTCGACGAGGTGCCGCCAGTGCGCTTCTTCTCTCCCGATGAGTTGCGCTCGCGTTTAGCCGAGCACGACTACCTCAGTTCGGAGTCCATTTCCTCGGTGACGTTCTTGGCGGATCGCCTCGCTAAGCCGGTCTTGGTCGAAGGACCTGCGGGCACTGGGAAGACGGCCCTTGCCAAGGCGGTAGCTGACTCGCTGGGTGCGCGGCTAATCCGCCTGCAGTGCTATGAGGGACTGGACGAGTCCAAGGCACTGTACGAATGGAACTATCGCAAGCAGCTATTACGCATCCAGGCCGGACGGCCCGAGGGTTCAGCCGAGGTGTGGTCCGAACTGGAAGAGGATATCTTCGCTGAGGAATTCCTACTGACGAGACCGCTCCTCGAGGCAATCACTGCGACGGAGCCCGTGGTATTGCTCATTGACGAGGTTGACCGCGTTGAGCTCGAAACCGAAGCCTTGCTTCTAGAGATTCTTTCGGAATACCAGGTGTCGATCCCCGAGCTCGGCACCTTGAAAGCTCGCCAGATTCCCATGGTATTTTTGACATCGAACAATACGCGTGAACTCTCTGAAGCGCTCAAGCGGCGCTGTCTGTATTTGCACGTCGGTTACCCCGATGTCGAGCGTGAACGCGACATCATCTTGTCGAGGGTCCCAGGAATCGCCACGGCGTTGGCCGAACAGATAGCCCAGGTGGTGCGCACTTTGCGGCTCATGGACTTGAAGAAGTCTCCGTCGGTTTCCGAGACTCTCGACTGGGCACGCACACTAGTGATCTTGGGCCGAGATGAACTCGGCGAAGACCTCGTGATCGAGACACTGCACATCTTGCTGAAGTACCAGTCGGATATCGAGAAGGCGACGCGCGAGATCTTCGGGCGTAGCGCGTAGCCCGTGCTCGATCTCCTAAGTTCCTTCATTGGTGAACTGCGCATCGTGGGTATCCCGGTGTCGATGAGCGAGACGATGGATGCGGCGCGAGCGCTGGAGTCCATCGACGTGGCGGACCAGGCGCTGTTCCGTTCAGCCCTACGCGCCACGCTGGTGAAGAGTGGTGATCACCAGAGCGCTTTTAATACGGCCTACGACGTCTTCTTCGCGAATCGCCAGATTGACGGTGACATCGACACCGAGTACGCCTCCGATGCGGGTTCGCGCGAAGGATCTGAGTCCGAAGCGCCTCAACGATCGGGAGCACAACTCGCCGAGCAACTCTTTGACGCGTTGCGCGAGAATAATCTGCGAGCATTGCGCCAGAGCGCGGCCGAGGCGGTAGCTCGCTACGCGGGTATTGAACCCGGCCGTCCAGTGGGTGGCGCTTACTACTTGTATCGCACTCTTCGACAGCTCGAACTCGAAGAGATGGAGCGACGATTGGCGGGTTTGAGTCTCGGAGCCAACGATGACGCATTGAGCGAAAGACTTGCGAGTGATGATGCCCACCAGCGCGTCGAGGAATTCAAGTCCATGGTCGAAGCCGAGATTCGCGAACAACTGGTCCAAGATCGGGGCGCGGAAGCGATGGCGGAGTCGGTTCGCGAGACCTTGCCCGAGGATATTGACGTGATGCACGCCAACCGTGAGGAGATGTTGCAACTCGAGCGCGCCCTGCGCCCGTTAAGTCGCAAGCTCGCGGTGCGCTTGGCTCGACGTCGGCGCCGTCGTCACCGTGGTCCTATTGATCTTCGCCATACGGTGCGCAGCTCTTTGTCGACCGGAGGCGTGCCCATTGACGTGCGGTTCAAACCACCGCGACCCGCCAAGCCCGAGATTGTGGTCATCGCCGACGTGTCGGGATCTGTGGCGTCATTCGCACGTTTCACGCTGCACTTGGTCCACGCGATTTCCAGTCAGTTCTCCCAAGTGAGGAGCTTCGTCTTCGTCGATGGGCTCGACGAAGTCACTCACCTCTTCGCGGAGTGCGACGATCCTGCTGAGGCGGTCGAACGAATCAGCGCTGAGGCAGACGTGGTGGCTGCGGATGGACACAGTGACTACGGACGGGCCCTCAGTATTTTTGCGCATCGGTTCGCACCGCAGTTGACCCGTCGTACGACCGTACTCATACTCGGCGACGCGCGCAATAATTATCACCCAGCGCAAGCTGAAGTGCTCGAGGGTATTGCCCGAAGGGTGAAGGCGCTCTACTGGCTCAATCCCGAGCCTCAGAATTATTGGAATAGTGGGGACTCTATTCTCAGCCTCTACACCCCTCATTGTGACGACGTGATTGAGTGCCGCACACTTCGCCAACTTGAGGCGTTCGTGGGAGGACTCAGCTGATGGCGATCGAACCACCACAGGGATTTCGAACGAGCGGGGAGGAGCCCCGTGGCACTCGGTTGATCCTCGTTCGTCACGGTGAGGCTCACTGCAACGTGGCGGGCATCGTTGGTGGACCGCGAGGTTGTACTGGATTGACTGCGCTGGGTCGTGAACAGGCCGAGACTTTGGCCGATCGCGTCGCTCGCAGCCACGAATTCGATCAGGCTGTCGCGCTGTATTCTTCGGTCCTCGAGCGTGCAAAGCACACTGCGGCCATCGTGTCGCGCGCGCTGCCACTCTCTGAAGTGATTGAGGACTGCGATCTGTGTGAATTACACCCGGGCCTCGCCGACGCCATGGGTTGGGATGAGATGGTTGCGACTTTCGGTGGCCCTGATTGGGATCGAGACCCCGATGAACCCTTTGCACCGCAGGGTGAGTCGTGGAGTGGTTTCTACGAGCGCTGCGTCACAGCGTTCTTTCGCCTCAGCGTTCTTCACCCGGAAGGACAGGTTCTCTTGTTCGTGCATGGTGGCGTGATCGAGCAGGCAATGAAATTGGCCATCGGCGCACCGGCGTCCGCCCGTCTGAGATTGCGCACGGAACACTGCTCGCTCACCGAGATTGAGATCGACGCCGGTGAGGTTCGACTGTTACGTTATAACGACCGCGCCCCGCGGGTGGTGACCGCGCGCTGAAGAAATTCGCTCACGTGAAAAGCCATGTCCAGACTCTGGGAGGCGTTGAGCCGAGGGTCGCAAATGGACGTGTAATTCGTATCCAAGTCGGACTCGTCGAGTTGGTCGCCACCGCCCAGGCATTCGGTCACGTTGCCACCCGTTAACTCGATGTGCAATCCCGACGGCCACGTGTCTAATGACTGGTGCACGGCGAAGAACTGAGCGACCTCAGTCAGGACATCATCGAAGCGGCGAGTCTTTTGGCCACCGCTGGCTTTAAAGGTGTTGCCGTGCATGGGGTCGCACGTCCATAGGACTTCGGCTCCCTCACTCTTCATGGCTTGGACGAGGGGCGGAAGTAAGTCAGTGACTTTGTCGCGGCCCATGCGAGCAATCAGAGTGAGTCGTCCGGGCACGTTGTCGGGATTGAGAAGTGAGTGCAGGATCGTCAGATCCTCAACGCTGGTACTTGGCCCAACCTTGAGTCCAATGGGATTAGCAACGCCGCGCAGAAATTCCACGTGTGCACCATCAACTTGGCGGGTACGATCGCCGATCCAGAGCATGTGGGCCGAGCAGTCGTACCAATCTCCGGTCAAGGAGTCCTGGCGAGTGAGGGCCTGTTCGTAGGGCAGAATAAGTGCCTCGTGGCTGGTGTAAAAGTCGACGCTGGAGAGTTCGTGATCCTCGTCAAGGTTCACGCCACAAGCTCGCATGAAGGCGAGCGCCCGATCAATGTCGTCGGCGAGAACTTCGTAGCGCTTACCTTCGGGTGAGTTGGTGACGAATTCTTGGTTCCAGGCGTGAACGCGCGTTAGGGCGGCGAAGCCCCCCGTGGTGAATGCGCGCAATAAGTTCAAAGTGGCCACGCTCTGGTGGTAAGCATCGAGAAGGCGATCAGGATTAGGACGGCGAGCGTCTTCGTTGAACGCTTCGTTGTTGACGATGTGACCACGGAACGCGTCGAGGCGAACACCGTCACGTTCTTCGAAGCGGTCTGATCGGGGTTTGGCGAACTGTCCAGCGATGCGGCCGACTTTCACCACCGGTACTCCCGAGGCGTAGGTGAGGGCTACGGCCATTTGCAAAATGACTTTGAGTTTGTCGCGAATAGCGTCGGCCGAGGAGTCGTCGAATGATTCAGCGCAGTCACCAGCTTGTAGCAAGAAGGCCTCTCCGTGGGCGGCTTTGCCAAGTTGCTGCGTGAGTCGACGGGCCTCGCCGGCAAAGACGAGTGGTGGCTTGGTCGCAAGCTCGTTCTCCACGCGAGAGAGGTGATCACTATCGGGCCAGAGCGGGCTCTGCGCGGCGACGTACTCTCGCCAACTGGTGGGGTTCCACGTAGTGGGTTCGGACATGTCACAAGGCTAGAGGTTTGATTGGAGGCTCGGCAATTGTGCCGTTAGGCTGTCGGCGTGCCCCTCCGTCGTCTCGGCCTCTTCGGAGGTACGTTCGATCCACCCCATAATGGACACGTGGCCGCGCTCTGCGCGGCTGCGGCCACCGGAAGATTCGATTTGATTGAGGTGACCGTGGCCGGTGACCCGTATCGTAAGAGCGCCGTGAGCCAAGTGCATTCATCCCCGTTGCGACTAGCGATGGCTACCGCGGCCTTCGACCACCTTGATCGGGTCCGGGTCAGTGATCGAGAGATCAATCGACCAGGACCTTCCTACACTGTTGACACGGTCAAGGAACTGCTGGATGAAGCCGATCGTGTTGACGTCCTGATTGGCGCCGATTTGGCCCCACAACTTCCTACCTGGCATCGTGCTGATGAGCTGCGTGAACTAGTGGCTGTGGGCATTATCCCGCGACCCGGAACACCCTTGATGGCTCCAGACGGGTGGAATTGCTACGAAATTGCCATGGCTCCAGTCGACTTATCCAGTACTTTTCTACGTGATACACCTCTTGACAGCGACGCAATGAAATTGTTCATGCCAGAGCGGGTAATTGCCATTTATCAAGAAGCCGCGGAGTAAACTAACCGCTGATGGCCGTTCGTGCGTTCGATATCTCAGATGTCTCTTTAGCATCAGTTTCGGTCCTAGAGAGAGCACCGCGTAGTCGCAGAGAGGCTCGTCGTATCCGTCAGCGTTACGCCATTATCGCGGTCAGTGCCGTCAGCATTCCTTTCGTGGTCGCCGTGATCGTTCTAGGAGTAGGACACTGAGCGAGATCGCGACCAGCGGCGGCTCGGTCCGTGGCCCACAAGATGGATATGTCTCCGCTCTCATCGACGCAGTTATCGAAGGAGCCGATGAAAAGTTGAGCGTCGATACTGTTGTGTTGGACTTGCGTGATTTCGTCGATTCTTTCGACGCTCTAGTTATCGCGGCGGGACGAAATGACCGACAGGTGCGTGCCATTGCCGAAGAAATCGAACGTCGCGTGCATCTGTCGCTTGGTGTCAAGCCCACTCGCGTAGAAGGTTGGACAACGGCGCAGTGGATTGCTCTGGACTACGGCGACGTCATTGTGCACGTCTTTGATCTCGAGACTCGTGACTATTACGACTTAGAACACCTCTGGAGTGCCGCGCCGGCGCATCGACCGGCCCACCAACGTTAAGACTGTTTTAAGTAGGCCAACTCAGCCGGCGTGACTAACGAAACGTTGGTGCCATTGGCTAATTGCAACGTAAAAGGTGTCTGATTGACAGATATTCTCACGCCCGTCGTCGCGCC
>JABEUQ010000009.1 GCA_013044265.1 Acidimicrobiaceae bacterium
CACGCGATGTTGCCCCACGCAGTACTCATTGGATGGATCATTGCGTACGGCGAGTTGGCGATTGGTCTTGGAACTCTCTTGGGTCTCAAGACGCGCTTCGCCGCCGCCGCGGGGGCGTTCTTGAGTCTCAACCTCTTCCTCGCGGTGAGTTTCCATGCCAAACCCTATTTCACTGGGGCTGACATCGTCTTCTTTTTCGCGTGGGTACCGCTCATCGTTGCTGGTGGCGGATCACGCCTCAGCGCCGATGCCCTGATTTCTCGCGCTGCGGCCAAGCAGGCGGGCATCGCGGCAGCGCCACTGGTGGCGGTTCCCTTCGACAATGTCCAATTGTGGTGCGGAAACTTCCATGAGGGTCATTGCAAGGCACTGAATAACAATCCATGTTCGATGGCTCTTTGTCCGGTCCTGCACCAGCGTCCCCCTCAGGTGACACCGGTGGCAATTAAAACGTACGATCGGCGATCGGTAGTAATTGGCTCGACGACGGTGGCTGTAGTCGCGGGGACGGCCGCGGTGACTGGCTTCTTGACGACGTCTGTCGGGCACATCGAGGCTTCGGCGATCTCGGGCCAGAAGACTTCGACCTCGTCGACCTTGCCCGGAAGAAGTGCAGCCACTGGCAGCGGCGGCGCCAAGGGCACGTTGCTCGGCCCATCGAGTTCGGTGCCGGTGGGCACCGCGGCCACTTTTACTATCCCTTCCTCCGGCGACCCCGGTATCGTCTTGCAGTTGTCCAAGGGAACCTTCGTGGGATACGACGCGGTATGTCCTCACGCGGGGTGCCAGGTGGGCTACGCCCCATCGGCCAAGTTGTTTGTGTGCCCCTGTCACGGCTCGGAGTTCCAGGTGGCGACCGGTCAAGTGATCTCCGGACCGGCCCCAAGCGGCCTGGTCCCACTCACCATTGTGGAGTCCGCCAACGGTAATCTCTACCTACAATGAACATCTCGCCGCGACGGATACTCGTTGTCGAAGACGACATCGATTTAGCCCAGGCCGTCGCGGACCTCCTCGGCGATGAGGGCTTCGACGTCGAACAACGATACGACGGGGAGGCGGGGCTGGAGGCGGCGCTGGCCTCACCCTTCGACATCATCATGCTCGACCTGATGTTGCCCAAACGCAACGGGTTCAGTGTCTGTCTAGAGATTCGCGAGGCGGGTATCCAGACGCCACTGCTGATGCTGACCGCCAAGAATGGCGAACTTGACGAGATTGAAGGGTTGGAGGTCGGCGCCGATGACTTTTTGAGAAAGCCTTTCGAGTGGTCTATCTTGCTGGCGCGCATCAACGCGTTGCTTCGTCGATTTGATCGTGGTCAGAGTCGAAAGGTCGTGATCGGCGACGTCGTGCTCGACACCATCAACCGCCAAGTGTCCACTGCGGGCGCCGAGGCCAAACTCACGTCGCGGGAGTTCCGGGTGCTCGAGTACTTGATGGAGTGCGTCGACCGCACGGTCACCAAGCAGGAGATTCTCGACGCGGTCTGGGGACCAGACTTCGACGGTGATCCCAATGTCGTCGAGGTGTACGTCGGTTACCTGCGTCGCAAACTCGACGTGAAGGGCAAGATGTCGCGCATCAGGACCGTTCGCGGTCTGGGATACGTGTTTTCGAGTGGAGTATGAGGCGGCGCGCACTGTCGATTCGTGCGCGCCTCACCTTGATCTTTGTCTTTGTTACCGCTCTCGTATTCATCGCGACGGGCACCGCTATTTACCTGGTGGCACGGCATTCGAATAATGCGGAGGCCATTGGTAGCGTCAACCAAGCGATGGCTCAGGTCGAGAACATGTCCTCGCACAAAATCGTTTCCGGTTCGATCCCGTTGGTCCTTAACAACCGAGAGGACGTAGTTATCCAGGTCACCAACCTGGCTGATCGCCAGGTCTGGGCGGCGAGCAGAGCCATTCTCAGGTATCCGGTACTCTCCCACGAGGTCGTGGCGGTGCACTCCTCGAGTGAATATTTGGTCCATTTGCTCGCGTGGGTGAAGAAGAGTCCGCTCCAGGGCCGATTGACCCTCGGCCAAGCGCAGAGTATTACGACGCCCCTCGGACCGGGACTCATCGTGGGCTTCATCTACGGCAACTCGATTGCGCAATCGAATCATCGGATATTGATTGACATCATCGCGGCCTTCCCGCCGCTGTTGATCATCGTGGCCTTAATCGTCTGGTTCTCAGTGGGGCTCACCCTTTCGCCCGTGGAAGCAATTCGCCGTCGGGTGGCAACAATTGCGGCGAATGATCTCACCGAGCGAGTACCGGAGACGGGTGGCGACGACGAGGTCTCGCGTTTGGCTCGCACGCTTAACGCGATGCTCAATCGACTGCAGACGAGTTCGCGCATTCAACAGGAATTCGTTTCGAATGCATCGCACGAATTACGTAGTCCGCTCACTACTCTCCTAGCGACGGTGGACCGCGCATCGCATCATCTCGAAGAGACGGATTGGGTGGAGTTCACTGACACCATCCGTCGTGAAGGTCGACGTATTGACTCTCTGGTTGACGACCTCTTCTTCTTGGCGCGAAGTGACGAGCGTGGAGAACAGATGCGTCGCGAGGAGGTGGATATCGACGACATCATGGATGAAGAGGCGCGGCGCGTTCGCCAAATCACCACGCTCTCGATTTCCACCGCCGGGGTGCATCCGACGCGAGTCTGGGGTGACCCCGCGATGCTGCGAAGAATGGTGCGCAACATCGTCGATAATGCATTGCGCTTCGCGAACGAGGAGGTCTCCTTCTCCACTCGCTACGTCGGACCGATGGTAGAGATCTGCGTGCACGACGACGGGACGGGGGTCGACGTGGCGAACTCTGAGCGTTTGTTCCAACGATTTGTCCGTTCCGACTCCGCACGTTCGCGTGCGTCGGGTGGCACGGGACTGGGCCTGCCAATCGTGGCCGAGATCGCACTACGCCACGGGGGCGAGGCACACTTTATGCCCGTCGAGTCCGGTTCGACGATGCGCATCCAGATACGCCGTTATTAGTCTGGCGTGGGGTCCTGGCGCGAGTTCGCTGCGGTGGGTTTTAAAGAGAGGACTAATGAAGGAACGTACAGTCCGAGTGATTCGTTGGTCGCTCTTGCGACTCCTGACACTCGGTGCTCTCGCTGAAACAATCTGGACGATCTACGTCGGCTACGAACTTCCGCGACACTACGTCGCCAACCACTGGGATATTGCTTGGGTGGGACTTGACGTGGCCCAGGTGATAATGCTGAGTGCGTCAGCGTGGGCGGCGTGGCGGCGAAACACACTGCTGGTCATCTTTGCTACCGCGAGCGCCACACTGTTATTGGTTGATGCTTGGTTCGACGTGACCACCGCACGTCGTGGCGACCTCGGCCAAGGAATGTTATTGGCGGGCCTGGTCGAGGCGCCCTCGGCTTTCATCTTGCTGTGGGTGGCCTATCGGGGTTTGCGCCACGCGGTGCTTCTCCCCATTGGGGAGCCGGGCGTCGCCTCTCGTTCGAAGACGTTCGATACTCGTGAGCCATTTGATTAGGCAATACCCTTCACCCCTTCGAGTGTGAGGAGGTACCGCTTAATATCTTGGCCGCCTCCGTAACCACCAAGCCCGTGACCTGCCACCACGCGGTGACAAGGGACGATGACCGGCCAGGGGTTGGCGTGATTCGCATTGCCGACCGCCCGCGCCGCCCGCGGTCGTCCGACGAGTTGAGCGACTTGAGAGTACGTTGCGACACTCCCGTAGGGCAGTGATTGTAGAGCCCTCCACACGTCGCGTTGAAAAGCAGTGGCGGGCATTGGTGACAGAGTCACGTCGAAAGAAGTTCGCGATCCTTCGAAGTACTCTCGAAGTTGACGTGCGGCATTGGCGACACTATCGCCAATGAAATCCGTGGTTCTCGGTGCTCTCTGATGTGGCATGTAAATCCGAGTCACGCCCGATACGTTGCCTTCGACGGTCCAAGAGCCCACGACTGTGCCAACGGTGGTGCGAAAAAGGTCCATCAGGTCTGTTTAGTCGCGATTGGTGACGCGGGAGCATGACCATGAGCTAGGAAACTGTCCAAAGACCCGGTTGTTGAACACCCGGTGTGGCACAGTACGCCTGCTAAAACTAAGTTATGAAAATTTCTCTCTTCAGAGAGTCGCGCGCGGGCGAGACACGGGTGGCACTGACCCCGGACGCCGTCAAAGCACTGGTGAGTGACGGTTGGTCCGTTGAGGTCCAGCGCGGAGCGGGTACCCTCGCACACTTCAGCGATGATGCATACTCCCAGGTTGGCGCCACGATTGTCGATACACCCGCGGGCGACGTCAACTTACGGGTCAACGCCCCGACACTCGAGGAAGTGGGACAGTTGCCCGAAGGTTCAACGCATCTCTCCTTCCTCTCACCATTGTTGGCGAGCGAAGTGGTTCGCGCGATGAACGAGCGGCGCATCACGATTCTCTCGTTCGACCTTTTGCCGCGCATCTCGCGAGCGCAGTACATGGACGCATTATCTTCCCAGGCCACAGTGTCGGGATACCGTGCGGCATTGGCGGGCGCGACCCACTTTGACCGCTTTTTCCCTCTGCTCACGACGGCTGCTGGGACCATTCGTCCGGCCAAAGTGCTTGTGATGGGAGTAGGTGTTGCGGGTTTGCAGGCGATCGCCACCGCAAAGCGGTTGGGCGCGAAAGTACGTGCCTACGACGTGCGCTCGGCTGCGAAGGAAGAAGCTGAATCCGCGGGTGCAGTCTTCGTGAAGCTCGGCGTCACTGCCGATGCAGCGGGCGGTTACGCGCGTGAACTTACTGACGAGGAGCGCGCCGCACAGCAGACCGCACTGTTGGGCGAAGTGGCCAATGCCGATATCGTCATCACCACGGCCGCCGTGCCGGGCCGCAAATCCCCAATTCTTTTGAGCACCGCCATGGTTGAAGCCATGGGCGAGGGTTCTCTGGTCATCGACATGGCCGCCGACGGAGGCGGCAACTGTGAACTCACCGTTGCGGGTCAGATCGTTGAACACCATGGCGTGCGCGTCGTGGGTCTAGCAAATCCGCCGGCGCAGATGGGTGCTTCGGCATCCTTCATGTACGCCAACAACGTCTTGAAGCTCCTCGCGCTCTTTGGTGCCAAGGGTGAACTCAAGCCCGACTGGTCCGATGAAGTAGTGGTCGGAGTGACGGTGGCTCGCAACGGCGAGGTCAATCACGCCCCGACCGCCGAAGCTCTCGGCGTCGAACGGGTGGCAATTAGCGCTCCGAAGGAGAACGAGTAATGGGTAACGCCCTACTGCAGTACGCGACAGTACTGATGCTGACCATCTTCGTCGGCATCGAGATCATCGCCAAGGTACCGAGCATCTTGCACACGCCGCTCATGAGTGGGTCGAACGCTATTCACGGTGTTATCTTGGTGGGTGCCATGCTGGTGCTCGGCTCGGCCAACACCACGCTCGAGGAGATTCTCGGGTTCCTCGCGGTCATTCTCGCCACGTTGAACGTAGTGGGTGGCTTCGTGGTCACCGACCGAATGCTCGAAATGTTCAAGGCCAAGCCTAAGGCACCGGTCGTCAAAAAGGATGAGGTGGCGTCGTGAGTCGCGGAACACTGATCGACCTGCTGTACCTCGTCTCGGCGACGACTTTCATTCTGGCTCTGAAGGGCTTGGGTAGCCCCAAGCGTGCGCGCCTGGGCAACATCATTGCGGCGGTGGGCATGCTGATTGCCGTCGTGGCCACGTTCTTCAAACAGGTGGATGGTCACAATCTGTACCACGTGCCCTTCATCCTTATCGCTATGGCCATCGGTATCGTCGTCGCGGTACCCACCGCGCGCTACGTACGCATGACCGCCATGCCTCAACTCGTGGCCATCTTCAACGGTGTTGGTGGTGGTGCCGCAGCGTTGGTGTCAATCACCGAGTTCGTCCACATACATTCGACACGACCAGCGACCTACGTCACGCTCGAAGTGTTGTTGGGTGTCTTGATCGGTACCGTGTCGTTTTCGGGTTCAGCTATTGCCTACGCCAAGCTTCAAGAACTGATGACCGGGCGACCAGTCACGTATCCGGGCCAGCAGGTGATTAATGCCGTCCTCGGCGCAGCCGCGTTAGTACTGATCATCATCATCCTGGTGAACGGACAGACGACTTTGCTCTGGGTGCTCCTGGGTCTTGCCTTCATCTTGGGCATCGCCTTCGTCCTGCCTATCGGTGGGGCCGACGTGCCCGTCCTGATCTCACTGTTGAACTCCTTCACTGGTCTGGCCGTCGCTGCATCAGGCTTTACTTTGGGTTCGAACTTGCTGATCGTGGCGGGTACTCTGGTGGGCGCTTCAGGTATCTTGCTGACGCGTCTCATGAGTAAAGCCATGGGGCGAAGCCTCTCGAACGTTCTCTTCTCGGCTTTTGGCTCAGTCATCACTGCTTCGGGCGGGTCCGGAGCCGACGCACGTCCAGTCCGATCGGGTAGTCCCGAAGACGCCGGTGTACTGCTGAGTTTCGCTAGTCGTGTCGCCATCATCCCCGGCTACGGCCTCGCAGTTGCTCAAGCTCAGCACGTGCTGCGCGAACTCGCCGAAGAACTCGAATCCAAAGGTATCGAGGTTTTCTACGCCATCCACCCGGTAGCGGGACGTATGCCTGGTCACATGAACGTGCTCCTCGCCGAGGCCAACGTGCCCTATGAGCAGTTGCTCGAACTCGACGAGGCTAACTCTGAGCTTCAGACGGCTGACGTGGCCCTCGTGGTGGGTGCCAACGACACCGTCAACCCGGCGGCGAAAGATGATAAGACCTCGCCAATCTACGGCATGCCGATTATTAACGCGGACCTCGCCGAGAACGTGCTCTTCTTAAAACGTTCGATGCGTCCGGGTTTTGCCGGTATTGAGAACGAATTGCTCTATAACCCCAAAACAACGCTGATCTTTGGTGACGCGAAGGACACGCTGACCAAGATTGTGGCTGCGGTCAAGGCGAGTTAGTTCTCACTACGCTTCGGCCGTTAGTTCATCGAGTCGTTGTAGTTGCGCGGTTGTGAGTTCACGCACGGCGGCGGCGTTGGCTTGGATCTGCTGCGCGTTGGAAGCTCCGGCGATCACCGATGCGACTGCGGGGTGGTGCAACAACCACGAGAAGGCGAAGTCCAACATCGCCACACCAGTCTCGTCGCCGAAGGCCAGTAGGGAATCGACACGCGAGCGCAAGCGATCACTTAGCCAGTGGACCTTGCGGTCCTCGGGCATCAAGGACAGTCGAGTGCCTTCGGGTATTGGCTCTCCGGGGCGGACTTTTCCGGTCAGTAGCCCGTTCGCTAAGGGATAAAAGGGCAGGAATCCGATACCCAAGTCGGCACACGCCTGCAAGACGCCGTCGGTCTCGGGTTGGCGCGCGAGTAGGGAGTATTGGCTTTGGATCGAGACGAATCGCGGCCCGCTACCCGCGGCCCGGGCCGCTTCGTGTAATTGTGCAGCTGAGAGATTCGAGCAGCCGATCTCTCGAACCTTGCCCTGAGCAACCAACTCCTGCATCGCGCCAATGGTCTCGGCGAGGGGAGTGGAATCGTCAGGGAAGTGCAGTTGGTAGAGGTCGATGACGTCAGTACCCAGGCGTTGCAGTGACGCGTCGCACGACTCTCGCACGTACTGCGGGGTCGCGCATACGCCACTTTTGTCGTGCAGCATGCCGAATTTCGTAGCGATGATGGCATCGTCACGGCGTGAGCCCAGCGCCACACCGAGTTGCACCTCAGATTTCAGGTCACCGTAAATGTCGGCGGTGTCAAAGAAGTTGACACCGGCGTCCAGTGACGCGTGCACGACTGATGTCGTAGCCGCTTGGTCGAGACGGCTGCCGAAGTTGTTACACCCCAGTCCGACTTCGGATACTTGGAGCGAGCCCAGTGCGCGTAGTTTCATCAGTGTCCTTTGAACGTTCGCCAGCCTAGACAGGTGATCACCCATCAGCGTTGATGGGACTGACGTCCGAGACCTTTTGAACCAGAGAACTAAGGTGGGTTCATGAAAATCACTGTCGATTTTGACCTGTGTTCGAGCAATGCGGTGTGCATGAGTATCGTGCCCGAGGTCTTCGAAGTCCGTGATGACGGCTACCTCTACGTCCTCAATGATCAACCGGGGGCAGAGTTCGCTGAACGTGTGCGCGACGCGGTGGTCGGTTGTCCCAACGGCGCAATCTCGATCGAGGCATAGATGGTGAACGGACCCCGGGTTCGCTTCGCCCCATCACCCACGGGATACTTTCACGTAGGTTCGGCTCGATCGGCTCTTTTTAATTGGCTTCTCGCACGACAATCACCCCACGGCGTCTTCATCTTGCGCATTGAGGACACCGATATCGATCGCAACCGCGAAGAGTGGGTGGATGGCATCATCACCGCGATGGCCTGGTTGGGCCTCGACCTCGACGAGGGGCCATTTCGCCAAAGTGATAACCATGCCGCGCATGCCGCGGCGACTGAGGCGCTCTTGGCCGGTGGCTATCTCTACTACTGCGACTGCACTGGTGAGGAAGTCCAGGCCCGTAAGGGCGAGAACAAGACTCCGGGCTACGACGGCTACTGTCGCGATCGCGGGCTGGAACGTTCAGCGAGGACGGCTCTGCGCTTCGCGACGCCACGAGATGGTGTGACTGTCGTGCACGACTTGATCCGCGGCGACGTTGAGTTCGCCAATCACACCATTGATGACTTCGTGGTGGCCAAGTCCTCTGGCGCCGTTCTCTACGCCCTCGCCAACGTGAGCGACGACCGCAGCGACCGCATTACTCACGTGATTCGCGGTGAGGAGCACTTACCCAACGCCCCCAAGCAGATGATGCTCTGGAGCGCACTCAACGAAGTCTTCGGTGATGACGTTGCGTTGCCGGTCTACGCACACCTACCGCTGCTCGTGAACGAGCAGCGTAAGAAGCTCTCCAAGCGTAAGGACCCAGTCGCCACTGAGTCCTATCGTGACCAGGGCTACATCGCCGAAGCCTTCGTCAACTACCTCGCCTTGCTCGGTTGGAGTCCGCGCGGTGACGTAGAGATTGTGGAACTCTCCAGCATCATCGAGCAGTTCCGTTTGGAGGACGTCTCGCATTCTCCTGCGTTCTTTGACGTGAAGAAACTCAATCACATGAATGGCGAGTATTTGCGCGCGATGCCTCATCATGATTTCGCCGCGGCGTGCGCTCCCTGGGTTTCGCCCTGGCTCACGGCTTGGCGACCTACGGACCGCGAGGTGCCCTGGTCCCAAGAGCAGTTCGACCCGGCACTTTTTTCCAAGATTGCGCCGCTGGTGCAGGAGCGAGTCGCCACCTTGGGAGAGGTGCCGGCCATGGTTTCGTTCTTCTTCCTCGACGAGGTGGCGATGGACAAAGCGGCATTCGAGAAGTCCATCGGCAATGATCCCCTCGGCCAGGCACTACTCGCAGCGGCTATTGAGAGGTTCGCCGAGGTCCCTTGGCAAGCCGCAGCACTGCACGCGGCGACGATGGAGTTGGGCGAGGCTATGTTGCTCAACCTTCGCAAGGCTCAGGCGCCGATTCGATGCGCCGTCACGGGGTCCCTGGTGGGACCACCTCTCTTTGAATCGCTCGAGTACCTCGGGCGAGACAAGGTGACCGCACGTTTGATTGCGGCGTTAGCACGATGTTCGGACTGATCTTTGGGCCAGTACGACTGGTCTTCAAAATTGTCGGCATCATCTTCTCCCTCATTGTTCTGTATTTCGCGTTCACCTTCGTTCAAATCTGGCTGACCGGACGCACCCACTCAACGGCGAACGCCCAGGCCATCTTGGTTTTCGGAACCACTGAGAATAACGGCACACCATCGCAAGAACTCCAAGCTCGCCTTAATGAGGCTCTCATCGTCTATCGAGCGGGCCGGGCGCCTTGGATCGCCGTGACCGGTGGGAACCGACCTGGCGATGTCTACACCGAGGCTGGCGTCTCGGCGACCTACTTGGAAGCCCACGGCGTGCCCAAGTCGCGAATCATCGTGGGGGGAGGTGATGACACGTGGCAGAACGTCGAGTCGGTGGCACCGCAACTGAAAGCACACGGCCTCTACAGCGTGATTACCGTCACCGACCCGTTCCATGAATTTCGGGCCATGGCAAACGCCTCATCGCAGGGCCTTTCTCCCATTCCCTCGCCGGTGGAGAACTCACCCACGATCAAGCATTCACTTTGGCGTTATTACCTCAAGGAGACCTTGGCGGTCGGGGTGGGGCGCCTTATTGGTTTTGGGCAATTGAGTTCGTGGACGACGGCCAACCATATTTCAATTCCGTTTGGCGGGTGAGATGCTTGCTCGGTTAAGATTGCCAAGCCCTTCGGGGGTGGTGTAATTGGCAACACAACTGGTTCTGGTCCAGTTATTCAGGGTTCGAGTCCTTGCCCCCGAGCGA
>JABEUQ010000077.1 GCA_013044265.1 Acidimicrobiaceae bacterium
CGAGAGCGGCCGAATCGGCACGATTGGAAATCGTGTGAAGGGAAACCTTCCGTGGGTTCAAATCCCACCTCCTCCGCCAGGGGGTGTTTACGAAAGTGGAACCCATCTGCTTACGAAAGTCCAGGCAGGACATCCAAGAAGCGCCTTCTATAGTCCCAACGGACCAGTTAGGTTCGGACCGCGACAGCGACGGTGCGGCGGATAACGGTGAATGGGTGCGGTTAGGCGCCCAAGAGCGCCAACGGTACCACCGCCACTCCGTCGGGCCGACGATATGCCTGCGGACCTGTTGTGATAACCATCGAGTCGATAAGGCGATTGCCAATTCGCTCTTTCAGCCACGCGAGATGACGAACGTCCTTGTCGTCAACCACGCCCGCCAACTTGACCTCGATGCCGAGTACCCCTCTCTGATTCTCAACGATGAAGTCAACTTCATGAGCGCCTCCGTGTTCACGCACGTGGAAGACCTCAGCACCGGTAGCTTGCGCGAACGTCCGCACCGAAAGGGCCACGAGTGACTCAAACAACCCCCCGAGGAGGGTTCCGTCACCTGGAATCCTGATCGGGCCCTCGTTCCCTTTCAGCAGATGATCCTTAGTGCGCTTAAGTAGTCGCACTGCAAGCGCTGGATCGGCGAGGTGGTGCTTCGGGGCCGAACCGAGTCGACTGAAATGATTGGAGGACGGAATCCATGCTTCAATCGGATCGAGGATCCGAAGCGCAGTGAGGAGTTCGGCGTACCCGACTGTCGTCTCCTTCGCCGGTTTCGCGTCGTATCCGGCAGTCGCGGCGTCGCGAATCTTCTCCCAGGAAGTGGTAGTGCCTGTCGCGGCCGCGTACGCGGCCAACCATGCCTTCACTGCTGCCGGTCGACGAACAGTGAATCCCGCTTCAGCGAGGTCATGGTCAACAATCCGCTCAAGATACCCGTTCATCTGTGCTAGGTGCGCACGCCCAGCCAGATGCCGCATGCCAGGAAATCCTCCGGAGATGATCTCGTCTACGTAGTCGGTCAGTGCCAGACTTGAACGGCCGGTGAGTTTTGGCGATTGTCCATCGAGGATTGTCTGAAGTGAGACCGTCGGTCTACAAATTCCCCGTTCGGGTAGGGTCAGCGGTCGAACTCGAATGCTCGTCATCCGTGCCGCCCCAGAGTGAGTTCCTTTGATGGGTGCCGACCCGGTCAAGATGAAGCGACCCGGTACGAGTTCCTGATCGACTAGATCACGAACCGTGTTCCATACTTCTGGGACGAGTTGCCACTCGTCAATCAATAGTGGAGGTTCGTCATCGGCTACGACCATTGGATCCGCCTCGATGATCGTCCGCTCGCTCTTGCGGCTGAGGCGACGCACCGTCTTGCAGCGCTGGATCGCCGTGGTTGTCTTGCCGACCCCCTTCGGTCCGTCCAGGACGATCGCCGCGAGTTGGGGAAGGAGTTCGTCAAGTTCGTCATCGACAATTCGGTGGCGGTAGTCGCCACCAAAGGTGGTTGGGTCGGTCATAGACAGAGAGTAGCAAGATTCATCCTCTCAAACTCTTCTATTTCTAGACATCAAACTCTTCTATTTAGCGCCCTGAAACTCTTCCATTCCACTGATTCATTGAATGCTCTAGGAACGCACCCCGGAAGAGTGTGGTCGACAAGTCCGAAATCGTGTGGTTGGAACTTTCGCCCAGCTTCGAATGTTCAGTAGTGGCCAGGCGCGAAGGAGTTTCGTAAACACCCCGCCAGGGTCGTAGGGGGATACTTCTCTGGTTGGAGACCTTGGTGGTCGTCACAACTTCGCAGTGAGTTCGCACGTCAACTGGGCAGCACCGGAAGTCGTAGTGAACCTACCCGCGCAGCAGCTGTTCCCTCTGACGTCCCAAACTCACGCACGACTCGCGGCACGACAACTACCCTTAAGAGCGTGGCGGCACTACTCGAGGTAATGGGACTCACGCGCCGCTTCGGAAGCCTTACGGCCTTGGATCAACTCTCCTTCAACGTGTCGGCGGGTCAGGTGGTGGGGTTCCTCGGACCCAATGGGGCTGGTAAGACCACCACCATGCGCGCAATCTTCGGCCTAACCGACCTCGAATCTGGCCGCGTACGTTGGAACGGGGCTGACGTAGATTCTCCTCTGCGTCGTCGCTTCGGCTACATGCCCGAGGAACGAGGTCTCTATCCCGGCATGCGCATCGCCGATCAACTCATCTACATCGGACGACTCCATGGCATGAGCATGGATGCCGCTCACCAAGCCACTCATGAATGGCTCGATCGTTTGGGTCTTAATGATCGCGCCAACGACAAGGTCGAATCACTCTCGCACGGTAACCAGCAGCGCGTGCAGCTCACCGCAGCGCTGCTACACGGACCCGAACTCGTGATTCTCGATGAGCCACTCGCGGGTCTGGATCCTTCGGGCATCGACGAAATAGGAGCCATCCTGGTAGAGCAGGCTCAAGCCGGTTGTTGCGTTCTCTTCTCGAGTCACCAACTTGACCAGGTCGAAGACCTTTGCGAATCGGTCATAATCATCGACCATGGTCACCTCGTCGTGACCGGCCGGGTCGACGATCTGGCGACGAGCGGATCGCGACGACTCGTCGTGCGCGTCGAAGGTGACCGCACGGGAGCGTGGGCTAGCGACGTCGAGGGTGTGACGCTTTCGGAGGTGACCGGCGGCGAGGTTCGACTGATCCTCGACGAACACGTGGATACCGACGTGGTGCTCGAAGCCGCCCGGCGCACGGGTCGCGTCAGCGAGTTCGTCATGCGCCGGCGCCGCTTGTCCGAGGTCTTTCGCGAGGCCCTCCAGTGAAGATCATTCGCTACCTCGTGACCTTGTTCGCCCTCATCGCCGCGCTGGGTGTGCGCCGGTGGCGACGTCGTTCGCGGTCCCATGACGGCACCACCGCACGAGTGCCGCGCGCACCTCGGCGCGGAATCGTGACCGGTGACATCGCCCTCGTAATGAGTCGTGAATTACGCGAACGAGTCCGCAGTCGTTTCTACCTCGTAGGGACCGTCGTCATCTTGCTCGTGGTCGCCGCGGCGATCATCATCCCCGTGGTCAAGCACTCCTCCGCACCCCACGTGAGGATTGGCGTGGTTGATACCCTCTCACCCGGGGCCCGCGCCACGATAAGCAGTGCGGCGCTCACGAGCGGTGCATCAGTAAGTTTCGTGACAGAGTCCAGCGTGGCACAGTCAGCCGCGGCCATGGCGGCTGGAAAAATCGACTTCGCGATCGTGAGTGGCACTGAGATCATCGTCAACACCCTCTATTCACCATCCGACCTCTCAACTACTGCCATTGCGGTGCGCACCGTCGCGACACGATTAGGCGATCAACGCGCCTTGAGCGCGGCACACCTGAGCGCCCAGCAGGCCGCGGCACTGGCGAGTGCGGGGCCACTGTCCATCGTCGCGCTGCACCACGGAACGACCAAAGGGGTGAACGCCACGTCACTCATTGGCGTGATCCTGATCTTCATCATGCTCTCGCAGTACAACACCTGGATACTCGTCGGCGTCATGGAGGAGAAGTCCAGTCGCGTTATCGAAGTCCTCTTGTCGACGGTACGACCAATCAGACTCTTAACCGGCAAGGTATTGGGCATTGGACTCGCCGCGCTGATGCAGGCGTCACTCATCGTCGCCTTCGCATTGGTATTGTCCAAAATCGTCGGGTCCACCGTGCTGCACGGCACTGGTCCCCTGGAGATCGCGAGCACCCTCGTATGGTTGGTGCTCGGCTACTCCCTGTACTCCTGGGTGTACGCCGCCGCCGGATCAATGGCCGAGCGTCAAGACCAAGTGCAAAGCCTGGCCCTGCCGCTCAGCCTGCCCCTCATCGTCGGCTACGTGGTCGCCCTCACCGGGGCCAGCGCCGCAACCCCATCGTTGCTGGTGAAAATCTTCGCCTATATCCCCCTGACCGCGCCCTTCGCCATGACCGTCCTCGTCGGCTTTGGTGCGGTCGCCTGGTGGCAGTTCGCAGCGTCGGTCCTCATCACCCTCGCCAGCACCTTCGCAGTCGCCCGACTCGCAACGCGGATCTATCGCCGCGCCATCTTGCGCACTGGTTCGCGGGTGCGCTTCAAGGACTTTCGCACGTCGAAGTAACGCAACACGAGGTCAGCATCCCCCCAATACCTCGATACGTGCGACGCACCACAGTGACGGATTGAAGGACCTCGCTCGACCGTCATACTGGGGAGGTGAATGATCTCTCCGATGTGCGGACGTGGCTCTGTGACATGGATGGTGTTCTCATCAATGCCGGCGCGATGGTTGCGGGAGCCGACGAATTTCTCGAACGACTACGCACCACGCGACGCTCGTTCATAATTTTGACCAACAACTCCCTATTCACTCCGCGCCAAGTGAGCGCCGATCTGCTAGCGAAGGGGCTCGACGTGCCCGCCGACCGGGTGTGGACGTCGGCATTGGCCACTGCTCAATTCGTCCAATCGCAACGTCCCCACGGCTCCGCCTTCGTCATTGGAAACGACAGCGTGCACGAGGCTCTCGCGAATGTCGGTTACCTCGAGGACGCGACCCACCCCGACTACGTAGTCCTGGGCGAGACCTGGGAGTACTCCTACGAGGACTTCACCACGGCCATCCAACTAATCCTCGCGGGAAGTCACTTCGTCAGCACCAACCCCGAACCCAGCGGTCCTTCGCTCCCGGGATCGCTACCGGGTTGTGGAGCGATGTCCGCACTCATCGAAAGTGCCACCGGTGTCGCGCCCTACGTCGTGGGCAAGCCCAATGCAATAATGATTCGCGAGGCGATGAAAGTCCTGGACGCCTCAACCAACTCCACGGTGATGGTGGGTGATCGCATGGAGACCGACATCCTCGCGGGCGTCGACGCCGGGATTCGCACCGTCCTCGTGCTCAGCGGCGCCAATTCGGCCCCCGACGCACGGCGTTATGCGTTTCGACCGTCGAGAGTGGTCACCTCGGTGGCGGATTTGATTGGCGAGCTCTAGCCGACCTCGTTCTGCGCGGGCGAGGTGTTTGCCGATCCAAGCGCCGCGAGGAACGACTGAGCCCAATCCGACACGTCGTGGCGAAAAACCTTACGTCGCATCCTCAACATTCGCGCCCTGATCTCGTCGGGCGCAGCTTTGAGCGCGAGCGAGATGGACTCCTTGATGCCGTCAAGGTCGTGTGGATTGACCATGAACGCGCCGCGGAGTTCAGCGGCGGCTCCAGCGAATTCGCTCAGGATTAATTTGCCCGTCAGATCGTCTCGACACGCCACGTACTCCTTGGCCACCAGATTCATACCATCACGAAACGGTGTCACCAGCATGACGTCGGCAGCTAAGTAGAGGGCCACCAATTCCTCGAAGGGCATGTTCTGATGCAAATAATGAATCACCGGACTACCCACTTGTCCGTGATCACCGTTTATAGCGCTCACCACCTGTTCGAGATTGTGGCGCTCGAGGTCGTAGTGCGCATCAGACTCTCGGCTCGGGACCGCCACCTGCACCACGACGTGCGTACCACCGACCAAGTGGCCCGAAGCAAACATCTCATTCACGGCAGAGAGTCGTTGTTGAATGCCCTTGGTGTAGTCGAGTCGATCAACACCCAGCAAGACCACCTCAGGATTACCTAGGTCGCGTCGAATCTCCGCGGCGCGCTCACGCACTCGACGATCAGCGGTAGTTGCCTGAATCAATTTTGTGTCGACCGTGATGGGAAACGCCCCGACACGGATGACGCGCCCATCAAAATGCAATATCGAGTCAGTACCGGTAGCGCCGAGCAGACGACGAGCGATGCGCGAAAAGTTCGACGCGGCGTGAGGTACCTGAAATCCGATGAGATCCGCTCCGAGGAGTCCCGTGATTATCTCGCGACGCCAGGGGAGTTGTGAGAAGAGCTCACTCGGCGGAAACGGGGTGTGCAAGAAGAAACCGATGCGCACATCTGGACGCATCACTCGTAGCATTGCCGGCACTAGTTGCAATTGGTAGTCATGAATCCACACCGTACCGTTGGGTGAGACCGACTTCGCCGCCGCTTCGGCGAAACGGCGGTTGATCGTCTCATAAGCATGCCACCAGGCGCGGTGAAAGGTCGGGGCGCGAATGGCGTCGTGGTAGAGCGGCCAGAGAGTGGCGTTGGAGAAGCCCAGGTAGTACTCCTCATACTCCTCGCGAGTAATCTTCACCGCCTCGAGCTGGATGCCCTCGAACGTGTATGGCGCGTCGATATCTTCTGAGACACCCGGCCAACCGATCCATAGACCATTCCTACTCTGCAGCACCGACGTGAGCGCCGTGACGAGACCACCCGGGCTCGGAAGCCATTCGCTACTACCCTGCAGGGTCGAGTGATGTATGGGAAGTCGATTCGCAATGACGACGAAGTCGGCGGTGACGGGCTCGGCGAGCATCGTCGGTCCCGATTCCTCGATCATCTCGTCAATCAGATCGGTGCTGACCAACATGATTCCTCCTGGGGAGTCGTAGGTGCGGATATCACGGTGAGAGTGATGCGGCAATAGTGGTCAAACGTGGCGTCGTTGATCTTGGGTCCTCTCAGGTCGCTGTGGTGGGTCGATCACTCATTCCCACGGCATTCCACCAACTCGGCGATCCCGCGGGTCCCATTGACTTGCCGGCGGCACGCTGCTCGGCGTCGATGACGTCCAACAACGCATTAATGAGAGCAAGGTGCGTGAGCGCCTGAGGAAAGTTGCCGAGATGGCGCGCCGTCGCCGGATCAATCTCCTCGCCGTAGAGTCCGAGTGCGCTGGACGCACCCACCAATCTCTCACACTGACTGCGCGCGCGATCGAGATCTCCAATCGCGACGAGCGCCGAGACCAGCCAGAAGGAGCACGCGGTGAAACTCCCTTCGGGTTGACCCTCGAGACCATCGTCAGTCACCTCGGGACGGTATCGATAGACGAAGGCACCATCACAGAGATCACCCTCGATAGCCAGTACCGTCGCTCGGATCCGCTCATCGTCAACCGGCAGGAAACCCAACGTGGGCAGTAGCAGTAACGAAGCATCGAGTTCTTTGGACCCGTACGCCTGAGTGAAGTAGCCCTCCTCGCTGACCCCCTTCTCACAGATATCGGTGTGCATCTCGTGAGCGGCCGCCCACCAGAGATCAGCGCGCTCACGCTCGCCGCGTAGTGCCGCTAAACGTGCACCGCGGTCGGCCGCTACCCAGCACATGATCTTGGAGAAAGTGAAGTGCTGGGGTTCGCCACGCACCTCCCAGATCCCCCGGTCCACTTCCTTCCAGGAACGTAGAGCGGTCTCGACCGCTTGCACCACGATGCGCCACGAGCGCTCACTGAGGGAATCTCGAGATCGAGTGTGCTCAAAGACGCAATCAACAATCGCACCGAGCACGTCGAACTGGGTCTGGTTATAGGCCGAGTTGCCACTGCGCACCGGTCGACTACCTCCGTGCCCGGTGAGATGATCCAGTTCACTCTCGGGCACCGCATTCGCACCATCCACCGGATAGAGGACCTGGAGATTGCCTCGGGTCCGGGGCGCTCCCGCTGTAGCAACACGCGGTTCGAGCACTTCACCCAGGAACGCCAGAAAGTCATCGGCCTCCGTGTCGAATCCGAGCCCGTGCAGAGATCGCAGAGTAAATGCTGCGTCTCGAATCCAGGTGTAGCGATAGTCCCAATTGCGTTGACCACCGGGTTGCTCGGGTAACGAAGTGGTCGGCGCAGCAAGCATCGCCCCAGTGGGGGCGTAGGTCAGACCCTTGAGAGTAAGGGCACTGCGCTGAAGTAGCTCGCGCCAGGGGTGATCAGGGAAATGACCACCATCGATCCAGTCGCGCCAGAAGCGGCTCGTCTCAGCGCGCGACACGTCGACTTGAGCCCGATTCATGGGTGGCTCGACGTCACCCCAACTCAACACCGCGAAAAGTGACTCGCCTTCGACCAGACGATGGCGAGCGCGCACCGCTCGTCCTTCGATACCGAATCTCATATCACCGGTCAGCACTAGTCGTGGAACGCTTGGGTTGAGCGTCGCGACTTGTTCGTACGTGCCACCGGTGAAGTCCCAAACGGCATCATCGCGACCGTAATCGAATGACGGCTCGCAATTGAGTTGAACATCGACTCTTCCGTGCAGACAGACTGCGGAACGCACGAGGACGTGTCGCGCATCGAAGTCCCCTGGGGTGCGCCGATGAGACTCGGATCGTTCACCGTCTCGATACCAGGGAGCCACCGCCATGAAGTCATTCACGATTAGCCAACCACTTCGTGTCTGCCAAGTCGTCGCCAGCACCATCGTGCCTGGAACGTATTGGCGGTGGGCTGGCACCGCACTATCGATAGGCGCCAAGCGGAACGATCCCGCCGCCCGGTCCAAAATGGTCCCGAAAATACTGGGGTCGTGGGGCCGGGGCAAACACAACCACTCAATCGAACCCGTGGGGGCAACGAGACAACTGTTCTCGCAATCCGACAAGAATGCGTAATCAGCAATTGGAGGAAAGATTGTTGCCAGGGTCTCCTGGTTCGGAGGACCCTCGGATCGCCTTCCCGAAAGTCGTCCCACGGGGCTGGGTGACGCCGTGGCCGCGCGTTGCTCACGGGTCGGGAGCGAAGTATCGGGGCCTTCGAGAATCACGGGTGCCGCCTTCTGTTTCGTTGGTGGGTCAAGCTGCCTCAGTGAAAGGATCAACCTGACATCACAAGTACGTCTGTAGCCACCCTAACGACGTCCTCGTCCTACGGGACCGGCTCTAGCCATTGTCGGTGACGAGCGGTCCCGCTGCACGAGAATGCCGTCGATAGCGCGGTGCTCCCAGGAACTCAGAGCACGCCATAGAGTGACGATGAAG
>JABEUQ010000078.1 GCA_013044265.1 Acidimicrobiaceae bacterium
CCTAGAAGGATCGTATCGAAGCCAACTCGACATTCACCGACACGCCATCGGCGTGATGCCTTAGTTTGCCTAGATCAACGGCGTATTAGCCATCATCATGATGCTAGGACTGCCCTCGATCAGAAACATCGTGCGGTAGTGCATCTGGCCAGCGCGTGGTGAGCGGTGACGGTAGAGTTGTAGTGGTCCTCATCGTGTTCCTGGTGGGTGTCTCGGCCGGGGATTCGATTCTCGCAAGTACCAAGATTTTCTGGCCCCAGGTAAATCATCAGGTACGGCACTCGTAGAAATAGGTGAGCGGGATGAAGCGGTAACGTGAAATCGACTCAATCAAGAAAGGATGATCAACGATGATCATCGGCGTACCTAAGGAAATCAAAACCGACGAGAACCGTGTCGCACTCACACCGGCGGGTGTGCGTGAGTTCACCTCGAGCGGACACCAAGTACTCATCGAAGCCGGCGCCGGCGTGGGATCGTCCATCAACGACGATGCCTACGTGGCTAATGGCGCGACCATCGTCGCCACAGCGGACGACGTTTGGGCACACGCGGATCTCGTATTGAAGGTCAAGGAACCGATTGCGGCCGAGTATCACCGGATGTCGGCGCGTCCGAATCAAGTTCTCTTCACCTACCTGCACCTGGCCGCTTCACGTGAATGCACTGACGCGCTCGTCGCTTCGAACAACGTGGCCATTGCTTACGAGACGGTACGCCTGCGCGATAATTCGTTGCCACTGCTGACCCCGATGAGTGAAGTTGCGGGCCGCATGGCGCCGATGATGGGCGCACATCACCTGATGAGCCCCGGTGGTGGACACGGTACTTTGATTGGCGGTGTTCCCGGCGTGGCGCCGGCCAACGTCGTGGTCATTGGTGCGGGCGTCGCCGGGTTGGCTGCCGCCACGGTGGCCTCAGGCATGCACGCGAACGTCAAGATTCTGGACCGCAACCTTGATCGACTTCGTCAAGTGGATATCCACTTCGACGGACGCGTCCAGACGATTGCCTCGTCCACGTTGTCACTCGAGGAAGCCTGCCTCGACGCCGACATCGTTATCGGTGCGGTGTTGGTGGTGGGGGCCAAGGCCCCCAAACTCGTGTCTAATGAACTCGTGGCGCGGATGAAGGAAGGTACGGTCCTCGTGGATATCTCCGTGGACCAGGGTGGATGCTTCGAAGCGACCCGACCGACCACGCACTCCAATCCGACGTTCATCGTCAACGGTTCGGTGTTCTACTGCGTCGCGAACATGCCCGGTGCGGTGCCAACGACCTCGACTCACGCACTCGCAAACGCGACACTGCCCTACGCGCTCGAGTTGGCGCGCCACGGCTGGCGTGATGCAGTGGTCGCCGATGATGCGCTGGCCGAAGGTGTCAACGTGGTGAACGGTGCCGTGACGTACGGTCCGGTCGCCGAGGCGCTCGACGTACCCTTTACGGCCCTTCGCACCTTGCTCTAATACCGCTCGACCCAGGGACAGTGGCGACAGCCATTGGCGCAGCACGTGCCGCGTTCGAGATGGGTGTTGCGAGTCTGCACGATAAGGCCTGTCGCGGGGTCGAGGTAGGTTTTGTGACCTGCCTCGACTGCCACATCGTGGGCCGCCATGATGATCGCAAAGTCAGCGCGCGAGGGGCTGAGTCGCGACCGATGCGGAGTGGGGGAATCGCTCACGGCGTGACGTTGGGCATGGACAGAAGGACCTTGCCGAACTTGCCGGGCTGAGCGAAAAAGTCGTAGGCATCAGCGACGTCGGCGAGTGCGAAGGTTTTGGCAAGAGGGACTGTAATCTCTCGACGGCCCCACGGCCCCTCGAGGGCGTCACGTACGCGAGCGATGACTTCAGACTTCTCGTCGTGACTCCGTGATCGTAACGTTGAGCCCGTCAATGTCGAGCGCGTACGCATGATATTGAGTAGATCGACTTCGACGCGCGAGCCCCCACCCGCGACGCCGATTACTACGACGCGCGCGAAATTGGCGAGGCGGCTTTGAGCGAGCGAGAGATGTGCGGCGCCCACAAGTTCGAGTACGACGTCCACCGGTTCAATCGTCGTGACGTCCTCGAGAGTGATGACTTCGTCGGCTCCGAGGTCGACTAATTGTGCGTGGTGATCGGGGGTGCGTGTCACGGCCGTGACGTGCGCGTCCAATAATCGGGCAATCTGCACCGCGGCAGAACCGACCCCACCACTGGCTCCCGAGATGAGTAGACGTTGGCCATGGCTGAGGTGACCCTGCAAGACGAGAGCATCGAAGGCAGTGATGAAGGTTTCGGCGAAGCCGCCCGCCTCTTCGAGGGTCACGTTGTCAGGCACCTCGATGAGGTGTGGCGCCGGTACCAGTGAATGTGTCGCTTGCGCCCCGCTGCCCACGATGGCGCAAACGCGTCGACCGAGTAATGAGGAATCCACGCCCGGTCCCACGTTCACAACCCGCCCTGAGAGCTCCATACCCGGAATGTCGCTGGGCCAGCCCGGGGGCGAAGGATAGAAACCGCGACGCTGCAGAAGATCAGCGGCGTTGATTCCGGCGAACTCGTTAGCGACGACTACTTGTCCGGGACCCGGGGACGGGTCGGGGCGTTGTTCTAGACGCAGGGCGCCGTCGTGGATGATGGTGGCGAGCACGTCTTCGAGACTAGGTGAATGGATGCTCGGTCCAGCCGGTAGTTTGGCGCACATGAATCTTTACGACATTCCTGTACACACCTTGAGCGGCGAACTCGCTTCGCTCGCCCCCTACCAGGATAAGACCGTCCTTGTAGTGAACGTGGCCTCTAAGTGCGGCCTCACTCCTCAATACGAGGGGTTAGAGAAACTCGAGAAGACTTACGCGGCGCGGGGCTTTAGCGTCGTGGGCTTTCCGTGCAATCAGTTCATGGGCCAAGAGCCGGGCACATCCGAGGAGATTCAGACCTTCTGTTCCACGACGTACGGCGTGACCTTCCCCCTGTTTGAGAAGATTGACGTGAACGGCGAGCACCGTCACCCGATTTATGAAGAGCTTGTCGTCGTGGCAGACGCCGAGGGTTACAGCGGTGACGTCCGATGGAACTTTGAAAAATTTCTGGTGTCGCCCGATGGATCAATACAGCGCTTCGCTCCCCAAGTGACTCCCGAGGATCCCACGCTCGTCGCCGCCATTGAATCGGCGATCAACTAATCCTTCAACGTCCGACGTAGCTGTACGTACGTCGGACGAAATCCGAGGGTTGGCCAAAAGGGTGTAGCCAGTCGATTGTCAATGTGCCAGCGAACTTCGGCGTAGGCGAACCCTTCGCCGAACGCGGAGTTCATGATTTCTCGCATCATCATCGTGGCGAGGCCCTGACGTCGAAAAGCGGGACTGACCGCGAGTGAACCGATGTGCAGGGTGTTGGCAAAGTTGCCGCGAAGTGCGGGTAGGGGGAACGTGACACATTGTGCGGCCGGACTCCCATCGATGTCGACGAGGTAGTAGTAGCACTCGGGGTCGTCGAGCAGATTCTCCAGATCCGCCCGATTCGCTGAGCGTTGTTCAGCAGTTAGCGTCTCGGGATCGACACCCTGAGCCCGGTCGATCAGGCCGTCGAACTCCAACGCCGTCGCCAGGTCCGTGAGGGTGCCACGACGTAACCGGTAATCGTGCGGCCAGGTGAACTCCTCGACGGCCTCCAGAGCTCTCGCCGCTCGCACGCTCATCATCCGGTAGCCGCGCTCCAACCAATCTTGGGTCCCGCTACCCGCGAGCGCCCAGACGAGGTGGGCATTGGAGCCCTCCTGTCGCCACGAACGATACGCCTGCTCACAGAGGTTGTCGAGCACGTCGAGCACCTCGTAGGAGTAACCGTCGGGTCCGGTCCAGGTCTGACGCCCAAAGAGTGAGTCTTCTAAGGTGGTGCCGTAGAGGTGTCCACGGATACGGCCGCTCGCATCGTCGACCCACCAGGGATTCGTCGAGTTCGAGATGGCCAGTTCGAACTCTTGTCGTGAAAATTGGTCCGATACCAGCGGCTCGATCAACGCGTCGCGACTGAGTTGATCGGCAACGCGTTGGGCAATCAACGAGGCGTCCTTCTTCATGCCACGACGCACTGGACTCACGAGACCCACGGTAGTGGCTGTGTCAAAGTATCGCTATGACAATTCAGGCGACGCTCTTCGATATGGATGGGCTACTCATCGATTCCGAGGTTCTCTGGCACGAGGCGGAGCTCGAAATATTTGGCGCGCTCGGAGTCAATCTGGGCGAGGCGGCCAACCGGAGCACCAAGGGCCTCTACGTCAATGAAGTGGTGGAGTACTGGTACGCACGCTATCCCTGGTCGGGGCCCAGTGCGTCCGATGTCGTCGCCATGCTTCTGGACCGGGTGGGAGAATTGGTCGAGACCAAGGGCCGTCTACTACCGGGAGCGGTGCGCGCGATTGAACTTACTGCGGCTCGCGGTCCAGTGGCCCTAGCCAGTTCGACGCCGTTGTTCTTAATCGAACGGTGCCTGGATCATTTCGGTCTCGGTGACCGTTTTGTGTCGCTGCATTCGGCTGAGTTCGAGCCCTTCGGCAAGCCTCACCCGGGTGTCTTTTTGACCGCCGCGGCCGCCCTCAACGTGGCGCCAGTGCACTGCCTGGTGTTGGAAGACTCCGCGGCGGGAGTGCTCGCAGCGAAAGCCGGTCGGATGACGGTGGTAGCTGTTCCTACCGTCTCTGACCGGTCTCTCGCCGCGTTCTCATTGGCGGACCTCGTCTTGAGCTCGCTCGAAGAATTAAGTGAAGAATGGCTCAATGAGCATTTCGTCGCTTTATCGACCCAGTGACGATAAGCCCAGGAGGTGCCCTTGAGTACGATGGACGAACGCAACGAAGGAGACTCGTGTTTCGACCGGTCAGCGCCGAACTGGATTTTGTAGCCATTGAAGAGGCCGAGTTGGTGCGTTGGCGCGAACACGACATTTTTGCGCGGACTATGGCCCAGCGCGAGGGTGCGTCGCCCTGGGTTTTCTTCGAAGGTCCTCCCACGGCCAATGGCAAGCCGGGACTGCATCACGCGTGGGCGCGGGTCTATAAGGACTTGTTCTGCCGCTTTCAGACCATGCGGGGGCACTTCGTCGCGCGCCGCGCCGGTTGGGACACGCACGGTTTGCCCGTCGAGGTGCAGGTGGAGAAGCAGTTGGGCATCTCGGGCAAGAAAGCGATTGTCGAGCAGGTTGGCATCGCCGAGTTCACCCGGCTGTGCCGCGAATCAGTGTTGACCTACGTCGGGGAGTTCGAAAAGCTCACCGAGCGCATCGGCTACTGGACTGATATGGAGCACGCGTACTACACCTTTAACCCTTCTTACGTGGAGTCTGTGTGGTGGCAACTCCAGCAACTCTTCGATCGCGGATTGCTCTATGAAGATCTGAAAGTAGTGCCGTACTGTCCGCGTTGCGGTACGGCCTTGTCGAGTCACGAGTTGGGCCAGCCTGGGGTCTACACCGACGAACTCGACGAGAGTGCCTTCGTGCGACTACCTCTACTCGATGCGGCGGCGCACGGCGGACTCGCCGGCGCCACTCACCTCGCAGTGTGGACGACGACACCCTGGACTCTCTTGTCAAACGTCGCAGTCGCGGTGAACCCCGAAATGACCTACGCAGTCGTTCAGGGCCTCGTGATCGCCGCCGACCTGGTCGAGTCAGTACTCGGTGAAGGCACGCACATCGACGCCACCCTGTCGGGTAAGGACTTGCTCGGTGCTCATTATCAGCGGCCCTTTGACGACGTAGCCCTCCCCGTGGGAGTCGATGCGTGTTACGTCGTAGGTGCCGATTACGTGACGACTGAAGACGGGACTGGACTCGTGCATCAGGCACCCGCTTTTGGTGAGGTCGACCGCCTCGTGGGTCGGGCCAACGCTCTACCCACGCTCAACCCAGTCGGTCCCGACGGTACATTCACCGACGCTGTTCATTGGCTCGAGGGACGCGATGTGCGCGAAGCGAATCACGATATCAACGACGAGCTCGAGCGTCGAGGCCTGCTACTTCGTCGTATGGAGTACACGCACTCCCTGCCGCACTGCTGGCGTTGTGGCACGGTATTGATCTACTGGGGCAAGCCGAGTTGGTACATCGCCACGAGTCAGTTCAAAGAACAGATGATGAGTGAGAACGCGGGGATCGACTGGCACCCGGGTCATATTCGCGATGGCCGCTTTGGGGAATGGCTCGCCAACAATGTCGACTGGGCGTTGAGCCGGGACCGATTCTGGGGAACACCTCTGCCCATTTGGCGCTGTGAAGAAAATCACCTCACCTGCGTGGGTTCGCGCGCGGAACTCTCAGAACTCACTGGGCGTGACCTGAGTGATCTTGACCCGCACCGCCCAGCTATTGACGAGGTCGTGGTGCCGTGTCGAACCTGTGGTGCCTCGGCGCACCGGGTGGAACCGGTCATCGACGCGTGGTTCGACTCAGGGGCCATGCCCGCAGCGCAGGTGGGTTATCCCCACGTGAGTGGCAGCGCGCAGGCCATGCAGTCTCCTGCTCAATTGGTGTGCGAGGCGATCGACCAGACCCGCGGGTGGTTCTACTCGCTCTTGGCGGTCAACACCTTGGTCTTTGGACACACTCCCTACGAGCACGTCTTGTGTCTCGGACACATTGTGGACGAGAACGGTAAGAAGATGAGCAAGTCGCAGGGCAATGTGATTGACCCCTGGGAAGTGCTCAATACTCGCGGCGCCGACGCACTGCGGTGGTGGATGTTCTCTCAGGGGTCACCCTGGACTTCGACGCGTGCGAGCCTCGGGGCCATCGATGCTTCGTTGCGTGACACCCTGGCGACGTTGTGGAATACCTTTAGTTTCTTCACCACCTACGCGTCGCTGAACGAATTCGATCCCCACGACCCCGAGATTCCCGAGGTGGCCGATCGCCCGGCGATTGACCGGTGGATCTTGTCGCGGCTCGAAGACGTGACCCTCACCATGACGAATGCACTCGAAGGCTACGAACCCCTCAGCGGGACCGACGCCTTCGCGTCGTTGATCAACGACCTTTCGAATTGGTACGTGCGGCGTAGTCGCCGTCGGTTCTGGCGTACTGACCCGCGCACCCCGCGATCAGACTCCCTGGCCGCTCAAGCCACACTGCTCGAAGTCCTCCAGCGCGTGACGCTCCTCGTAGCTCCTTTTTGCCCCTTCGTCGCCGAGCGTTTGTATCGCGAACTCTTTGGTGTGAGCGATGACGACTCGGTGCACTTGGCCGATTGGCCAACGCCACTCGAGCAGCGACGCGACGTCACGTTGGAAGCCGCGATGGACGTGGCCCGTTCATTGACGTCCTTGGGTCGCGCGGCACGTGCTGACGCAGGAATCAAGGTGCGTCAGCCATTGTCTCGGGCGCTCGTCTTCTTGCCGGCCGGCGTTGCGATGCCGCCAGCGGGCATAGTTGAAGATGAACTCAACGTGGATGAGCTGGAATATGGTTCGGAATTGGCTGAAGTGCTGAGTTTTGAATTGGTACCCAACTTCCGAAGCGTCGGACCCCGGTTAGGTGAGGCGGTCAAGGAATTGAAGCCCGCGTTGGCGGCCCTGGATTCGGTGTCCGCCGCCGAAGCTTTGGAGGCGGGACGCCCGATCGCGGTCACCCTCTCAACCGGAGTCTTCGAACTCAGTAGTGAGGACGTAGAGCTACGCGTGAAGAGTCAAAGTGGTTTCGCGGTGTCGCGAGAGGGGGGCGAGGTGATTGCCCTGGATCTCAGTCTCAACGACGATCTTCGCAAACGTGGGTACCTGCGTGACGTGGTGCGACAGGTCCAGGACTTGAGGAAGAATTCTGGCTTGGATGTCTCGGACCGCATTGTCTTGCACGTCACTGGTCTGGACGACCTGAGCGATGGATTCGCGACCCTCGCCAGTGAAGTTTTAGCCACGCAAGTGCTCAGTGGTCCGGGGGAGGGTGCCGCAACCATCCTCGAACTTGACGACGATCGAGTGGCCTTGGCCTGGATCGCGAAGGTCTAAATCGCCTAACAGCGTGTGTCCTAATTGGACCCACCGGTTTACCTTGACTAACCGAGCCATGTGGCCCAGTAGTGCTTACTCACCGTCCGATTTCTCAGATCAACTTC
>JABEUQ010000079.1 GCA_013044265.1 Acidimicrobiaceae bacterium
TCGCGGTGGAGCCGATTCGACTGTGACATATCGAGTTGGGCTCATCTCAACTTGTAGGAGTCATATGTCTATGTCCTTTGCCGACCTCGGTGTCCCGTCTAACCTCGTCGAGCGCCTCGCTGCGCGTGGAATCACCGAGGCATTCCCCATTCAAGAAGCTGCTCTCCCCGACGCCCTCGCTGGTCGCGACGTCGTCGGAAAGGCCGCTACCGGCTCGGGAAAGACCCTGGCTTTCGGTCTGCCGCTGATGGCCCGCCTGGGCAAAGCGCGTCCGCGCAAGCCCCTCGGCCTCATTCTCGTTCCCACCCGCGAACTCGCCGCCCAGGTGCAAAAAGAGCTCGCCAACCTGACCGATGACCGTGGCCGTCGCGTTATCTGCATCTACGGTGGTACGTCGTACAACGTGGCGCGCAAGGCACTGAACTTCGGTGTCGACGTCGTCGTCGCGTGCCCTGGTCGTCTCGAGGACATGCTCGAACAAGGTGCCTTCGACCTGTCTGAAATAACAACAGTCATTGTTGACGAAGCCGACCGTATGGCTGACATGGGTTTCTTGCCCGCCGTGCGACGCATCATGAGCGCCACCCCGCGTGACCGTCACGTGATGTTGTTCTCGGCCACCATGGGTCCCGATGTCAAGTCTCTCGTCAAAGAATTCACTCACGACGCCATTGTGCACGACGTCGTCGGAGAAGAAGCGCCGAGCGACGTGGACCACTTCTTCTGGCGTGTGCCACGCGACCAGCGTCCCCAGTACACCGCCGACATCATTGCGGAGTACGAGCGCGGACTCGTCTTCACTCGCACCAAGCACGGTGCGGACCGCTTGGCTCGCCAACTCGAAGAGCGTGGCATCAGTGCCGTGCCCCTGCATGGGGACCGCACCCAAGCCCAGCGCGAGCGCGCGCTGCGCTCGGTCAAGAGTGGTCAGATCCAAGTCCTCGTCGCTACTGATGTAGCCGCGCGCGGTATTCACATTGACCTGCTGCCCGTAGTCGTGCACTACGACCCGCCGGCCGCAGCCAACGACTATCTTCACCGTTCCGGTCGCACCGGCCGTGCCGGTGCCACCGGAGTCGTGATCTCACTCGTCGGTGAAGACGCCATGGGCCAAGTCAAGCGCCTTCAGCGTGCCCTGGGCGTGCCCATGTCCATCGAGAGTCGCGAGGACGCTCCCGCCATCCGCCTCGGTGCCGTCGATGACGGTGCCGCCGCAGAGCGCGTGGACGACCGTGGTGGCAAGGGTCGCTCCGAGCGCCCCGCATCGCGTGAACGCAACTTCTCAGACCGTGGCGAGCGTGGCCCGCGTTCGTTCGAGCGTCGTGATCGCCCGAGTACTGAGCGCAGTTTCGCCGAACGAGCTCCTCGTCCTGAGCGCAGTTTCGCTGAGCGCAATGAGCGTGGTCCCCGTCCCGAGCGCAGTTTCACCGAGCGTCCTGAGCGCAGTTTCGCTGAGCGTGGCCCGCGTCCTGAGCGCAGTTTCGCTGAGCGTGGCCCGCGTCCCGAGCGCAGTTTCGCTGAGCGTGGCCCGCGCCACGAGCGCAGTTTCTCCAGTGCATCTGCCAAGGCTGGCAACGGCGAGGCTGTCGTAAGTTTCTTCAATGACTCCAAGGGCTTCGGTTTCGCGAGTGATGACAAGGGCGATGACCTCTTCATCCACTTCTCGAGCATCCAGGGCGACGGATTCAAGTCACTCTCCCAGGGCCAGAAGATCACCTTCGAAGAAGCGCAGGGCCCCACGGGGCGCGAAGCTCGCAACGTCCGCATCGTCGGTGGCGGTGGCGGCGGCCGTCAGCGTCGCTACTAGGATTTGGACTCATGCCTGAGAAGCCATTTGTCGAACCGCACCTCGGAGATGCTCCCACCGGGCTGATTATCGAGGACATCACCGAGGGCACTGGTGCCCAAGCCCAAGCTGGTCAAACCGCCGTCGTCCACTACGTGGGCGTCGGCGTGACCAGCGGTGAGGAATTCGATGCCTCATGGAACCGTAACGAGCCTTTCGCCTTTCCTCTCGGATCTGGCTATGTCATCAAAGGGTGGGATGAAGGAGTCCAGGGTATGAAGATCGGCGGTCGACGCCGACTCGTCATTCCCGCCCATCTGGGGTACGGCGAACGTGGCGCTGGCGGTGTCATTGCGCCGGGAGAGACTCTCATCTTCGTCGTCGACTTGCTCGAACTGCGCTAAGCCCTCACTCGAAGGTCGCGTGATTGTCGACTGCCAGCATTCGCTGATAGTCGCCGTAGCGCTCACAGCAGATTTCTATCAACAGCGAGAGCCGTTCATTGGGGTCGCTGAGCGAGATCACCTTGAACTGATCCATGAGCGCCATCGGCGTCATGGAACATAGTTGCCAACTACGCTCCCACGGGTCCTCCGCCATAGAACAGTTTGCGGCGAAGACTTCGTCCGCCGCCACTTCACTCTGCAAATGGCGTAGTGCCCGCACTGACGTCTCAGCTAAACGCAAGAGGTCAGGATCAATCATGACGTCGTCACAGCACCGTTCCTCGGCAAGCGCACGCGGATAGGGCTGGTCGTCGAGCCACTCCTCAATGGCGAAACACGACTCTCCCTCGGCGACTAACAAAATCTTGCCGTCGGGTAGTCGCTGCTGACCGCGAATTCTGAGCATCGTCCCTACGAGGGTACGTTCGTCGCCTCCGCCAACTTCAGAGCCTCGCGCGATCAAGCACGTGCCGAAGCGCATCGTATCGGCCACGTCGACAATCATTTGCTGGTAGCGAGATTCGAAGACGCATAGACCGACTACCTGATGGGGAAAGACGACCATGCCAAGAGGAAACATGGCTACTCGGTCGCGCGTCACAATTCCAGACTAAAGGTGCCGTTGCATTACGACGACGTTCGTAGGGCGTCAACCAGAGCGTGCAGCGCGCGCGAACGATGCGAGTCGGCATTCTTTTCATCGGGAGTCAGCTGCGCCAGAGTGCGTCCCTCGGCGTCGTCTGGTTCAAAGACCGGGTCGTAACCGAATCCGTTGCTGCCTCGACGCTCGCGTCCGATGCGCCCAGGTAGTGTGCCCTGGACGCACAATGACTCCCCCGACGGATACGCCACGCAGACCACCGTGCGAAAAGTTGCGGTGCGGTCCATGTCGTCCACCTCGCTCATCTCGTCGAGTAATTTCGTTACGTTCTCATCGTATGTCGCATCCGGCCCGGCGTAGCGCGCACTAAAGACACCGGGGCGACCACCCAGCGCGTCGACGAAGAGACCGGTATCGTCGGCGATCGCCGCGTGCCCGGTGGCCATCACGAGGGCCCGCGCTTTCAGGAGCGCGTTACCTTCGAGGGTCACCTCGTTCTCCTCCACTTCGGCCACGTGGGCGGGTCGAGCCAAGAGTTCAATACCGAGATCACCTAAGACCGCGCGCATCTCCTCCGTCTTGTGGGGATTCGCGGTGGCGAGGACGAACGTCGTCACCCTCGTGGACTCGGTGCCGTCGCGAGCACGCGGCGCTGAGCCTCGTGAACGGCACTGATCCCAGAGCTCGCCAAGTCCAGCAACTCATTGAGCTCGTCACGCGAGAAGGCGGCCTGCTCCGCGGTGCCCTGCACCTCGACGAAGCCACCAGCTCCGGTCATCACCACGTTCATGTCGGTGTCGGCGCGACTGTCTTCTTCGTAGGGCAGGTCCAGCATCACCACCCCGTCGATGATCCCCACCGAGATGGCCGCCACCAAATCACTGAGGGGATGTTCGCTGATGACCCCTCGTTGCACCAGGCGCGTCAGGGCATCGTGCAGGGCGACGTAACCGCCGCAGATCGACGCGGTACGCGTGCCGCCGTCCGCTTGCAGGACGTCGCAGTCCACGGTGATCGACAACTCGGGCATGAGCTCTAAATTGGTCACGGTGCGCAGCGAGCGCCCGATGAGACGCTGGATCTCCTGAGTGCGTCCCGACTGCTTTCCCTTGGCCGCTTCACGCGTGGCGCGACCGGGCGTGGAACCGGGCAGCATCGAGTATTCAGCCGTGACCCACCCCTTGCCGCTGCCGCGTAACCACCGTGGCACGTCCTCGAGCACCGAGGCGGTGCACAATACTCGGGTACGCCCGAAACTCACGAGCACCGAACCCAGCGCCATCTCGGTGAAATCACGCTCGAACGACAACGGTCGTGCTTGGTCCGGGGTGCGTCCATCTGCACGAATTTGCGACATGTTTCTCCTCAAAGATCTTTCGACCGTTAACGGTAGTGGAGAAAGCGTGGCCCGGACTAGAAGTAGATGATCTTCTTGGCGCGCTCGACAACCTCATCGATGTCGTCGCTCCACGCACCCGTCGAGAGGTACTTCCAGCCGTCGTCGCACGCAATGGTGACGATCGTGGCCGTCTGATCATCGGGAACGAGTGACGCGCACTTCACGGCGCCGGCCATGATTGCTCCGGAGGAGATACCCACGAAAAGGCCGACCTCGGTCATGCGCCTCGTCCACTCGATGGATTCCTTGGGACGCACCACGACCTTGCGATCGAGCAACTCTGCGCCGTGATTATCCGTGAAGATGGGTGGAATGTAGCCATCATCGAGGTTGCGCAGGCCGTCAACCATTTCGCCGCTCGGCGGTTCTATGGCCCAGACCTGGGTATCGGGTTTGTGCTCCTTCAAGTACCGACCGACTCCCATGAGGGTTCCCGACGTGCCCAGTCCCGCGACGAAGTGGGTGATTTCGGGTACGTCAGCGAGAATCTCGGGGCCGGTGCTGCGGTAGTGCGCGAGTGGATTATTCGGGTTGGCGTACTGGTAGAGGAACACCCACTCCGGATGCTCACCCGCGAGCGTTTGGGCCATCCGCACCGCTCCATTGGATCCTTCAGAACCGGGCGAGTCAATAATTTCGGCGCCCCAGGCGTGCAGTAACTGTCGCCGCTCGGGTGAGACGTTCGAGGGTAGGACCACCTTGAGGTGGTACCCGCGTAGACGACACACCATCGCGAGAGCGATTCCCGTGTTGCCCGAGGACGGCTCGATCAGGATCTGGCCGGGCGTACCCGGCACCAGACGCCCCTCAGCCTGCGCGGCGTCGATGAGCGACAGGGCGACGCGGTCCTTCACCGAACCCGCCGGATTACGACCCTCGAGCTTGGCGAGGATGGTCACGTTCGCCTTGGGTGAGAGTGCGCTCACGTCCACGATGGGCGTCCGACCAATCAGGTCAAGGACTGACGCGTAGCGCGCCACTACCAGGCTCCCCCGGCCACCGCGGGCAACAAGGTGATCTCGTCGGTGTCGACGACGGGTGCGTCGACGCCGCCGAGGTAACGCACGTCATCGTCGTTGACGTAGACGTTGAGAAAACGGTGAAGCGTTCCGTCCTCGTTGAGAAGTTGACCCTTGACGGCCGGAAAACGTTCCGTCACGTGCGAGAGCACCGCGCCAATAGTCGTTCCCTCGACAGTGATTGTGGTCTCGCCACCCATCGCGGGTCGCAAGACAGTGGGGATACGAAGCACAGCTGACATGGGATCTCTTTCGCCGAAGAATGAATACCTGACTAACCTCGTCAACATTAATCGTCGGTGCAAGAATTCGTGCCCTCATCGATGTCAATGACCTCCTCGGTCACTTCACTTTCGACCACTGAATAACTTCGAAGATCGGCGGGTGCCACGGCCAAGGAGACCAGCACGTAATGCCAGTCCGGATCGGGGGCCTGGCGAATATCGGTGGGGCTGGGGTAGGCGCCAGAATGCGTGTGCGAATGAAAGACCCCGATGACCTGCAAACCCTCTTCGTCGGCCCGGCGAAAGGTCCGTAGTAGGACCTTGGGGTCGATCTCGTAGACCCGGGCCGATGCCGCCACGTTGGCGCTCGGCACCACTTCGACGACGACCCCGTGCGACGTGCCGAGCAAGAGTCCGCACCCCTCGTCGGGCAGGGCGCGAATGCACGTAGCGACCATGGTGTCGCGCTGGGCGAGGGTAAGAGTAAGCACGCAGTAACGATAGTGAAGTGCTTTACTCAGCGTTGTCGATACGCTGGTGGCATGGCACGGGCCAAACAGGTACAGGAGCGTCGCGCTAAGGCGAAATCTGAAATTGCGAAGGGCGACCGCGTGGTCGCCTCGAACCGTCGCGCCCGCCACGACTACGAGATCATTGAGACTCTCGAGTGCGGCCTGGTTTTGACCGGCTCGGAAGTGAAGTCATTGCGCGAAGGTAAGGCCCAAATTGCCGAAGCGTACGCTCGCGTCGACGAGGGCGAACTCTGGCTATTCCAGTCGCACATCCCCCCGTGGACTTATTCGGTGGGCTTCGGTAGCCACGACCCTGACCGTAAACGCAAACTACTCGTGCACCACCACGAGCTCGCCCTTCTCGTCGACAAGACCAAGACCCAGCCACTCACCATCGTTCCCATCAAGATGTATTTCAAAGACGGACGCGCGAAGATTGAGATAGCTCTCGCCAAAGGTCGCAAACAGCACGACAAGCGCCAGGCCATTGCGCAACGAGACGCCAGCCGTGAGATCGCGCGCAGTATTCGCAACGCCGAGAAATTCAGCTGACTAGATCGCCGAAAATTGCGGTAGAATTCTCTTCTAACCAAATCGGTTAGATACAACGAGGGGATGAATGGATTCGACGTCTGACGTTGAGGTGAGAGAAGCGAGCCGTGGTCTCCGGAACCACGTAAAAGAGCCGGAAACAAAAATAAACGCCAAGCTTCAGCTTGTGCTTGCTGCTTAGGTAGCAACGTCCACCTGTGCCCAGTCCTGCGGCGCAGATTATGGGCGTCAAAAAAGTGGGACTTACCTTCGACACTCGTTAGTGGTGACGCCGGGACAATTTAGCTAACTACGGATCACTTCTGGTGCACACAGTGGTGGTGATCTCGACAATTTCCTGTGCGCTGCGCTCGGAGAAGGATCACTAAGAAACAGGCGGACCCGGGCTCGTAACCCGGCATCTCCAAGGATTATCGAAGGTCATCTTCGGTGGTCGTTGGAGATGTATTCGTGTCTTCGTTGTCGTATTGCTCGATGATCATTCGAGCCCACTTCACGGCGTCACTGACGCGAATTCCCGTGGGTTGCGGTTTCGTCCACAATTCAAGATTTTCCGGGCGATTATCGTCGCGAACTCCGTTGAGGTGATGCACCGTTTCGTGCTTCAACAAAAACCGGCCAAGTATTGCTTCCATGACGAGGATGTGCTCGAAGACATACATACTCTTCACGGCGCGAGGGTGGTTAGTTACCCTCAACATGACATACCCACGTTTGTGCATGGTTCGACCACCCTTCCAATGTGAGTTGTACTGATTAGCGTTGATTCGACAACCGCTGCACGTCAGCGAGCGATTCATCTTTGCCTCGCCGCATCCACACGTATCTCGCGACCGACACCGTGGGCCCTTCATGTGCCCACTCGATGGCAGATACATCCTCTCGCATTGTGTGCAGATCCTCGACTCCCACATCGTGGAAAACCTACTGAAGCCCTGTGACATTCTTGGCAATGTGCAGTTGTTTCCTCAGGTGTCGCTTACTTGAACTTGAGAATTCTTCGAGGACTTCGCACGAATAACAGAGGAGGATCTTGAGATCGCCTCTTCCCTCGCGCTGCTCCCCGAGAAACTCTTTAACCACAGTGCTGAGGATACGTTTTCTCCCAGGTCTTAACCATGGTTTCCCCGACATGCCCGCGCATTTCCGAAGTGTCGGGAACAGGCGGTTGTTACCCTGCTGATATCTATTTGAAGAGCGCAGGCTCTCGCCGTGACATTCCTGCCTCCGACAAATCACGAAATATCACCCTCGCCTGTCAATCAGCCAACCAACACGCATCATCTTTTAGCCAAGTCACCGGGCACTCATCCGTGGATGCTCGGTACACACTTGGCGGGTGAAGAAGCGATGTTCCGTCTCACCTTTCACTCGAGATACTCAATCAAACCACTCACACGACGCATACACCGACGCGAAGCACTCATCAAACGTCACTCGCTCGAATCTGGGATCAAGCGAGTGCTGCGTAACAGCCACTCGAAGCGTTCGTGCTTCCGGCCGATCCAGTTGAAGGTACACCGTGCCGGGGTACGACAACCAACGATGCTCCATTCCAGGTAAAAGTGAAATGTCCCGGATCAGACGGCCACGTTTGCAGTAATGACGAACCACTCTGTACCCCCGCGACCCATGAGGTTCCCGCAGGAGGATTGGCGCCATGCAAGGTGGCGTACACCTGCACCGCAGTCGAAAGTGTTTGGTAGTCGGCCACACAGGTCACGCTCAACGCTGCTTGGATCGCCACATTGGAGGGCTCTCCCACCGACGCCGGCGGCGTGTGCGACGCGATTGGCAACGCGGTACCCCCCTTGCCCCCCACCGCCGACACCGCGACGGCCGCCATGACCCCCAAGATGATCAGAACGAGGAGAAGCCCCAGCAGAGAAGCACCCTGGTCGCGCCTCGAGGGACCTACGTGATAATTCACATCCATTGGCGGATACTACGCCACCAGTGTCGTTGGCTTCGTCTCTCTCGGTGCTTCGAGTTAGTCGACGAGTGCTCGATCGGCGGTGAATTCCACCGTCAACCACAGGTCGTGGGGAATGGTCTTGAGCATGCGAAAGAGAACCTGTCGCACCTGATCCGACTGTGCCACCGTCCAGGTGGAGTCGACCACGAAGTCGATCTCGACGTAGAACTTACGACCGATCTTGGTCATGCGCATGTGACGGTCGGTCAAGGCGAATTGAAACGCCACGTGATCCAGAGCCAACTTCGCGGCTTCTTGGAGTTCGAGATCGGGCACGCCTTCGATGAGTTCGATGAACGTCGTGCGCACCATGCCCGCCGGAGGGATAACGAAGACGAAACACGTGGCGATGACCAGCGAGGGGTCGACGTACTTGGCACCCAACGCCCAACTGGTACCGGTCATGATGCTCGCAGCGATGAAAGCCAGCAAGATGGCCATACCCAATCCGGCCCCGGCCAACCACTGCGTCGATTCGGCCCGCACGAGTTCCGACCTCTTCGCCGGGTGTCGCATCCGCCACCAGATGAAGGTGGGGATCACGAGAGCGGTGACGGCGTAACTGAAGCTCCAACCATTGGGCACCTCCGTGCCGCCGCCGATGATGGAGAGTACGGCGTTGAACGAGGCGTAGGCGCACGTGGCGAGCAGGGCGACGCCCTCAATGCCGATGATCAGTGGCACCAGCGCCTCACGGCCGTAGGGATAGCGAATGGTGGGCCCCTCCTCCACCAGGTGTGATACCCGCATGGCCATCCACGTCAACCCGACACCGAGAAAGGTGTAGAAACCGTCGAAGAGCACGATCTGGGAACCGCCGATGATTCCAATGGTGATGCCGATGACGGCCAAGGCCATTCCCATGTAAATCGAGAGACTCAGGGCGCGACGCTCGAGTTTGAATTCTTTCGACTTTGCCAACTTCTTGGGTGAACTCACCACGGTTCCTTCCTTGAACGCACTCTTCTCACCAGTCTCCCCCAGACCCGTACAAAAAATGCCGATACCCGCAGCGCCAGTCGGTCTGTGACGGCGAGGCGTCCCACATCACGAACATATTCGGGGCCGGCTTCGATGCGACAGCCAGCGCCCAGGTACTCATGAGAAATACGCCATTCGTGGAACACGTCGCGTGAGGCCGTAGGTTGGACCCCGGGAGGCCCCATGGACGAGTCCAACGAGAGCACTGACGTCGAAATCCTGACGGCGCGAAACGCCCACGTGGGATCCCTGCGGGTGCGTCGCGTCATACCCCAGCGACGCCGACGCACCGTGGGCGCGTGGTGCTTCGCTGATCATATGGGGCCCGCTGACGTCAGCGAGAACAGCGGCCTGGACATCGGACCGCACCCGCATACCGGGTTGCAGACAGTGACCTGGCTCGTCGACGGTCAAGCGCTGCACCACGACTCGCTCGGTTTCGAACAGGTCATCGCCGCTGGCGAACTGAATCTCATGACGGCTGGACACGGGGTCAGCCACGCCGAAGAAGCGACCGGGCACTACCGCGGGACGCTCCAAGGTATCCAGCTCTGGATTGCCCAGAATAATGAACTGCGTGATGGTGTCGCGCGATTCGAGCATCATGGGGACCTCCCCCAAGTGGCACTGACCGAAGGCTCGGCCACCGTACTAGGTGACTGGTGTCTTTTGCAAGCGTGAATGCTCGAGATTCGTGCCGCCATCGACGATAATTACATAGGTGTAATTATCGATCAGGAGTAACTGATGACCCTTGGAGTAGCGAGTAGGCAAGGCAGTCTGCTGGACGACATGAGCGA
>JABEUQ010000080.1 GCA_013044265.1 Acidimicrobiaceae bacterium
GAGACCGGTGAGGGGATCGTGAAGGGCCTGGTGCGAGAGTTGCGAAGTGAGCTGACGCTCCTCGGTGACGTCGCGCTCGGAGAAGACGTAATAGAGGATGTTGCCGTCCGCGTCACGTGCCGGGGTGCGCGACACCTCGCTGTAGATGATGTGGCCGTCTTTTCGAAGGTATCGCTTGGTGTAACGAAACTGGTCGAGAGCGCCCGACTGGCTGTGGTGCAGGGAGCCCTCTGTGATACCGATGTCCTCGGGGTAGGTGAAATGTTTGGAGTCCTTGCCAATGAGTTCTTCGCGAGAGTATCCGATCATCTTGCAGAACGCGTCATTAGCGGCGGTCAAATTGTCGTCGAGATCAGAGAAGACCATAGGTGACATGTTGTCCTCGAAAGCCACGCGAAACCTGATTTCGGAAGCAGTCAGTGCCCGTTCACGTTCGGCCAGAGTGTCGAACGCTGCTTTAGTCTCTTCGAGTGCTTGCGCCGTGCGTTCGAGCGCGCGCACGTGCGAGATGATGAGCTCCACTTCCTTCGCGATCACCTCGAGCCCAGATGCAGTGATCTCGTCGAATTGGTTGACATGACGGTGATAGATCGAAAGCACGGCATTGCTGTCATCGGGCCTGAAAGGGATTGCAATGGTCGAGCCGAGGTGGTAGTTCTCGGCTCGAAGGCGCCATAGCGGTGTCAGTGCTTCTTGCGCGAGGTCGTCTATGACCTTAGAGCGACCTTCGTGCAGGGCGACCCCCGTGTGGCCCCATCCACTTTGGGTAGCACCCCACCATTCATCCATGTCGTCGTAGAGGTACCCCGTCTCACCCGCAGCGCAGCTGATGACGATGCCGTTGTCGTTCGTGTTTGACGGCACTCCTATCCACGCCAGCGCGTACTCGCCACGCTCGACGAGTGACGTGCACAGTCGCTTGCACGCATCGAGTTCAGTGGACGCGCTGAGCACTTCACGACTGACTTCGGCGAGCAGCAGTAGAAGGCGTTCGCGCTGAACCCGGCTGGTGACGTCGACGAAAGAAGACACCACGACCCGATAACCGTTCTCGAGCTCGACCGGGTGTGAATTGACCGAGAGCCACCGTCGTGATTGCCCAGCGACCTCGATACCTTCGATGATCCCGGCGCTGGTCACGCCCGACCTGAGTGCAGCAATACTTGGTCGCTCGTCGAGGGGAAGTGGTGATCCATCTTCTCGCACCACTTTCCATGAAGGGTCGATTGATTTCATGCCCACGAGCTGATCGCCGCTCACGCCGAGCAAGTTCGTGGCCGCGGCGTTGTAATCGAGGATCACGCCGTCTTCGCCTTGTAGGACAATGCCGGCGGCCATTGAGTTGAGGACGCGCTCTGAGATTAGAAGTCGATGAAGTTCACTGACGTGGATGAGATCTAGATGCGCATCGGACATCGAACCCCCTCCTAGATCGCGCTAACTCACGAGTAGGTGAAGTATTACACCACTTTCCAGTGTCTCAGCGCAGGTCCACGACCTTAGTTGTGTCAAGGCTAATGCTGCGCGAGCCATTGCACTGAATTCGTTGTTCCTCGTGGTGTTTGATCTTCCTTAACGCGTGCGATGGTGCCAGCACTGAGACATTATCAAGAGTTCAAATCGCTCGGGTGTCCCTGGAGATGGCTCATCAACTGTGACAGTCTCGCCACCGCGACGCAGGTGACGCTGTCGGCTGCGCCGTAATAGATGTGCAGCGTGTCGCCGTCGTCACGCAAGATCCACCCACAGGGGAAGACGACCCCGGGCACGTCACCGTTCTGCTCGTAGTCGGCGCGCGGACCGAGTATCCATTCGTTGCCCCTCGCGAGGACCTTGGATGGGTCGTCGCGGTCGAGCAGTGCGAGTCCCATTCGATAGATCGATCCCGACGCGGTCACACGCACGCCGTGATAGCCAATTAGCCAGCCGTCGGCCGTGAGGAGGGGCGGGGGGCCAAGGCCGATCTTGTTCGCATCCCACGAACCACCGTGCTTAGCTGCGAGCAGCACTCGTGCGTCGCCCCAGTACCGAAGGTCGGGGCTGAAAGAGAGCCAGATGTGTTTTCCCATCTCGGCCATCGACGGCACCGGTCGGTGCAACAAAGCCCAGCGGCCGTCGAACATCATCGGAAAGAGGGCGGCGTCCTTGTCCTCAGGTTGTTGGAGGACCCCCATGCGCTCCCAGGTGATGAAGTCCTTGGTCTTGGCGAGACTCACGAGCGGTCCGTAGGCGGAGAACGCGACGTAGACCACGAAGTACTCGTCGTTGATGCGCGTGATCCTCGGATCCTCAATTCCCCAGCGCTCTTGTGGGGTATCGGTTTGGGGTTCGAGTCCGCGACTGAAATCAATCTCCCAGTTGGTGAGACCGTCGTCGCTCGTCGCCACCACCAGTGACGAGATGCCCGTTCGGTGCTCGACGCGCAACAACAACAGCGTGCGCCCCTCAAAGACAGTGGCGCCGGGATTGAAGACCGCGTTCACCGTGTGGGGGAAGTCGGCCGCACAGATGATCGGGTTGCCCTCGAAGCGGTGAAAGAGTTCAGTTCGTTCGATTCGAGGTGACATGATCATGCACGCTTTCTTACCAATAGACTTCTAGGCTCTGGATTTGATGGAGAAACAGGCCCCTTCGCCGCACGACACGCGAAGAGGAGTGGGAGGCGTGTGCGGTGAGTGGAGTGACGAGCGAAGGCAACGTTCGACGTATCGATCATCGCCCAA
>JABEUQ010000081.1 GCA_013044265.1 Acidimicrobiaceae bacterium
GCGGCGCTCAATATCGCAGTACCGGCGAGTCGCTACGACCGAGAGAGCATCATCACCACGTTCCGGGCCCCAGTTCTTCGGACTTGCCTTGCAGTTTCGCACCGCCTTGGCGGTTGAAATAGCGAGTTCTAGCGCCCACGGTTTCATGGCCAAATGTGAGTGGGCGACTAGCGGTATCTGTAGTGCCGTCCGTAGAAAGAAGGCGGATGAGTTCCTCAATGGTCATGTCACTCGGTCCAGCATTGGTGCTTGACACCAAGGAGAGGTCGTGCTACCGTCACTTAATTATAAAAGTTAGTTTCGCACAGTGAAACTAACACTTGATGAAGGGGGGAGCGCTATGGCGCTCATGCAACGTTTCACCCGAATTCTCGCCGTCGCGGCGCTCGGTCTCACCGGGGTGACGCTCGGTGTCAGCGCTGGCTCGGCGTCCGCCGCGCACGCCAAGCGAGCGACCATGCACAATATTTCGGTCGGGGTTCTGCCCATCGCCGACGTCGCTCCGCTCTATGTGGGAATGAAGCAGGGGTTCTTTGCTGCCCAACATCTGAAAGTGATTCCGCACGTGCTGCAAGGTGGAGCCGCCGTGGCAAGTGCTGTCGTTGGCGGATCGCTCGAGTTTGGCTTCGGGGCTACCGCCAATATCGTCCTTGCTGCGTCACATAATCTGCCTGTCCAGTTCGTCGCCAATGGTGACCAGGCCGCTAGCTCAGCGAGCAGCGCGTGGTCCGGCATCCTCGTCAGTGCCAGCAGCGGTATCACGTCCATCTCGCAGTTGGCGGGCAAGACGATCGCCACCAATGCGCTCGAGGGGGAGAATGAATTAGCGCTCGACGCGGTTCTCGCGCAGAACGGTGTCTCACCAAGTTCAGTCAAGATAGTGGTCCTCGGATTTCCCGACATGCCTGCCGCACTCGCGTCGGGAAGTGTGGACGCCGTTACCGAGGTGGAGCCGTTCGTCTCAGCGATTGAGGCCAAGGGTGGAAAGCTGTTGAGCCCGCTGTTCGAGGGCATGCAGCCATCGATGCTTGTGGCCGGTTACTTTGCGAACACGGGCCTGATTCATTCAAACCCGACGCTGGTGAAGAGCTTTATTACCGCGATGAACAAGTCTCTGGTGTACGCACAGACGCACCCAGCGGCCGTGCGAGCGGCCGTCCTTACCTACACGCAGATTCCATCGACGGTGGTCGCCAATATGAAGTTGCCGGTCTGGGGAGCGGCTGTCCAAACGACGAGTATTAAGACCCAGGAGAACCTGATGCATCGTTTCGGGTGGATCTCTGGAGTGCTGCCAGTGTCCAGGTTGGTTTGGTCGGGCGCTGTCCGTTGAGCCGCCTGCATGGTCGAGCGGGGCGGGGGTGTCATGCTGACGCCCTCGCCCTCGCTGTTTGTCGCTGGGCAACTGCGCTACACAACGATTTGAGCAAGGCGGAGATCTGAGATGGGGGGACCGGACAAAGCGGAGAAAGTCCGAGCGTCGTCGTCTCGCGAAGCCCCTGACCTTGTTGCCTTCGAGTCGGTAGAGACTCAAGTAGTCTCACCCGCGGTGATGGGAAACTTTCGTTCACGTCGCAATGTCCGGGTTCGGAGACGACTACGAATGGCGGGTGGCGTCGTGATCGCCATTGGTCTTTGGGAGCTCGTCAGCGTCACCCAACTCGTTTCTTCAACCGCACTCTCGAGCGTCAGCGCCACGGCCGCGGCGATCGGCTCAAACGCGGGCGTACTCTTCTCAGCGGTGGGTCAGACTCTCGAAGCATGGGCCGTGGGACTCGCGATCGCCACTGTGGCGGGCGTGATCATGGGTGCGCTCGTTGGTCGATCTCGGATCGCCGATGCACTCACAGAGACGTTGGTGAGGATGATGCGTCCGCTACCGTCACTCGCACTCATACCGATTGCAATCCTGGTTGCTGGTCTCGGCTTGAAGATGACCGCAGGGCTGGTCGCGTTCACGTCGTTCTGGCCGATCTTCATCAACACCCGTTACGGTGTCGCCCAAGTTGAGAGACTCCTTCTCGAGACGGCGACCACGCTCGGACTTCGCGGATTGGCGCTGATTCGTAGTGTGGTGTTACCCGCCGCCGCTCCGCTCATCGCGAGCGGATTTCAGGTTGCCGTTGGCTTGGCTCTAGTGGTGACGGTATCGGTCGAGCTCGTCGGCGGCACCGGTGGCATCGGGTCCTACGTACTTGCGGCACAACAGGGCAACGCCGTGGCGAACATGTACGCCGGAATCGTCGTCGGAGGCTTCCTCGGGTGGGTGCTCAATACCGGTTTTGCCGGACTTTTCCGTCGGCTGCTGCCGTGGGCCAACCAGCGAGAGGGCTCGGAGTGATCCGCGCGCCGCGCCGCGCCGCACGCCTCCGACGGGCCGGGTTATGGGGACTCGGCTGGGTTGGCTTGGGCGTGGCCATGCTCGTTTGGCAAGTGGTCGCGGTTGTCAAGCACAGCGCACTGTTTCCTACCTTCACAGCCACAGTGAGCACGCTGTGGCAGATGCTTACCAGTTCCTTCGTTACGAGTGACCTGATCCCATCCGTGATTCGTCTTCTCATCGGTTTCGCCATCAGCGCCCTTATCGGAATCGTGGTTGGGCTGCTCACTGGGTACTACCGAGCGGTGCGGGAGTGGACGACGGCGTTCTTCGACTTTTCTCGTTCGTTACCGACGCCACTTCTCATTCCGGTCGCGCTCGTCCTCTTCGGGCTTGGTGGGACGATGGTTGTGGTCATCATCGCGACTGCGGCGGTGTGGCCCGTGCTCATCAACACGGCGAACGCCACCGCCGCACTCGAGCCCACCCTCGTTGACACGGCTCGATGCCTCGGACTGCGAGGTCCAGCCCTACTCACCAAGGTGATTCTTCCCGCGGTCAGCCCGCAGATCTTTGCCGGACTGCGCGTCGGGATCAGTGTCTCTTTGGCTGTTCTCGTCGTTGCTGAGATTCTCGGTGGCAGCTCTGGCATCGGGTTCTTCATTTCCAGTGCGCAGCAATCCTTCCAGATCACTGCCAGTTACGCGGGCGTCCTCGTGCTGTGCCTTATCGGATGGGTCGCTGACTCTCTGTTCTTACTCGTCGAGCGCCGGCTACTCAGGTGGCAGCGCGGAATTGTCGGAGGTGTCCATGACTGACCCAATCTTGGAGTTGCGCCACGTTGGCGTGACGCTCACGGGCCGCGACGGTTCCGTCAACGAGGTGTCCCAGGACGTCTCGTTGGAGTTGGCGCCGCGCGAGTTCGTGAGCATTGTCGGACCGTCCGGAGCGGGTAAGACGACGTTGCTGCGCGTGGCGGCGGGTCTGCGCCGCCCAACGGCGGGAGAAGTCCGCTTCGGGGGGAAACCCCTGACTGAGGTCCAGGCCGGCATCTCAGTGGTCTTCCAGGAGTACAACAAGAGTCTTTTCCCTTGGCTGTCGATCTTCAAGAATGTGGCCATGGGGGCGCGACGGTTGCCGGTGGCGGAACGATCGTCACGGGTACGTGGGGCGCTCGACATGGTGGGGCTTCAGGGATTCGAGTCGCGTTATCCGTGGGAGTTGTCGGGTGGCATGCAGCAGCGCGCCGCGCTCGCGCGAGCTCTTGTCTCTGATCCGAAGGTTCTGATGCTCGACGAGCCGTTCGCCTCGGTAGATGCTTTGACGCGCGGTCTTCTCGAGGATGTTGTGGGCGACCTCTGGGAACGTTCGTCGTTTGCGGCGCTCCTCGTCACGCACGACGTTGGTGAGGCCGTCTACTTGTCCGACCGTGTGCTCGTGCTGTCTACTCGTCCGTCGCGTGTCCTGGCCGAAGTGAAGATCGATCTGCCACGTCCGAGAAGTCAGGGTTCGACTCGCCAACTCCAGAGGTTCGTCGAGCTCGAGGCGCAAGTGCTCGGATTGGTGCATCAGGCGGGGCGATCCGCAGCCGGCGAGCGACCTGCGACGTGAGACGCCAGGTCAAGGTAGATGACGTCGTGTCTGCTAAACTAAAAGTGACTTTCACTAGACGAAACGGGGGGCAGGGCGATCGTGTCAGACTTAGTTGACCAACTCGGTTTGCGCGGTCGTCGCGTGCTGGTAGCCGGTGCGGGCGGACTCGGAGGGGCGTGCGCCACCGCATTCGCCGCGGCCGGCGCCGACGTCTTCGTAGTGGATCAGAGCTCCGAGCGGGTGGCCGCGTTGGTTGACGAACTGCGTGCGTTTGACGGGGTCGCCGTCGGTGGCGCCGTTGTTGATCTGCGCCAGCGTGAAGACTGTCGAGAGGCCGTTGATCTTGCCGTTCAGGAATTCGGCGGTCTCGACATCTTTTTGCACGCCGTCGGGGTCAACGATCGGCGTCCCATTCTTGAGATTGGGGAAGATGATTGGGAGCGAGTCCTCTCGATCAACCTCTCGAGCGCATTCTTCTTAGGTCAGGCCGCCGGTGCATCGATGGTACGAAGTGGCGGCGGTCGCGTCATCTTCATCTCGTCGGTCGCCGGTCTTCTCGGTCACGCCAACCACGGTCCCTACGCGGCGACCAAGGGCGGCTTGAATCAACTACTGCGGGTCATGGCGCGCGAGTGGGCACCGGCCGGGGTGACCGTCAACGGTGTCGCACCGGGATACGTCGAGTCCAACCTGACGCGTGATTATCTCGACACTGATGATCACCGCGCTCAACTCGAAGCCCTCGTACCTTTCGGTCGGCTCGGGACCCCCGAGGAAGTGGCCGGCCCGGTCCTCTTTCTTGCGTCGTCGCTCGCAGGATTCGTAACCGGGCAGGTCTTGTATGTCGATGGAGGAAGGACGTTGGTGTGATGGAGGAGACAACAGTGAGCAATTCAACAGAGGCGTATGGCGCTACGGGGGTTGTCTTCCCGCGATTCGCGGGGAAGTGGGTGATGGTGACCGGTGCCGGAACCGGTTTCGGAGCGACACTCGCCAAGCGCGTCGCGGCCGAGGGCGGAAACGTCATCGTCCACTACAACCAATCTTCCGCTGGAGCCGAGGCGACGGCGGAAGCCGTGCGCGCGTACGGACGTGAAGCGGTGGTGATTCAGGGCGATCTACGCAGTACGGCCGACATCCGCAGGATGGCGGACGACGCGTGGTCGGCCGCTGGCGTGCTCGACGTCCTCGTCAATAACGTGGGCGACATCGCGACGGACCAGATGTCTTGGAAGGACATCGACGAGGACGTGGTCGACCGGGTGCTCGCCGTCGACATCAAGGGCACCATGTTCATGATTCATGAACATGGAACGCGAATGCTCGAGGTCGGTGGCGGGAATATTGTGAACATCGCTTCTACCGTCGTGGTGCGTGGGAGCCCCCGTGCGCCGCAGTACGCCGCGGGCAAGTACGGAATACTCGGTTTGACCAAGTCCTACGCCGC
>JABEUQ010000082.1 GCA_013044265.1 Acidimicrobiaceae bacterium
CCGGCCGGCCGGTGAAAGCCAGGTAGTCGAGGGTGACGCGGTCAATCGGGAAGATGGCGCAGGTCGCACCGTATTCCGGTGACATGTTGCCAATGGTGGCGCGAGTTTCGAGGGAGAGCGCCGCGACACCGGGTCCGAAGGCTTCGACGAACTTACCGACAACACCGTGCTTGCGCAATAGTTCGGTGATGGTGAGGACGACGTCGGTGGCCGTCACGCCCTCTTTGGTGGTGCCCACGAGACGCAGGCCCACCACGGGTGGGATCAGCATCGACGTGGGCTGACCCAACATGCCGGCCTCGGCTTCAATGCCGCCAACACCCCAGCCGAGCACGCCCAGACCGTTGACCATGGTGGTGTGTGAGTCGGTACCGACCACGGTGTCGAGATAGGCGACGCCCTGGTTCTCGAAGACCACGCGAGCCAGGTGCTCCAGATTCACTTGGTGGCAAATGCCCATCCCCGGTGGAACGACGCGGAACTGGTCAAAACTACTTTGGGCCCACTTAAGGAAGGTGTAGCGCTCGATGTTGCGGTCGTACTCAATCGCTACGTTCTGGTCATAACTCTGGGCCGTACCGGTTCGCTCGAGGATCACGGAGTGGTCAATGACGAGTTCGACTGGTACGAGCGGGTTGATCTTGGCCGGGTCGCCACCGAGGGCGATAATTGCGTCGCGCATCGAGGCGAGGTCCACCACCGCGGGCACGCCGGTGAGATCCTGCATCAAGACACGTGCCGGGGTGAAGGCAATCTCGGTGGCGTCGTCACCAGCCGCCTCGCCGTGACGTGTCGGAGTCTCGCTCCATCGAGCGAGTGCTTCGATGTCTGACGCGGTCACCTTGACGCCATCTTCGTGGCGCAGCAGATTCTCGAGCAGGACTTTGATGGAGTAGGGCAGTCGATCGATGGCGAACTGACTCAAGCCACTGGCGCGCAACGAGTAGTAGTGAAGAGTGCGACCGTTCACGTCCAAGGTGTCGAGCGCGTTGAAGGAGTTAAGGGAGGAGGTCATAGAACCATTCTGCCCTGTTTTCGCACCCCGCCGAGGAGGCGCGTGCGGGTGTGGTACCGGCCCGGGCGCACGAGATGGGAGAATGGCGGGGTGACTTCCACCTACGACGTTCTCCTCGGCCGACTCTCGAGCGCGTTCGACGCAATTTCTGAGGGCACTGACCCGGTGCTTCGAACCTCGGATCGCAGTGACTACCAGGCTAACGGCGTGATGGCGCTGGCCAAATCACGCGGAGAGAATCCGCGCGATACTGCTCAGAAAGTCATGGAACAGTTGGATTTGGCCGGAATTGCTGAGGTGGAGGTCGCGGGACCCGGCTTTCTCAACTTGACTCTCACTACGCAATTCTTGAATGACCAATTACGCACACTGATCAGTGACGAGCGACTCGGAGTGGCCGGCTCGACAGGGCGCACCGTGGTCATTGATTATTCGGCGCCCAACGTGGCCAAGGAAATGCACGTCGGCCATCTACGCTCGACGGTGATCGGCGACGCGCTCGCCCGTATGTACCGTTTCCGGGGTGACACCGTCATTGCGCGCAATCACGTGGGGGACTGGGGCACGCCCTTTGGCATGTTGATCGAGCACCTACTCGACCTGGGCGAGGATGAAGCCATCGCGTCACTGTCCATTGGAGACCTCGATAGTTTTTATCGCGGCGCGCGAGCCAAGTTCGATGCCGACGACGCATTCAAGGAACGCAGCCGAGCCCGGGTGGTAGCGCTGCAGGGCGGCGACGCCGAGACGCGGAGACTCTGGCAAATATTGGTAGACGAATCAGTGGCGTACTTTGCAGAGGTCTATCGTGCTCTTGACGTCACTTTGACTCCGTCGGACGTCGTGGGTGAGTCGTATTACAACGACATGCTTGATGATGTGGTGCGCGACCTTGACGCGCTGGGACTGCTGGTGGAGAGCGGGGGGGCGCTGTGCGTGTTTCCCGAAGGTTTCACCAATCGCGATGGTGAGCCGTTGCCCCTCATCGTGCAAAAGCGTGACGAGGGGTTCGGTTACGCCGCGACGGACCTAGCTGCGGTGCGCGACCGAGTGTCGAATTTGCACGCTGATGAGATTCTCTACGTGGTGGGCGCTCCCCAGGGGCAGCATTTCGAGATGGTGCTCGCCGTGGCGCGTGCCGCCGGGTGGCTACCCGCCGCGGTGCGTTGTGAGCACGTGGCCTTCGGTAACGTGCTCGGCCCTGACCGCAAAATGTTTAAGACCCGTTCGGGCGAGACCGTCAAGCTCATTGGCCTGCTTGATGAGGCGACGCAGCGCGCCGACGTTGCGCTGGCGCTGCGCCCGAGCGCAATGACGGAGAGTGAGCGTCGCCATTTGGCCACGCAGATTGCGCGGGCCGCGGTGAAATACGCCGACCTCTCGACTGATCGTCAGCGCGACTACGTCTTCGATCTTGATCGAATGATCGCCTTTGAGGGTGACACTGGTCCGTATCTGCAGTATGCCCACGCGCGCCTCCGATCGATTTTTCGCCGCCTCGAGCACCCCTGGGATCCCAGTGCCACGACGTTCACGTTGAACGATCGAGCTGAGCGTGAACTCGCCCTCGGGCTCGTCGCATTCCCCGAAGCCGTGGACGCCGCACTCGCGACCCTGCAGCCACATCGCCTGAGCGGATATCTTTTCGATCTGGCCCAGCGTTTCACGGCTTTCTACGAAGCTTGTCCGGTGCTGGTCGCACCGGAGCCGCAGCGTTCGGAGCGACTGGCGTTGTGCGAACTCACTTCGCGCACCCTGGCCCTTGGATTATCACTGTTGGGTATCGAGGCTCCCGAGCAGATGTAATACCTCTCTCGACCACTGTTCGGTCGGATTCGAATGATTGCATTCGCTTCGAGCTCGTTAGTGGATTAGGGTCGAAGGTGCCTCGGAGCAGCGAAGTTGGTGTGATTCCAACGCTGTCCCGCAACTGTAAGTGGGTGTTCGCCCACGTAGCCAGGTCGCCTGCGACGAGGAGATTACCAAGACAGCTCTCGAGGTAAAGGGCGGTCGATCGGATATCCATCCGTCGTCCACACCACTTCGACGGAAAGGAGATATCCATGTTCAAGTCCCTCCGGTTCGCACTGGCCGCTTCACTCGGCGCTATTGCGATTCCCCTCATCGGCGCCTCGTCGGCCTCTTCGGCCGCGTCGCCATCGGCACCCACGTGCATCGTGTCACTGTCGCCGACGGCGACCGAGACACTATTCGCCATCGGCGCCGGACCTCAAGTCCAAGCCGTCGATAGTGACTCCAACTACCCGACGCACGGCTTGCCGACGAAGCATATCAACGCGCTCAATCCGAGCGTCGAATCGGTAATTGGGATTTGCAGGGCCGCCACGGGCGCCTCGACGAAGCCCAACCTAGTGATCATCTCCTACGACGCAAACTCGATTAAGGAGAAGTTGACTGCACTAGGAGTGCACGTGGTCACCCAAAATGCGCCAACATCGCTGACGGGGGCGCTAGCCCAGATTCGCCAACTAGGTTCCCTGACTGGTCACGTTGCCTCGGCCAACGCGCTGGCGTCATCGATGGCTAAGTCGATTGCGGCCGATGTCAAGTCGGTACCAGCGCACCCGACGAAGAAACTTCGCGTGTACTACGAGCTCGATCCCACGTATTACTCGCTTACTTCAACGACGTTCGTGGGTGCATTGATGAAGTCGCTCGGCGTGGTCAACATCGCTGACGCGAAATCCACCTCGGCCGACGCCGGTTATCCCCAGTTGAGTGCTGAATACATTACGAGCGCAAACCCTCAGCTGATTTTTCTGGCCGACACCATCTGCTGCAAGGCGACCCTCGCAAGCGTGCGCGCACGTGCGGGATTCGCCAAAGTGAGTGCCGTGGTGAACAATCACGTGGTGAACTTGAGTGACGACGTGGCCTCGCGCTGGGGACCGCGACTCAGTCTTCTGATGAATCAGATCACCGCCGCAGTAAAGGCGGCACTGGCTGACGCGCGCCTCTGGAAGTAGTCGGCGGGTGTTGACGAGCCCACCGAGCACACGACGAGTCTTGCTCGTCGTCGTGGCGACCACCGCGGCCCTAGTGGTCGCCGTGGCGTGTGGGCTCGTCATCGGGCCGACTTCAATCTCAGCTTCGCGAATAGTCGGGGACACATTCAGTCACCTCGGCATGGGGCACTCGACGCTCACGTCGCTGCAGTCGACCATCGTGTGGCAACTTCGTGCTCCGCGTATGGTGCTCGGACTTCTCGCCGGAGCGATGCTGGCGGTGGCTGGTGCTACCTACCAGGGGGTGTTTCGCAACCCACTGGCCGATCCATATTTGCTCGGCGTCGCCGCGGGGGCGGGTCTCGGGGCGACGTTTGCCATCGTGAATATCGCTAACGCTTCATCGGTTCCTGCCTGGACGCCGCTACTGGCTTTCGCTGGCGCATTGATTGCCGTGGCGCTGACGTGGGTAATCGGGGGTCGATCGATGCGCTCGACACCAGCCACATTGGTTCTCGCCGGCGTCGCGGTATCGGCACTGTTTACGAGCGCCCAAACTTTCCTCCAGCAGCAGTCCTCCACCCAGTCGATTGCGCGCGTCTACATTTGGCTTCTCGGTTCGCTCGCCACGGCGAGTTGGCACTCGGTCCTCATTGTCGTGCCCTACGTGGTGTTGTGTTGTGTGGTGTGCGTTCTCGCGGCGCGAGCACTCGACATTATGAGCGTGGGTGATGATGAGGCGCGCTCAGTTGGATTGTCCGTGCGCTCAGTGCGGTTACTCGTCGTGGGAGCAGCTTCGCTGGGGACCGCCGCCATTGTGTCGGTAGTGGGCCTCATCGGCTTCGTCGGCATCATCGTCCCGCACATCGTGCGACTGCTGGTCGGTACGTCGTATCGCCGCATTTTGCCTCTTTCGGTGATCTTCGGTGCGGCCTTCTTAGTACTGTGCGACACTGTCGCGCGAACGGTGATGGCCCCGTCGGAGTTGCCGCTGGGCGTGGTTACCGCAGTCATCGGTGCGCCGGTCTTCGTGCTGATCTTGAGCGTACGGCGTAAGAGTAACTCATGAAGATGGTCCACCTTGATCGAGTGACAATGAGGGCAGGATCGACCGTCCTCGTGCACGATGTGAGCCTGGAGGTGGAGGCCGGTACGTGGTGCACCATCATTGGCCCCAACGGTGCAGGTAAGACGTCACTGGTGGCGGCCCTCGCTGGTCTGCGCACGTTGGCGCACGGCACTGTATCCATTGATCAACATCGACTCGATAGTCTCAAGGAACGCGAGCGGGCGCGTCTGGTCGCTTATGTGCCACAGCACCCCGAGATTCCCGCGGGTATGACGGTGGAGGAATATGTGACGCTCAGTCGAGTTGCCTTCCACGGTGTACTGCGGGCCCCGTCAATCCACGATCGAGCGATCGTGGCGGGGGTGATAGAGCGGCTCGAATTGGGCGACTTTCGCCACCGCGACGGTGCGTCACTTTCGGGTGGTGAACGGCAGCGAATGGTTCTGGCCCGAGCCCTCGCGCAGTCAACCAAAGTGGTGGTATTGGACGAGCCCATCACTGGTCTTGATGTGAGACACCAGATGGACATTCTCGAGTTGCTGAAGAAGGAGGTCGCCGAGTGCGGCCTCACAGTGATCGCGACATTGCATGATCTCACGCTGGCGGGACTGTTCACAGATCGATTGGTCTTATTGCATCGAGGTGAAGTCCGTAAAGATGGTGCGGCCCACGACGTCATCCGTTCCGAGGAACTGGCGCTGAGCTACGGCACCAGATTGCGAGTGGTCAACGTCGACGGAAGCGACGTTGTCGTGCCCATGCGTGGGGAATCTCACTAGTAAGTTGCCTCGCTTTTGCATCATGGTGCGACAAGGTCCGAGACGAAACAGAACGTTCATCTGGGCCCGGAGGAGACAACGTTGCCCTCAACTAGAGTATTGAAAAGACTTTAAGGGGAATATCGTGCGGCGCACGCGAATCGTAGCAACTATTGGACCCGCATCAGAGAGCGACGAGGTGCTTCGTAACCTTGTGAAGGCGGGGGTCGACGTTTTTCGCATATCCATGGCTCACGGCGACATTCCTTCGAACCTCGAGAGGATTCGTCGCGTGCGCGCCATCGCACCGGACATCGCCATCATGGTCGATATTCCTGGTCCGAAGATTCGCGCCGGCTCCTTCGGCACCACTGCGGTGCACCTGGAGATTGGCCACGTCATTGAACTCGTTGAGGCATTCGGTGAGACGTCGACCGTCGATCGTATCGCCGTGGAGCGCGCGGACATCTTGTTGCACCTCAAGACTGGGGACCGCGTGCACATTGGTGACGGTGGTATTTCCCTCGTTGTCACCAAGACCGGTGCTACCACTTTGACCGAAGTCACCTCAGGTGGCGCAGTGGTGGGCAAGCCGGGTATGGGACTACCCGCTTCGATTCTCAACGACCGTCTTCCCACGGACGATGACCGCGCTCGTCTTGAGGCCCTCAAGGAAGAGGACATCGACTTCCTCGCCGTCTCTTTTGTGCGATCGGCCTTCGATATGGTCTCAGTGCGTTCGGTTCTCAGTCGTGATGACGTGTTACTCATGGCCAAAATCGAGACCGGTGAAGGTGTGGAAAACCTCGATGAGATCGTTGCGGTCTCCGACTCCATCATGGTGGCGCGCGGTGACCTCGGTGTGCGCATGCCCATCGAGGAGGTGCCGCACCTTCAGAAGCTCATCGTGCGTCACGGGATCCGCTACGCACGCCCCGTGGTCGTCGCGACCCAAATGCTCGAGTCAATGACCCACGCCCAGGTGCCCACTCGCGCTGAGGTGACCGACGTCGCCAACGCGGTGCTCGACGGCGCGAGTGCCGTCATGCTCTCGGGCGAAACCGCCATTGGCGATGATCCTGTCGGCACGGTGATCACCATGGACCGCATTGTGCGTCGCGCCGAAGCGTCCTTCGACTACGCCAAGTGGGGAGCGGGCCTGGAACTGCAATCTCACGTCGGCAACGCAAATCAGTCGACGCGCATCACCGCCGCCATTACTGGCGCCGCGTGGCGCGCTGCGATGGAGGAGAATGCCGTGGCCATCGTGGCGTGCACCCGTTCGGGTATGACCGCGCGAGCCATCTCACGTTTCCGCCCACCGATGCCGATCGTGGCAATAACTCCGAGCAAGGCGACCTCTCGTCAACTGCGTGGGTCGTGGGGTATCGACCGGGTCGTGCTCTCGCCGTCGAACGACATCGATGAACTCTGCCAAGTGGCGGTTGCTGAAGTGAAGAAGGCGGGCATAGCGCAACCGGGCGACCCGATCGTCGTGATGGCGGGTTCGGCGACGGGCGGAGCACAGGTCACTGACACCGTGCGCATGATCATCATCTCCTAAAGGAGGATGGGCGAGAACTCGGGACGAGTGCCAAGCGCCTTGAGTGACGCTGCCACTCCTCTCGGGCATCGGCGTGCCCGAGAGCACAGTGAGTTCGACGGTGAACGAAGTCATCTTGTTGCTGACGTGTTTCGCCACGGGCTCCTACACACTTTCGTCAGCGGCTCGAGTGGCCATTGCGGATCTAGCGAGGAGTGTTGCCAAGAACGGGGTGGCCTCGCTGATGATTTTATGATCACGCGGACCGAAGTGGCACCGCGGCCCTGAACCTGGTGTTGAGTCGCGAGCGCGCCGATGCGGTCGCGGAATACCTGAGAGAGGAATTAGCCCGCTACCACGCCGCGAGATTCGACGTGTACGTGTTGGGTGGAGGAGTCTCCAAAGCCGGCACCTCGTAGTTATTCGACAGTAACCTGATTACCGTGTCCTCGTCGCGACGAGTTGGCCCCACTCACTGACATACCCGCGGCTGGTCTCGCTCCAGAAGGCCCCTTGTGGAGCGATTCTCGTCAACGGCCCATCCCTCGTCCGATACGCACGTCAGAAGCCTGTGGCGAGTTGAAAATGCCCGAGACTCTCAGGCGACCTCACGTTGAGAGTGCGGCGAAGGATCGGTCCTGCACCCACCGTGAACTGCTCGTGCGGGCGAGAGTGGGATCCGGCGGGGGCGGACCACGGAGAGGTCGCGAGGACCCCGTCCTGACTCTGATGGGGGGACCGAGCCCACGAACGCGCCGGTAACAGCGAGTGAGGTGGGTTCATCGTGCCCGACTCATCGTCGAGGTGCGAGGTGGCGACTCACGACGCGATCCTTCTGGCGCCGTACCTGTCGCCACCACGACGCGAATGTATTCACCAGAGTATGGTCGTGGTGCCGCCGGCGAGATTCGAACTCGCAAATCTCCACCTTCGGAGGGTGGCATGTTATCCAATTACACCACGGCAGCGTGCTCGTCCAGCCTACCCGCGCCCGGCTGGACTCCGGGCTCACTCCAGAGCCACCATCACCCTCACCGCGAGTCGCATACGACGTCGCGTGAGGTAGCGTGATCGCGTGTCATTGCGCCCGATCGCCCACAACGCCAGCACTTTCAGGGATCCGGGCCATTTAGGGCGCGTGTGTCGTGAGACGTCGGGCGCCGCTTCCTGCGCTCTTGTAGTGAACGAAGCCCTCGGACCTCTCAACCAATGGAGGCCGTGTGTCCGCTGAGCCGATCCTCGCGTCCCTGCTGCCCGACACGGCGCAGTTGGGCGAACACGACGTCCAGCTCGGTGGGGTGTCGTTGAAGGAACTGGCCGCCACCTACGGTACGCCGCTCTTCGTCTATGACGAGACCACTCTGCGAGCGCGCTGTGGCGAGGCCGCCGCAGTCTTCGATGACGGAGTGGCTTTCGCGTCGAAATCATTCTTGTGCGGGGCCATGGCCCGACTCGCGCGCGACGAAGGACTTTGTATCGACGTTGCGACGGGGGGCGAACTCGACTTGGTGTTGCGTTCAGGGGTTGACCCGTCACGGATTATCTTGCACGGCAATAACAAGTTGCCCAGCGAACTTGAACGCGCCCTCGAGGTGGGGGTACACCGCGTGGTGGTCGACAATTTCGATGAGATCGAACGCCTTAGGGAATTGGTCAGCGCCGCACGGCCTCTGCAGTGTCTGATTCGCGTGACACCGGGAGTCGAGGCTCATACGCACGAGTTCGTGCGCACGGGCCAGGAGGACACCAAGTTCGGGTTCTCGCTCGCTGCTGGCGAGGCCCGGCGCGCCATTGTGGCGCTGCGAGGCATGTCGCACGTCTCGTTGCACGGCGTGCACGCCCATATTGGCTCGCAGATCTTCGACACGGCTGGTTTCGACGAGACGATGAAAGTTCTGGTCGACTTCATTGCCGACGACGATTTCGACGAACTCTGCATCGGCGGCGGACTCGGCGTGGCCTACGTCGAGGGCGAGTCGACGTTGAGCCTCACCCAGTGGGGTCACGCCGTTCGCGCGGCGGCTCTCGCGGCGGGGCTCGACCCGCGGGTGCGTATCACGGCCGAGCCGGGACGCGCCATCGTCGCTCAAGCGGGGATCACCCTGTATACCGTCGGTGCGGTCAAGCCCGTCACCCAACGTACTTATATGGCGGTGGACGGTGGCATGAGTGATAATCCTCGTCCCGTCCTCTACGGATCTGGTTACGAGGCCTTTGACATTGCACAACCCCTCGCTCGGCGCCCCCAGGACGTGCGACTCGTGGGACGCCACTGCGAGAGCGGTGACATCTTGATTGATGAGGCCTGGCTACCCACGTCCACGGGTGTGGGTAGCCTCATTGCGACGCCGGTGACCGGAGCCTACGGATACTCAATGGCCTCGAACTACAACCGAGTAGCGCGCCCGGCCGTGATATTCGTCGCCAACGGCAGCGCTCGCGTGGTGCTGCGTCGCGAGTCCTTCGACGACCTCGCACGACTCGAAGTCTAGAAGGACCACCTTGTGAATACGATTAGCCTTTATCCATGACTACGCCGCACGTGCGCCTCGGGGTTATCGGTGCGGGGTTCGTTGGTCGCGCCCTCGTGCAGATGCTCGATGACGACTCGCGCCAGGTCGCTTTAGTTGACGGTGCCACCGCCACCCTCGAGCTGGTGGGCGTTGCCGTGCGTGACCTCACCACGGTACGAGAAGGGGTGGACTCGTCGCTTCTGACGGATGATCCCTTGAGCCTCGCGGCTCGTGACGACGTGGATATTCTCGTCGAGTTGGCCGGCGGGATCGAGCCCGCGCGAACATGGATCGAGACCGCGCTGCGACGCGGAGCATCAGTGGTCACCGCCAATAAGACGCTGATGGCTGATTGCGGCACCGAGCTGGCGCAGTTGGCCCACGAAAATGGTGCCGACCTTCTCTACGAGGCGTCAGTCGCCGGTGGCATTCCCATTATCCGCGCGTTACGTACGTCGTTGGCGGGCGAGAAGATCAACCGGGTGATGGGCATTGTCAATGGCACCACCAACTTCATCCTCTCGCAGATGACCAGTGAAGGTCGCGACTACGCCGACGCGCTGAAGGAGGCCCAGGCCCTCGGTTACGCCGAGGCGGATCCCACGGCCGACGTCGAAGCTTTTGATGCCGCCGCCAAGGTCCAGATCCTGTCCTCTCTGGCGATTGGCACCGCTCTGCACGGTGAACCAATCTTGCGCGAGGGCATTTCCAAAGTCCGGTCGGTCGACGTGGACTACGCGCGCCGTGCCGGCTACGTGATCAAACTGATTGGTGTTGTAGAGCGCGTCGGTGAACACGGTCTCTCGCGACGTACTCATCCCGCATTGATACCTATCGATCACCCATTGGCTGCAGTGCACGGCGCGATGAACGCGGTCTTTATCGAAGGCGACAGGAGTGGACCCCTGATGTGGCTCGGTCAGGGAGCGGGCGGTGAGCCAACCGCCAGCGCGGTACTCGGTGATGTCCTGCACGCCGCGCGAAATCGAGTGAACGGTCGTCACGACGTGCCTTTCACGGTGGATGACCGATTGCTCAGCGTGGACTCGGGCGACCTATCGAGTGTCTTCTATCTCAGCATTGACGTCCGCGATGAACCTGGTGTGCTCGCCCAGGTCGCCGGGGTCTTTGGTCGCCACAACGTTTCGATCCAGTCAATGGAGCAGTCCGGTTTTGGCCAGGAGGCGCGTTTGTCGTTCCTGACTCACGTGGCATTGACCCGTGATGTCACCGCGACATTGCACGAATTGGATCTTTTGGTGTCGGTGGATTCCATCGGCGCGTGTATTCGCGTAATTGACGGAGGTGGCGCGTGACGGGCTGGAACGGACTGCTCAAGGAATACGGGCAATGGCTTGATCTCGAGGGTGTGAAAGAGATCGTCACCCTCCAAGAGGGCAATACACCGCTGATCTTCGCCGAGCGTCTCTCGGAGCGAGTGGGCGCCAACGTGTGGCTCAAGTACGAGGGTCTTAACCCCTCGGGTTCCTTCAAGGACCGGGGCATGACGATGGCTATCACCAAGGCCAAGGCGGCTGGAGCAAAAACGGTCATCTGTGGTTCAACGGGTAATACCTCGGCCGCTGCCGCCGCGTACGCCGCCAAAGCCGGAATGGACTGCGTGGTCCTGGTGCCCGAGGGCAAGATTGCCATGGGCAAACTCGCTCAGGCGATTGTCTACGGAGCCAAGGTATTGCAAATCCGCGGGAACTTCGACCAAGCTCTCGATCTCGCTCGAGAACTCACGAAGCACCTACCGATTACCATCGTGAACTCGATCAATCCCGAACGTATCGAGGGTCAAAAGACCGGGGCCTTCGAAATTATCGACGTGTTGGGAGAAGCGCCGGATATTTTGTCCATTCCCGTGGGGAATGCCGGCAATATCACGGCGTATTGGCGAGGATTCATCGAATACCACACCGCTGGACACTCGAAGAGGCTCCCCAAGATGTGGGGATTTCAGGCGGCTGGTGCGGCACCCATTGTGTTGGGGCATCCGGTGGCTAACCCCGAGACGATTGCGACGGCGATCCGTATTGGTAATCCGGCGAGTTGGATTCAGGCGCTCGAAGTTATTCACGAATCGCTCGGTGACATTCGCGCGGTCACCGACGATGAGATCCTCGATGCCTACCGCTACGTGGCGCGCTATGAGTCCATCTTCTGTGAACCCGCGTCGGCCGCGTCGGTCGCGGGCATCTTGAAGTTCGGTGTGCCAGCGGATTCCACCGTTGTCTGCGTGCTCACCGGCAACGGGCTCAAGGACCCGGACACTGCGGTGCACACCAGCGCGATGCCCATGGTGGTCGATGCCAACTTGGATGCGCTACTGGGTGAATTGGCCTAGTCGTTTGCGCTGGCGCAGTTCTCCGCTACACTGAGGTTTGTCGTTCACGTCTGGCCGTTCGCCGACGTGCGGAACTCTTCCAATTACGACGCTTCTCGAATTTTTCACCACCCACATTTTTTGCGTGGTCGTAGTGAGAAAGGACTTATGAATGGCTGTCAAGCCCACCACCCCTGATCGTTCGGACTTGGAATCTAAATCACGCGAAGACCTTCAGGCAATCGCGAAGCTGACCGGGGCCGACGTCTCAGCCCGTGCTTCTAAGGCCACGCTGATCGAGACGATTATGGGTTCGCCCGCGAGCGCTGCCTCGAGCTCGGACCCCGTCTCTAAGCCAGCCACCCGGGCAGTACGTTCGCGACGAACTGTCGTTACTCCAGACGACGACTTCGAATCCCTCATTAATGAGTTCAGCTCCGACGTCGCATCCTCTCCCACAACCCCCGCTCCTCGGGTGAGTTCGCCCACTGAGGAGTCGAGAGTGAAGGGGTCGACGCCCTCTCGAAGCGCCCGGGACGGAGTCGGTGCTCCGGCTGGCGAAACCAACTTGAGTGATACGGCGAACCCGCGTCCCGCTCCGCAGCAGAACAATCAGCCACGAGAACCTCGCGAACCACGCGAACCACGTCAACCCCGCGATTTCGGCAACGAGCCCGGTGGTCGTAATAACCGACGTAATCGACGCAACCGTAACGGCAGCACCAGCGGCGGCGCGGGTAACGGTCGAGATCGCTTCGGTGAATCGATGCCCAACGCGGATCAGCCCTATAACGGTGAACTCGTGGAGATCGAAGGTCTCCTCGACCTGCGCGACGACGGCTACGGCTTCTTGCGAACCAAGGGCTTTCACGCATCGCCCAACGACGTGTACGTGTCAATCAATCAAGTTCGGCGCTACCACTTGCGTAAGGGTGACGTCGTGACGGGCGGATACCGTCCGGCGGCTTCGAACGAAAAATACCCAGCCCTTTTGCGAGTGGATACCGTGGCTGGATTCGATCCCGAGGTGGCACGCCTACGTCCGCGATTCGAGGACCTAACTCCGCTATTTCCTGACGAGAAGCTCAAGCTGGCCACCACTGAAGGCAAGTCCGAGCTCACCCCGCGCATCGTGGACCTGCTGGCGCCCATTGGCAAAGGTCAGCGTGGGCTGATCGTCTCGCCGCCCAAAGCGGGCAAGACCACGATTATGAAGCAGATCGCTCAATCGATCGAAGTCAATAATCCCGAAGTCCACCTGATGGTACTTTTGGTTGACGAGCGCCCCGAAGAAGTTACCGACATGCGCCGCAGCGTCAATGGCGAAGTGATTGCCTCTACTTTCGACCGTCCGGCCGAAGAGCACACGCACGTGGCCGAGCTCTGCATCGAGCGCGCCAAGCGACTGGTCGAGCAGGGTCGTGATGTCGTGATCATTCTCGATGGCATCACCCGTCTCGCGCGCGCGTACAACTTGGCTGCCCCGGCGACTGGACGAATCATGTCCGGTGGCGTCGATTCGGGTGCGCTCTACCCCCCGAAGAAATTCTTCGGTTCCGCTCGAAATATCGAAGAGGGGGGCTCGCTCACCATTCTTGCTTCGGCGTTGGTGGAGACTGGATCCAAGATGGACGAGGTAATTTTCGAGGAGTTCAAGGGCACCGGCAACATGGAGCTCAAGCTCGATCGCCGTTTGGCTGAGCGCCGTCTCTTCCCGGCGATTGACGTGAACGGTTCCTCCACGCGACACGAGGAGTTGCTCTTCGACCGTGACGTGCTGCCCCAGGTCTGGAAATTACGTCGCGTTTTGAACGGATTGGCGTCTGAGGGGCGCGAAGCCGCCGGACTCGAGCTTTTGATCGACAAACTCAAGTCCACTCGGTCCAATGACGAGTTCCTCGCCGAGATCGCCAAGGGCCCCGCACCGACCTCTTGATTTTCCGCTAAACTCGACATCCGCGCCAAGGAGCACCAATGAAGACTGCCATTCATCCCAATTACATCGACGCTCACGTGACCTGCTCGTGCGGGAACACCTTCATGACCAAGTCGACTAAGGCCGAGATCAAGGTCGAATTGTGCAACGAGTGCCACCCTTTCTTCACTGGTAAGCAGAAGCTCGTCGACACTGGTGGGCGCGTCGAGCGATTCCAGCGTCGCTACGCGCAAAAGACCAACAAGGCGCGCGCTCCCAAGGCGTAAGCCGGCGAGCCGCCACCTTTCGTGCGCTCGCTCGACGAGACTCTCGCTACTCTCGAGGACGAACTCCGCTCCGTCGAAAGTGCACTCGCGCAACCCGACGTTGCCTCGGATTTGACGCGTCTGCGCGACCTTTCACGCCGGCACAAGGAACTTGCGGAGATTAACGCCGCCTGGGTGGCGCTCAAGTCTGCTCAGGAGGATCTCGCCACCGCGCGAGAGATGTTCAATGAAAGCTCCGGTGAGGACCGGGAGCAGTGGCGTGAAGAAGTCACGACGGCCGAGGCTCGGCTCCCGAACCTTGAAGAGGCCCTCGAGACGCTGCTCCTACCGCGCGATCCCAATGAGGGGCGCAGCGTCATCCTTGAAATTCGCGGGGCCGAAGGCGGCGAAGAGGCCAACTTGTTTGCCGGTGACTTGGCGGAGATGTACCGACGGTACGCAGCGCTGCGTGGTTGGAAGCTCGAAGTGGTCCAAGAACGCGAGAGTGATCACGGCGGACTCGATGAAGCCACGTATCTCATCAAAGGTGATGATGCTTGGACGCGCCTCGCGCACGAGGCCGGAGTCCACCGCGTACAGCGCGTACCGGTCACCGAAGCCAAGGGCCGCGTGCACACGTCGTCGGCGACCGTCTCGGTGCTACCCGAGGCCGAAGAGGTCGACGTGGCCATTGACCCCAACGAACTGAAGATCGACGTCTATCGCTCGTCGGGCCCCGGCGGCCAGAGCGTCAACACCACGGACTCCGCGGTGCGTATCACTCATTTACCCACGGGGATAGTCGTTTCGATGCAAGATGAGAAGAGTCAGATTCAAAACCGCGCGAAGGCGCTAATTGTTCTGCGTTCACGACTTCTCAAAGCCGCCCAGGACGCTCAAGCCAATGAACTCGGCGACCTCAAGCGTTCCCAGCTGGGAGGGGGTGGTCGCAGCGAAAAGATTCGAACCTACAATTTTAAGGAGAATCGAGTGACCGACCACCGCATCAATCTGACGAACTATACCCTCGACGCCGTTCTCGCTGGCGACCTCGATTCCTACATCGATGCGTTGTTGGCGGATCAGCGCACGCGCCAATTGGCTGAGAGTGACGGGCGCTAACTCTACCGTCGTCACTGAGCTCGTCGCGCTCGGTCTCGAGCGCCGCGAAGCGCGCTGGCTAGTCGAGGAGTTCCTGCCTGGAGGCGACCCCGAGGCTCGTCAGGCTCTGGCGGGGGCGGTGCACCGTCGCCTGGAGGGTGAGCCCCTCCAATACATCATTGGGCATTGGCCCTTTCGTTCACTGGACCTCGACGTGGACTCTCGCGTACTGATACCGCGTCCCGAGACCGAGGAACTAGTTGGCGTAGCGCTTGGCGAATTGGCGAGTTCGGTGACGATTGCCCCCTTGTTGTTTGATCTCGGGTGCGGATCGGGTGCTATTGGCCTCGCGCTACTCGACGAACTGCGTTCACGCGGTGTCGCGGCGACGTTGGTGGCGGTGGATGAATCGCGCGGCGCTCTTGACGTGGCGCGGGCCAATGCCCGAAAGCATCAACTCCACAGTGCCTCCTTCGTCGAGTCCTCGTGGTTCTCGTCGATCGACGGTTCCTTGCGAGGTCGGGTCGACCTCATTGCCGCTAATCCGCCCTACGTGGGTGAGTCCGAGATGGCGGATCTTGATCCGGTATTGGGCTACGAGCCGCAGGGGGCCCTCGTGGCGCCCGACGCCGAAGGCGAAGTGGGTTTTGAAGACCTCGCGACGATCGTGCGCGAAGCAATACTCTGGCTTCGACCGGGCGGTTCTTTGGTGATGGAGCACGGAGATTCCCAGCGCTCGGCTCTCCTGGCGCTCGCCGAACACCGCGGCTACGTGGATGTTCGCGATGTGGATGACCTGAGCGGACGTCCCCGGGTGCTCGTAGCGAGGCGGTCCGCGTGAAATTGCTGAGTTTCGACGAGGCCGTGACATCCTTGTGGCGCGGTGACGTAGTCGCGGTGCCCACCGATACCGTGTACGGCGTCGCAGCACGACTATTCGACCCTTCGGCCGTGACGCGACTCTTCGAGGTCAAGAGCCGTCCCCGCAACGTGGCTTTGCCCGTACTGCTCGCCTCGGCCATCGACGTCCAGTCCCTCGAAGTCGAATGGTCTACGAAAGCTCAAGCATTAGCGGATAACTTTTGGCCGGGAGCGCTCACAATCGTCGTGAAGGCGCCTGCGTCCAGCGCCGCTCTCGTAGGGGCGAGCGCCACCCTCGGGCTTCGCGTGCCGCGTCACGAGGCGTTAGCCAACGTCATCGTCGCGTGTGGACCCTTGGCGGTGACGAGTGCCAATGAACATGGTGGCGTACCGTCGATGAGCGCCGAGGACGTGCGGGCGGTCGAGTGGGGAGCCCCCGTCGGTGGGGTCATGGATGGGGGAGTGTGTAACGGTGCGGTGTCGAGTGTGGTGGAGTTGACGTCACGGGGTTGGCGCCTGGTGCGCAGCGGGGCACTGAGCGCGCGCGACATTGCGAAGGTTATCGGGCCGGAATCCAGCGTCGACGACCAGTAGGGTGTTGATATGAAAATCGCGCTCGGAGCGGATCACGCCGGGTATGAACTCAAGGAGTTGTTGGTCACGACGCTTCGCGAGTGGGGTCACGAAGTAATCGATCTCGGCACGAATGACGCCCAGACTTCTGTTGACTACCCCGACTTCGGTTCGGCCGTCGGCCACAGTGTCGCCAGTGGTGAGGCAGACCTCGGCGTGGCGGTGTGTGGTTCTGGAATAGGAATCTCAATCGCCGCGAACAAGGTGTCGGGTGTTCGCGCGGCTCTCGTGCACGACGCCACTTCGGCGCGCCTGGCGCGCGAACACAACCATGCCAACGTCTTATGCATGGGATCGCGACTGATTGGACCGCCGGTCGCTCAGGACGCCCTCGCGGCGTGGCTCGGCGCTGAGCCCGGTGAAGGACGCCACCTCGCGCGAATCGCAAAACTTAGTCAGCTTGACCAACGCGCTTAGCGCATAGAAAGGTTCCTCGTGAGCTCACCATTTGATGCCTTCATCACCAACGACGACGAAGTGGTCGGCCTGCTTGCTCAAGAGTGGCAGCGCCAGACCACCACCCTGCAACTCATTGCCAGCGAGAACTTCGCCTCGCCCGCCGTTATGGCTGCCACTGGTTCAGTTCTCACCAATAAATACGCCGAGGGTTACCCGGGTCGACGTTATTACGGGGGCAATCAAGTCGTCGACGAGATCGAAGACCTCGCGCGTCGTCGATTGACTGGTTTGTTCGGCGCCGAACACGCCAACGTGCAGCCGCACTCGGGGGCCAACGCGAACGTCGCGGTCTACCAAGCGCTGCTCGAGCCCGGCGATACTGTTCTGGCGATGCGTCTGGACCAGGGAGGTCACCTCACTCACGGTTCACCAGCGTCCATGACGTCAAAAGCTTGGAACTTCGTGTCTTACGGGGTGACGCCACGCAACGACGACCCGGCGACGCCAGGTGAAATGATTGACTTTGACAACGTGCGTGAGATGGCGTTGCGATACCGTCCCAAGTTGATTGTCGCGGGGGCCACCGCTTACGCCCGGCGCATTGACCCCGCGCCGTTTCGCGAAATCGCTGACGAAGTAGGGGCGCTATTGATGTTCGACTCGGCGCACGTGGCCGGCCTCATCGCCGGAGGATCGCATCCGAATCCTGTTCCCTACGCCGACGTGGTGACGTTCACGACGCACAAGACCCTGCGCGGACCTCGTGGTGGAGCGATCTTGTGTCGCAGCGATCACGCCAAGGCCATCGACATGGCAGTTTTTCCTGGCCAGCAGGGGGGTCCTCTGGAGCACGCCATCGCCGCCAAGGCCGTGGCTTTCAAAGAAGCTGCCCGGTCTGACTTCGCGGACTACACCGAACAGGTCGTAAAAAATGCTCAAGCTTTTGGTGCCGCGTTGGCCGACGAGGGATTCCGTCTGGTGTCGGGTGGTACCGAGAACCACATGGTTCTCCTAGATTTGCGCGAATTCGATGCCGACTTGACGGGCAAGGTGGCTCAGGAGGTTCTGGACCGTGCGGGCATCACCACGAACCGCAACACCATCCCCGATGACCCGCGCAGCCCGTTCATCACGTCGGGTCTGCGCGTCGGTACTGCCGCCGAGACGACTGCGGGACTCAAGCAAGACGAATTCGCGGCGGTGGCTGCATTGATGGCCCGCGCATTGCGCGGGCGTGAAGACGAGGCGGTCATTGCGAATGTGCGCGCCGCCGTCGCCGGCATCTGTTCAACATTCAACCCCTACTCCAACTTTTCGAAGTAGTCCATGAACGCCCTGGGCACCTACGGCATCATTGCTCTCGTAGGGGCTCTCATTACGCTGGTGACGAATCCTTCGGCCCGGCGTATTTCGATCGCGGTGAACTACAGTGCTCAACCCGATGAGCGCAAGGTGCATCAAGTGATTACCCCCTACGGCGGCGGCGGCGCCATGTTCGTGGGGTTCTGTATCGCCCTCGTTGCAGCCTTCGTATTACCTACGACGCGGGCGATAATCGAATCGTCGCACGAGATGCTCGGGGTGCTTCTCGCCACCGGCGTGATGTTCGTAGTGGGCGTGGTTGACGACTTTCGTGAGATGAGCGCACCCGCCAAAGTGGCTGGCCAGGTGTTGGCCGCAACCATCCTGTACTTCAGTGGCTGCACGATGTATCAGTTGAAATTGCCCTTCGCTGGATTCATTGTGCTCGGTCCGTCGACGTTGCCGATCATCACTGCCGTGTGGGTGTTCGCGTTGTCGAACGCGGTCAACCTCATCGACGGACTTGACGGTCTGGCGGGGGGCATTGTGGCTATTGCTTCGGGGACACTGTGTGTGTACGGACTACGACTCGAGGATTTGGGGCTCCTGCCGTCAACCAATGTGGGACCGCTCATCGCGGCGCTCACCTTTGGAATCTGTGTGGGGTTCCTGCGCGATAATTTTCACCCAGCGAAGCTCTTCATGGGTGACGCCGGGGCGTTGATGCTGGGTGTATTGATGTCAGCCTCGACAATGGTTATTGGCGGGCGTACTCCGCCGGCGAGCGGTGTCACGTTCTTTTTTTTCGCACCGCTGCTGATCCCAGTCTTCATTCTGGGGGTGCCCCTCACTGATGCGGTTTTCGCCTTCGTGAGGCGAACGATGTCGGGACAAGGTTTTCACACCCCCGACAAGAATCACATCCACCACCGCCTGATGCGACTAGGTCACGGCCATCGTCGTACGGTGATCATCCTGTGGCTCTGGACGGCGCTGCTTTGCGGCTTCGTGCTGTTCCCCCTCTTCTATCCGCGCACCAATGTCTTCTTGCCGCTGGCGGTGGCCGTTTTGTTGATTGGTCTGTTCACCTGGTCGAGTCCCATTCTCACGCGCCGTCGGCGTCTCGAGCATCGTCGTTACGAAAGCGAGGAGGCCCACCATTGAGCGCGCCCGACCCCAGTCCCCACTCGGACGGGGATTCTAAAGCACCTGATGAAAATGGGCTTCCCGGACTGGCCGCTTTCGCCGTCTTGGGAACGACTATTGCCACCTGCATCGCGCTGGGGGTGGGTCTTGGCATCTGGGCGGATAAAACATGGCACACTTCCCCCGTGGGGTTGCTAATAGGGATAGTGTTGGGAACGGTCGCCGCCGTGGTGAGCGTGGTTCAGCAAGTCCGGCGATACCTCTAAAACCCATTCACCGTGCTTGAAAACCTCCCCCCATCAACTCTGCCGCGTCTCTTGCGACGTACAGTACTTTCCGCACTCGCCGCTGGGGCAGTCGGATTCGTCGTTGGTGAAATGATCAATGCGCTGGCCGGTCTCGGCGTCGTTATCGGTGTCGGGATGGCAATTCTCAATCTGCGCTTCCTCGACAAACAGGTCGCCAAGGTCGAAGTCAAGGGCGAGCAGAGCACCAAAGCCGTGCGCCGCCAACTCGGGGGAAACACCGTGAGCCGCCTCATGCTCATGACGGTGGTCGCCATTGGAGCGCTAGTACTGGACAAGGCGCTGGGAATAGGTATTGTTGCAGGGCTTGTGATTTATCAAATCGTTTTTGTCATCAACGTCTTCAGCGTGGTGGCGAAGCAGGGGGGCATGTAGTGAAGATGCTGTACGCAGCGAAGACCATTGAAGTCGGGGTGCACCCGACAGCTCATCTCTTTGGGCTGACCTTCGATACCGACATCATCATGTCGACCATCTTGGCGTTCCTCATTTTCATGTACCTCATATACGCCATGACCTCCAAGGTGACCGACGGCGTGCCGTCGAAGATGCAAATCTTTTGGGAGATGATCGTGGGTATGGTGAGCGACCTCGCCGAGTCCGCCATGGGCGAGCGTGGTAAGCGCTTCGTCCCACTGGGCGTCACATTGTTCCTCTTCATTCTTATTTGTAACTGGATTGGCTTCTTGCCGACCTCCATGCACCCCGGTCAGTCGGGTGAAATATTTCCGGCGCCGACGGGTGACGTGAACCTGCCACTGGCTATGGCGCTGTTGGTCATTGTCTGGGTTCACGTCGAATCGGTGCGCGCGCGCGGAATCGGTGGCTACTTCAAGCACTACGCCCAGCCGTACACGGCGCTCGCGCCCATCAACATCATCGAAGAAATCACCAAACCAATCACGATGACCTTTCGTCTCTTCGGCAATATGTTCTCGGGTGGCCTCATGATCGCAGTCATGACCACGCTGTTACCGATCTACGCCGTCCCCTTCGGTGAAATCGTCTGGAAGCCCTTTGACGCCTTGATCGGCGTCATCCAGGCGTACATCTTCATGCTTCTCGCCGTCTTGTACTTCGGCATGGCCACCAGCCACGACGAATCACACGACGAACACCACGTCGAAAATATCGACGCGCTACAGGCCTCTCACTAACCCAACCCAGGAGGAAAGACAGAAATGGCAACTAATCCCAACGACATTGCGGCCGCAGTACGCAACGCCGGTGCACTCATCGGTGGCGGCCTCGCCCTCGGTGGTGGCGCCATCGGTGCGGCGATCGGTGACGGCCTGGCCGGTAGCCAGACCATCGCGGCTATTGCTCGTCAGCCGGAGATCGAGAACAAGGCGCGTCAGTACTTCTTTCTGACGGTTGGTCTGGTGGAGGCCATGTACTTCATCAACCTGTTGTTCATGGTCGTCTTCGTCTACGTCTTCAAGGCCAACTAGTTCCTCAGCGACGAGTCATTCCGACTCGTCCGCCGAGGCCGTTCAGTAAAGAAGGTCACCCGACATGAGTACAGGCTCCATCTTCCTCCTCCCTAACGGGACGTGGTTCGTTGAGCTCGCGGTCGTCGTCATCATCCTCTGGGTCGTCACCAAGTACGCCCTACCGATGCTGAACGCCGCGATTGAAGCGCGCCAGGACAAGATTCGAACAGCCCTCGCCGCGGCCGACGAGGCCCGTGCGGCCGCGGACGCCGCCGGTGACGAGCGCGCGCGTGTGCTGAATGAGGCTCGCGAACAGGCTCGTGACATCGTCGCAAACGCCCAGGCCCTTTCGGACCAGGTGAAGGCGGAATCGGGTGGGCGGGGACAAGCCGAGTACGAGCGAATCGTGGCTCACGCCAACGCCGAGGTAGCGAGCGCGCGCCAGCGCGCTATCGATGAGGCGTCGGCCAAGATCGGTGAGATCGTCTTCGACCTCGTCGCCAAAGTGGTGGGGCGAGAGGTCGATCAGACCGCTCACCAGGATCTAGTTCGTGAGGCCGTTGCGGCACTGAGTGCCGAAGCCCAGAAGGAATCGAACCGCTAATCATGCTGCCCAAGCTCGAAGGATACGCCGCCGCCCTCCTGGGTGCACTGGATGTTGCGACGCTGACCAGTGTGGTCGGCGAACTGACATCCTTGGAACGCGCAGTCCTGGCACAGCCCGAACTGCGCGGCATGCTGAGTGATACGTCACTGACCGGCGTGGTGCGCGGGCAGGTTCTCGCAGAGATACTCAAGGACAAGGTTCATTCTGAGACTCTTCGCGTCGCGGTCTACGCCGCCGCCGCGGCTCCAGCGCAAGAAGTAGTGTCGGCCATCGGCGAATTGGCCCAGACCGCACTGGTTTTCGAAGAAACGGGAGCCCTGCACCAACGCAGCCTCGGTTTGCTGTCGGCTCGCCGGCGCGTCGCCGGCTACGCCGATGCGTTGCTGGAAGGTATCGCCACCGAAGGCTTTGCGCGCATCGAAGAGGAATTGTTTCGCTGGGCTCGCACGGTTGAAGAGAATCTCGACCTACGACGAGTACTGCTGGATCGTGATGCGGCGTTGGGTTCGCGTCTTGGACTAGTGGACCAGTTGCTCGCCAGCAAGGTCGGTCCGGTGTCGTTGGGACTGGCACGCTACGTCATTGAGGGTGGGCGCCCCCGTGACGTTGTCGGGACACTCGACTACTTGGTGGAATACGTGGCCGAAGCGCGTAACTGGCGTGTGGCTCGTGTCTACACTGCTCGCCCCCTCGACGAGGCCTCGCAGGCTGAACTCGTGCGCTCACTAGCGGCCCTCACGGGTACCAGCGTTGAACTTCAGATTGCTGACGAGGCCGATCTCCTGGGTGGGGTTCTGGTTGAGGTGGGCGACGTACGCCTCGACGCTTCTACTCGCGGACGCCTCGCAGCGCTGCACGACTCCGTTTCGGCGGGTCACTTTTACGAATCCGCTTTGACTCGAAACGATTAAGAAAAGGAAACTGTGATGACTGAGCTCACCATTAGTGCCAACGAGATTACTGACGCCCTGCGAAAGCACGTCACTGAGTACAACCCGGCCGTCGGCGCCGAGCAAGTCGGCCGCGTGGTCGAAGTCGGTGACGGCATCGCGCGCGTGTCGGGTCTGCCCTCGGCCAAGGTGAATGAGTTGCTCGAATTCCAAGACGGTACCGTGGGACTCGCGATGAACCTCGACGAGGAGACCATCGGTGCGGTGGTGCTTGGATCGGTCGACGGAATCGAGGAGGAGCAGGTCGTCCGCGCGACGGGACGCATCTTGTCGATGCCGGTGGGCGATGCGCTGATTGGCCGCGTGGTCAACGCCCTGGGAGAGCCCATTGACGGTAAGGGCCCTCTGGTGAACCCGAGCCAGCGGCGTATGGAAGTCCAGGCGCCTGGCATCATTGGCCGCCAACCAGTGGGCGAACCACTGCAGACTGGTATCAAGGCGATTGACGCGATGACGCCAATTGGCCGTGGCCAGCGCGAACTCATCATTGGCGACCGCAAGACGGGTAAGACCACCGTCGCCATTGACACGATCCTGAACCAGAAGGGCCAGGGCGTGAAGTGTATCTACGTTGCGATTGGCCAGAAGAATTCCTCGGTGGCCCAGACTGTGAAGACTCTCGAGGATCACGGGGCGATGGACTACACCGTCGTCGTGGTGGCCTCGGCGGGAGACCCCGCCCCCTTCAAGTTCCTTGCGCCCTACGCCGGTTGTGCGATTGGCCAGGAGTGGATGGACAATGGTCAGCACGCCCTCGTCGTGTACGACGACTTGTCCAAGCAGGCCGAGGCGTACCGTCAGATCTCGCTCTTGTTGCGACGCCCGCCGGGCCGCGAAGCGTACCCCGGCGACGTGTTCTACTTGCACAGTCGCCTGTTGGAGCGCGCGGCGAAGTTGAGCGACGACCTTGGTGGTGGATCGCTGACCGCTCTGCCGATTATCGAGACCAAGGCCGGTGACATTTCGGCGTACATCCCGACCAACGTGATTTCCATCACTGATGGTCAGGTGTTCCTGGAGTCCGACCTCTTCTACTCCGGTGTGCGCCCGGCCATCAACGTCGGTAATTCGGTGTCGCGCGTCGGTGGTGCGGCTCAGATTAAGGCGATGAAGGCCGTGGCCGGAACCCTCAAGATCGACCTCGCCCAGTTCCGCGACCTCGAATCCTTCGCCACCTTTGGCTCTGAGCTCGACAAGTCGTCGCAAGCTCAGCTCGACCGCGGCTACCGTTTGACCGAACTCCTCAAGCAGGGACTGAATGCGCCGGTACCCGTTGAGGAACAGTGCATCGTGATTTATGCCGGTACCAAGGGATGGCTCGACACGATCCCAGTGGTCGACGTTCGTCGCTTCGAGGCGGAATTGGTCACGACTTTCCGCGCAACACACTCTGAACTGCTCGCGCACATCCGTACGACGGGCACCATGCCCGACGGGGCCACGCTCGACGCGGCGCTGACGTCGTTCGTCGCCGGTTTCGCGGTCACGAACTAAGTAATCGGAACGAACGAGCGAGGAAGGAGGAGCGATGGCTGGAGGACAAGAACGGATTCTGCGCCGACGTATCAAGTCGGTGCAGGCCACACGAAAGATCACTAAGGCGATGGAACTCATCGCGGCATCTCAGATCGCCCGCTCCCAGGCGCGTATTACTGCAAACCGTCCTTACCGCCAGGGTATGCAGCGCATCATCCGTGAGGCTGCTTCAGCCGATCCAGCGGCCGCGCGCAAGATGCTCACTACGCCTGACAAAGTTGATACCGCGATTGTGCTGGTCGTTGTCGGTGATCGCGGGCTCTCGGGCCCCTACAACTCCTCAGCCCTACGAGCTGGTGATCGTCTGGTGCACATGTTGCAGCACCAAGGAACCAGTGTGCGGCTCTTTACGGTGGGAAAGAAAGCACCCGCATTCTTCCGCTTTCGCGGTATTGAAGTCGAGCAAAGTTTCACTGGTTTCGCTGATCGCCCCACTTTCGCGGACGCACGATTGGTCGCGAGCACCTTGGCTGCACCGTTCGTGGCGGGTGAAGTGCAACAGGTCTTGCTCGTTTCGACGCGATTCATTTCTGCCGGTAGCCAAGCTGTTGAGTCGGAGCAGCTGCTCCCTCTCGTGATGCCCAGCGATATGGAAATTGACACCTCCGTTGGACTTAAGGGCTACACCGAGTTTGAACCCGAAGTTGAGCAACTCTTGACCGAGCTCGCGCCGCGAGCAATCGAGAGCGAGATCTTCTCCGCCCTCCTCGAGGGCGCGGCGTCGTTTCACACATCCCAGCAGCGTGCGATGGCCGCAGCCACCGACAACGCAGACGAACTGGGCCAGACCTTATCTCGCATTATGAACCGAGCCCGCCAGGACTCGATCACCACCGAAATCATGGAAATCGTGGGCGGCGCGGAAGCGCTCCGCTCGGGAAAGTGAGAAACAAATGACCATCGCTC
>JABEUQ010000083.1 GCA_013044265.1 Acidimicrobiaceae bacterium
CCACTGTTGCCCTCGCTACTGGTGGTGTTGGGGTGGCAATCGGGATCGACACCGATGCGAGAGCGGGGAATCGCCAAGGTCGTCGAGGAATACACCGCGATTGGGTTAGTGGGCCTGCAGTTGATGATCTACGCCGCTTTCGTGATGACGCTGCTCCAGCGGTACTGGATGTAGCCGCTCGCGTGTGGACGAACTCGCAACCACCAGGGCGTGAAGTGAATACTCCCTAGGCGGGTTCGGTGTGTTCGATGCGCCAGCGTAGTGCGGGGACCGCGGCGATCACCATGGTGAGCACACTGACGATCAACATGGTGAGGGCCACTGACTCACCCGTGTGGTGGAACACCGAAATGAGCACGACCGCGAGGACGACACCGATCCACGGGGTCAGAGCCATTAGTGAGCGTCGGGCCAAGTGCAGATAGACGAAGAGGATCAGTAGGCCAACGGCGACAGAGGCGAACGACAGTTCGCCAAGTATTGATGGGGCGCTAGCGAACTTGGAACTGAAGAGGATACGAATAGTCAGCGTCGGTAGCACCGTCATGATGACGGCGGCGAGAACCCCTAGGACCACGCTGGTGCGCAGCGTCTGTCGAAATATTCTCCGACTCGCCTCATCAGTGCCCTTCCCGTCGGCGAGTCGCGGGAAGGCCACCGTCACGAGAGCAGCAGGAATGAAGAAGGCGATATGCGCAGCAACCGCTGCCGCGGCGTACTTGCCAGCTAGCGAGGACGGAAAAAAGTGCTGCGCGAGGAAAGTGTCGATGCCGATGAGCGTCGTGTAGCCCGCTAGCGCCGCGACAGACAGGACGGTGTCGCGCATTCTGGTTCGCACTACTGACTCGTGCCGATGTCCCAACAACTCGTGCCGAGCGGAGAATAAGAGCGAGGACATCGTAAACGCTTGCGCGAAAATGGTGGCGGCCACCGCTCCGGACACGCCGAGGCCCGCACTCACCATTGCGTACCCGAGGACTAATCGGATGAGACCAACGCCAACGAATGACGCGAAGGCGACGGCTCGAAATCGATACTCACCGATAAGTGCGCCTTGCAATACCGCTGAGACCGTTGCCAGCGGGATCCACGCGGCAACGAGGAAGATCGGCAGCGGCGACCCGATGTGCAAGAACTGATCAATGAGGGGAGCGCACGCCGCGAGCGTGAACATGGCCACGCATCCCGAGAGGAAGGATCGCCAGGTCACGCGGACCACCGAGAATGACTGTCCCGCTGACTCCTTGTCGACAACCGCTTGGGTCACCGCAATCTGCATTGCTCCTAGGGGTACGGTGAGCAAGCTGATGATGCCCAGGAGCGCATTCATGACCCCGTAGTGAGTGGTCCCCAGGCGGCGACTGATAATGACGTGAAAAATGAAACTAGCGACGCTGATGCCGGCGAAAGCGACCAGGTAGGACATCGCCCCGCGACCGAAGATTCCCGACTTCATCTGTGTGCGGACGGCGGCTGTCACGCGAGACGGTGTCAAGTCGCTGAGGGAAAGTTTCATTACCGGGAAAAGCCTAATTCGATTGAACCGTGCTCAGGTTGGTTCACGGGAGATGTCCGTACGCGTGGTGTTCTGCGTCGGTGCACCGCCAAGATAGTGAGCCCTCCTCGCGTCGCAACGCGAATCGTTCTTAATTGACGTGAGATTTCACGACATCCCAGTATCGGCTCAACACCCAGTTGGCCACGGGTGGAACTCGCAGTCCGAATTCGGCGGGAATGTTCATTTCTCCCGACAGGATCATCGTCCAATGCGAACCCGCGGCGTCCTTGGCCGCGTCGATACGAGTGCGGCGCTCGCGTAGATGCGAACGATTCGCCCATAGCCATTTCCACGACGCAATCTTCTCGCGTGCCCACCCGGCGCGCGCGGCGGCCAGGAGCACGCCAATCTCGACGGGGACCACCATTGGTACCAAGAGCCATCTCGATCGACGATCGTAGAGCGTCAGGAAGTTCATCAAACGATTGCGCTCGAGTAAGAACCACTTGGTGTTGTTCTTCGTGAATTCGTAGTGGTGGATTCCCACCGCGCGTGGCTCGAACACCACACTGCGAGAGATTTGTCGCGTGCGCAATGACAGGTCGACGTCCTCGGCGTAGGCGAAGTACTGCTCGTCGAATCCCCCCAACTGGGTCCACAGATCACGTCGGCAGGCGAAGAAGCCACCGCAGATCCCCGCCACGCTCTCTTGGAGGTGGTGCTCGGCGAAGGGTTCTCCATAGTCGCCGGCCCAAGAGAACATCAAGTAGTGGATGGGGTTGCCAATGGAGTTGACGATCGGTGGCTCGCCGGGAAGTAGAACGGCGCCCGTGGCGAGCCCCACTCCCTCGTCATCGAGTCGCGAGATGAGAAGAGCGATGGCGTCGTCGCGAACGATGAGGTCACTGTTGACGAACACCAAGTCGTCGTAGGTCGCGTGAGCAGAGGCTAAGTTGCAGCCCCCGGCGAAACCAGTATTGGAGCCGGGGGTGAGACATTGAATGCGAGGATCGCTGGCGACATCAGGAATTGACATCGTGCCATTGTCGACCAGAATCACCTGCACGACGACGTTACGCGAATTCAAGACGGCGTCGACACACCGGGAAAGCAGTGGTTCATCCCCGTAGCCCAGGATGATGACTGACACTTCTCTCATTTCGTCCAATCTGGGCGTTATACGGTCGCTAGGACCGCCGCCCGGGTTGTGAACGACGCGACCAACTCACCGTAATTGTTGGTTTCTCTAACTTTATGCCGGCAACGATGGCCGTGGGAATAGTCCTCCGTTTTGCCCGGCAGTGGTCCGCCTGATGCCTCTGTGGGAGCGTTTGGAAGGACATGTGCGAATATTGATGAATGACACCTGAGCAACTTGCCGATGCATTTGCTCGTACCTGTGTCGTCATTCCGGCGTACAACGAGGGAAAATCGATCCAGGCGGTAATTCGCGCCGTACAAGAGCACATGCCCGGCGCCATCGTTGTTGTGGTCAATGATGGGTCCAGCGACGATACCGAGGTGAAAGCTCGGGCCGTTGGTGCCGTGGTGCTATCACTTTCGGTCAATTTGGGTATTGGTGGCGCGGTGCAGACGGGCTACAAATTCGCACTGCGACGGGGCTACGACTTCGCCGTGCAAATTGATGGCGATGGTCAGCACGATCCGCGAGAGGTGCCGCATCTCTTTGAGCAGTTAATCGAGGAAGAGTCAGACCTCGTCATAGGCTCGAGATGGCTAGGTCGTGGTGAGTACGTCGCTCCTCGGAATCGTCGCTTCGCCATGAAGTTCCTGCAGGCTCTGGTCTCCTGGCGCGCGCGCGGCCATTTCACCGACACCACTTCAGGTTTTCGAGCGTTGAACCGGCGAACAATTGAGCTCTTCGCGATTCACTATCCCACTGACTATCCCGAAGTGGAATCAATCGTGCTGGCTCGAAAATTTGGACTGCGGGTGACGGAGGTTCCAGTCAAAATGGAGGCACGTGAACACGGAACGTCCAGTATTCGAGGTTTTAAGACGTTGTACTTCATGATCAGAGTGACCGTGGGGTTGCTCGTGGGTGTCATGGGAGGAGAGGAATTGTGAAGGGGAACATCCTCGCCGGGATTATTAGCGTTGTCATGCTCATCGTCACGATTCGAGCTATTCGCAAGAAGCAGTTGACGGAGATGCACGCCATACTGTGGCTGGGCGTCAGTCTGGGTACGGCGCTTCTCAGCACACTGCTCCCCTTCGGCGCCTTTACCCCGCTCGCGCACTTCTTTGGCATTGCGTATCCGCCGGACATGGTGTTGGTTTTTGGGCTCTTCTTCTTCGCTCTCTTCACTTTTCAACTCTCAGTTTCGATGAGTCGTCTCTCGGCTCGTCAAAAAGTGCTCGTTCAGGAGCTAGCTCTCGTCAAGGAAATGTTGGATCCCGAGTCCGCTCAATGATGAACGCCGTGCCCACTATTTCGTGGTTCCAAGGCCCCTGGCCACGAATCAGGGCCTGGTTCAAAAGTTCTGAGCAAGTCCTTGAGCGCACGTTGATGGGCCGAGAGTGAATACGGTGGCGGAGGCGAAGCCTCGTGGCTAAGGGAGTTGCCACGAGGTTTTCACGCCCATCTCGACAGTGGGCGCTCTATGGCGCGAGCGGAGTCATGGTCGCGGGAGTCACGTTCGCGACTATTGGATTTGCGCCTCTCCTCTTTCTCGCGGGAGCTTGGGCGTACGCCGCCGTAACGAATCGTTGGGTGACCGCTTTGTCGGGGCCCACGTCGTGGATGGCGGGAATCGTGCTCGAAGCGACATTCCTGATAGGCGAGAGCGGCACCCTGGCGATAGTGATGCCTCATCCACAACCGCAGTGGGTGTACATCGTGATGCTGATTACGCCGTTGGTCGTGGCGTTCGCTTCGTACAAGCTCCTCTCGGCGAAGGACCAAGCGAGAACCCCAGCACGGCCTTCACCAGTGAGTGGCGAGCCGCTGTTGGCGATGATGTGTGTCGTGCTCATTGAGAGCATGTTCGAGGCGATCAAATTGCACGGGAATGACTTTGGGCTGACGTGGTTCATGACGGGGGATGCGCGTAACCAGGTGGTCGGAACGCGCCAGATCCTCGGGGCGGGTGGTATCACCCTCAAGGAGATGACTTCTTACCCCGCACTCGTGAACGCGATTAGTGCCGTCTTTGACGGCGCTGGTGGCCGGAGTAATCTCGGTGCGGCAGCACTAATGGTGCGTGATGTGCAGGCCATGGTCGCTACCGTCATCTTGACGTGCGTGGGAGTGGCGCTATCTTTCATTGCCGCCATCAGCGAAACTTTCACTCGGTCTGAACGAGATGCTCGACGCCTGCCGCTGTACCTAGTGATCCCCCTCGGGGCGTGCGGGTCCATAGCCATCGGTGCTCTCTTCCTCGGCTTGGGCTCCTCAGGGGGGTTTCTCTCGGCGATGGGAGCTCTCGTCTTCGCCCTCGCGGCCCTGGTCCTGGGAATGAGGATCGCGAGCGGATACGAGAACGTCACTCTGGTGCTCTTGACGTTCTCCCTCGTACTGGTGGTGGGTTCGTGGACCTTCTTGGCGGTGGTTCCTGCTTTGGCGATCGTGTTCGGTCTGTTCAGCGGTGGACGCCGTTACGTTGAGCTGCGCCGAGTATCGCCCGCGAGCGTCGATGCTCGCAGTACGAAGTACTCCCTCGGCTTCGCATTCATTGGTCTGTTCGCGATCCTCGGTGCTCTCGTGTTCAAAGGCGCGACACTGGTGGCCCAACTTAAGACCACGGGAGGGATTATTGCGGGTAATCCGCGAATATTTGACTGGCTCGGTATTGTGGTGGTCGCGGTAGCGCTCGTCGCACCCAACCCTCGACAGCGATTCGTGCGACTCCTGCTGGTGGGTCAATTTATTGGCCTCGCGGCGATTGTCGCGTGGATGTACGTGATGCACCCGGGTGGTGTTGCGTGGTCGTACTACGCGACCAAAATGCTCTGGCTGGCCACGTGCACGGTCGTGTGGATACCTTTCGTCCTTCTCACCGACGTCATGAGAAAAGTCGACCAGTGGGTGCGCCGAGTCGGCGCGCGCGCTGTCTCACACCTGGCCCTGGCGTTAGTGGGTTCGGGTGGGTTGCTCTGGGGCGTCAGTCACGAGACGCCCTATCCATTCCCTTGGCACTGGGCCTTCATTGGCTCAACGTTCCCTTCGCCCATGATCATCCAAGCGGTGATTAAGGAGTCCAATGCGGGCACCCCCTTCATTTTCTGGCAGTACTCGGGTCCGGCTGATGACAAAATGGGGAACTTTTGGTCCGCTCTCACGTGGGACTACACCGCCAACGGGGCCCTCAAGGCGACAAAGTCCGCGGTCGCGTTCCCGACGTGGGCCTCGGCTGAGCAAGGGTCCTTGACCGAGTTGTGCCACATCGTGTCGAACTACCGACTACGCATCGTGACCAAGAATCCCAGTCTCATCCCCACGCTGTTACGAAGCTGCAAAGGGTATTTACCAATTCCAAGTCAAGCGCACCTGCGCTGAGTGAATCGACGTCGTGTTCTCGCCGACAACCAGGTGTCGTCGGGAAACTCGCGGCGAGGCGGCTCAGGGCTCGACGGGCGTTAGGAGTCTCGTCAACCCTTCTTGGACGATCGACACCTTGAGCTCACCGTCACGCGAGAATAAGAAACCGCGGGCGAGTCCGCGACCGGCGTGGGCTATGGGTGAATCCATGTCGTAGAGCATCCATTCATCGGCGCGCAGGTCGTGGTGGAACCACATGCAGTGATCGAGACTGGCCCCCATGAAGGAGCCGTCGTCCCACCGCACCCTGTGCGGAGCCAGGATGGCGTCGTAAAGATTCATGTCACTGGCGTAGGTAACGATGCAGGCGTGCAAAAGCGGGTCATCGGCCAGTGTTCCGTCGGCGCGGATCCAGAGTTGTTGGCGGGGTTCGAGTGAATGCTCCGGGTCCCAGGGCAGCTCGCCGATATAACGCTGTTCGATCGGGTGCGGCATCTGGTTCCACTCTTCGACGTAACCGAACTCGCTGTGCATGCGCTGGAGCACTGGGAGGATGGACTCAGGAGAGGGCACCTGGGGCATGGGTACTTGGTGTTCGAGGCTCACTTCGTCACGGTGAAAACTTGCCTGCATGTTGTAGATCGCGCGACCGTGCTGGATGGCGACGACGCGCCGCGTGGTGAAACTACGACCGTCGCGGATACGGTCGACCTCGTACAGTGTTGGAGCACTCGAGTCGCCGGGGCGCAAGAAGTACGAGTGCAGCGAGTGAACCCGTCCTTGATCGACAGTGCGTCCAGCGGCCATGAGAGCCTGGGCTGCCACTTGCCCGCCGAAGGTGCGCTGGCGGTGTCCTTCGGGGTGCTTACCGCGAAAGATGTTGACTTCAATGGATTCCAGGTCCAGAAGGTCAACGAGAAAATCGAGAGCTAGGGACATAGGTCCATTGTGTCAGCTCGGGCAGTTCCCTTCGCGCGAACTGGAACTAAGGTTAGGGGGTGTCTATTGCCGTGAGCGACCTTGTCGCCTGGTCCAAGTCCCATGAGGGCAAGAAGCTTATTCGCTTCACCGCTGCATCAGGGATCACCACGGCAGTTTCACTCAGCACGATTCTTCTCGTTTATGGGTTCCATATCATCTCTGGCATTTATACAGCGACGTTGTTCGGCAACGTCGTAGCCATCGTGCCCTCCTACTACCTCACGCGCATGTGGGCCTGGGGTAAGCGGGGTCGCAGTCACTGGCGCAAGGAGGTCTTGCCGTACTGGCTCATGTCCTTCGCCGGTATTGCCTTCTCATTGCTGGGAGCCACGTGGGTCAAGGGTATCGTGCACGCCTACGATCTTGATCACACGATCGACACGTTGCTCGTTGCGGGTATGAACCTGGCTAGCTTCGCAGTGTTCTGGGTTTTAAAGATTCTGTTGTTCAACCGCATCTTCCACACCCATCCGCTCGACGAGCTCGACGAGCATCTTCGCGAAGAGGAAGAAATGCAGGGTGCCGCGGAACCTGCGTGAA
>JABEUQ010000084.1 GCA_013044265.1 Acidimicrobiaceae bacterium
CCGACACGAGCGACACTGGCCCACCAGCTCACCACATTGACCTGGTCCACTTTCGGTTGTCGTCGATTCATAGTCACGAAGCATCACGTGGCGCCCAGAGCCAACCATTACGGCCGATCATAACGGCCAATCGTGGCGGCCGATCCCTTGACGACTTCAGGGTGTCGCAATCGAAGATCGACGAGGAGTTCCGGCGTCCGCGCACAATTGGTTCGACACATTCGACATCGCCGATCACTGCGCCGTCGCACCTTCGTCGACGTCACGTCGCCAGTGACGACCTCTCGTGCCGCGCACCGCGTGATGTCGTGTCGTAGCGAAAGAGGCGTAGAGGGTCCGCAAACCTTTCTCACCTCTCCAAAGAACCCGGCGAGGGCACTACTCCAACGGTGACGATGGCGGTGCGGTTGTTCCTCGAACCACGAGGCGCGTTCGCAGCGTGGTAGTTTGAGGTTGAGCGCCATTTCGCACTTGATCGAGGACGTGCTGAGCGAGGAGGACTCCCTGGTCGTGCGCCGGCTGAGCAACGGTGGTGAGGTCAAAGACCTTCGACAATTCATGGTTGTCAAACCCGATAACGGAGATGTCGTCCGGGCAACGTAAGCCGGCGCGACGAATCGTGTGCAGTACGCCCATGGCCATTTCGTCGGACTGGACGAAGATCGCCGTGGGGCGATCGGGGAGCGAGAGGAGCTCCGCGGCTGCCTGCATCCCTCCCTCGACGCTCGACTCGCCATTGACGATCAAACGGGGGTCGACCTTGATCCCAGCCGCCGCGAGCGATCGCCGGTAGCCCTTACTGCGATCATGCTCAGTACGAAACGGAATCGATGAGTTCTGGTCGAGGGTCACGCTGGCGATGCGGCGATGCCCCAGGCCAATGAGGTGGTTGGTGGCGATGACGCTGCCTCCCACGTCGTCGATGAGGACACTGGAGAATCCCTCGATGTCCACGTGTAGCGAACCAACCGGCACGCCCAGATTCCTCACCCGCTCAACGTCCGGACTGTCCGAGGGCAGGGTCAACATCAAAATGCCGTCGACTTTACGTTTCATGGGAAGACTCTGGAACGTTCGCCCATCCTCGTCGATGTAGAGGACCAGATCGAAGCCCGCCTTCTGCAAGACCTCTTCGACACCGTTGATGACTTGGGCGAAGAACCAACGTGAGACGAACGGTGTCACGACCCCGATGGTCGACATCCTTCCGCTCGCCAGGCGCGAGGCGCTCGGCGACACGGTGTAGTTGAGCTGCACGGCGGCGGCCAGCACCCGGGCGCGCGTCGTGGCCGAGACGTTGGGGAGGTTTCTCAGCGCCCGCGACACGGTCGCCCCGGAGACCTTGGCCAACTGGGCGACATCCTCGATGGAGGCATCGGCTTTCGAGTTCTGAGGAATCGCCTTCACCTTTTTGTTCATGCCAAGAAGTTATTACGAAACGTCACCATCGCGAACCCGAGAGGTCGCACCACTATCGCCGCAACCAGACGCCAACGTCGGTCGGCAACTTCCCCGCACTGACGTCGGCGCTGGCCACCACGACGAGCGCATCCGGCGCGAGGGTCAACGACGTTGCTCCGAAGTTGACGATGCACCTGATATCACCGCGATCAAACGCCAGGACGTCCTCACCGAGTTCGACCCACTCGAAGTTGTCGAAGAGCGAGAATTTGGATTCACGGCGAACCTTCAACGCCCGGCGGGTGAAATGTAGGAAGGACGAGTGATCCATCTCTTGGACCTGTGCGCTGAGAGAGCCCCAATCACTGGGTTGGGGCAACCGTGAGGGCCCGGTGCCGAAGCCGAACGATGGTGTCGACGTGTCCCACGGCAACGCCACCCGGCAGCCATCGCGACCCTTCTGCGGATTACCCGTGCGCGTGACGATCGGGTCTTCGAGGAGTTCACGAGGGAGGTCCTTGACCTGGGGCAAGCCGAGTTCCTCACCCTGATACAGGCACGCGCCACCCGGCAGGGCCAGCGTGATGAGCAGTGCCGCTCGCGCCCTGCGAGTGCCCAGAGCGATGTCGAGTGAACCGTCAGCAAGCTCGCCGAAGCGAGTGACCGAGCGCACTTCGTCGTGGCTCGAGAGTACCCACGTGGGCCACGATTCACCATTGGAGGTGAAGTTCAAATTGCCCGCAATACGGCGACGGAACTCCGCGGCGTCCCAGGGGGCCTTGGCGAGATTCATGGCGAACACTGATTGGAGTTCGCCCGGTCGAATGTAGCGCAGGAGGGCCTCGGCGCTACTGACGTTGATCTCACCCACCAGGTACTTAGGCGGGTCGTAGGCCTCGGCAATGCGACGCCAGGTACTGACCACCTCGTGCACGTCGCCGGCGTCCCAGTAGGTCGTCGGGGGAGACGTCTCGGGAGCGAATTGGCTCGATTGATCGCACCCGGCATCCTGGAAATCAGCGTCCTTGCCGATCGCCGGAACGGCGTCCAAGCGAAGTCCGTCGACTCCTCGATCGAACCAGAAGCGAAAGATTTCCTCGAAGGACTCACGCACCAGCGGATTGCTCCAGTTCAAATCCGGCTGAGAGGGATCAAAGAGGTGCAGATACCACTGCCCCGG
>JABEUQ010000085.1 GCA_013044265.1 Acidimicrobiaceae bacterium
AACCTTCGACGGACATTCATTGATTCAACCTCCCCTAGTGGTCACATCGCTGTGGCCATCTTCCGTCACCCTTTTGTGACGATGTCCTCACCTTATCCCACTCTTATGTTGGTGCGGTGTGGCAGGAACAACAATTCAAAGGAAGAATTCACTCTTCGGAAATGGGGGCTGACCTGCGTGGCGACGAAATCGCGTACCGGTTCGGACAAGACAATTTCGCGCGACGGTCTCCGCATGTCCACCTTTGGGGTACGTCGCGCCGATGACGCTGTCGCGTGGTTCGGGCACGATAAGTGGTCTATGAATCGGTGCGACTAGCCAGTTGTAGGGCGACTCTTTCGTTGACTATTGCGAGGTCTTTTTCGCCACTGACGGTGATGACGACATGACCTGACGTTGATGGGCACGTTGTCGCTGGGGTCCGCATCGTCGAGAACGAGCACTCACGACCAGCGACAACGATGACAACCTCACACTCGGACGCGAGAGGTGATGATCGCGTGCACAAGACGTCGAGCAGTTGCGCGAGCGACCCGCTTGGGCAAGACTCCAACACGAACTGGCCACCGGTCGTGCCGCCACGACCCACCAAGGAAGGAAACGCGCCTGATTGTCCTGATGTCGAGCGAGGCGGCGCTCGCGCGCACGCTCGCTGCCGGTGAACTCTCCTGTCCGGTGTGCGGCGCGTCGGTGGTGCCGTGGGGCTTCGCCCGTCGACGCGTGGTTCGCACGCTCGCTGGTGCGCGCACGCTCGCCCCTCGCCGCGTGCGGTGCCGCTCGTGCGAGAAGACCCACGTCGTATTACCCGGCGAGGTCGTGCCCCGGCGCCGTGACGATGCTGGGGTGATCGGACACGCGCTTCTTCGCGCCGCCTGTGGTGCTCGGGCGGGTGAGATCGCGCGCGAGATCAACCGGTCACGTGAGACCGTGCGCAATTGGATCTCCCAGTTCACCGACAACGCTCTCGTCGCAGAGCTGATCGGCACGCGAACCCTGCTCACCTACGACGCTCACGCTGATCCGATGCGCCTTGTCTGGCGCGCCACACCGCTCGCGCGAGCTGTCGAGGCGCTCGGGCTCGCGGCTGCGGCGGTCGTGCGCTTCTTCGGCCCGCTCCCCCCGGGTGCGACGCCCTGGAGCGTGGCCAACGTGGTCTCTCGCGGTCATCTGCTGCGCGCAGACCCCGGACCCTGAGTCTCGCACCCGCCAATTCAGTCCAGTGCCTCTCGGGTAAGTGGTGTCCCTCACGCTGCGCAAAGGTGCGCCGCTTGAGCGATCGATGTTGGTCAGACTGACACCGCGAGCAACGCTGTCTTCACCTTGAATGCCACCGGCGACGACGTGATCACGAAACCGTCCTCACCTTCAATGTCGACGCCATCATCATTTGACGCGTCCGGCAACACCAGTAAGCGTGCCTCCCTTCGGCAAACAGTGTGGGTGAAGGCGTAAGGCCGATGTCACACGGTGAGCCAACACTGATGGTGTGTCCGGGACCCCCTCGCCGACGATTCACCAGGCCTACCGCTACGCGATCGACCCGACCCCCGAGCAGGCCGCACAGCTGCGCAGCCACATCGGAGGCGCCCGGTTCTGTTACAACGCCCTCTTGGGACTGGTGAAGGAGAACTGGGACCACAACCGCGCTCGCAAGGAGGTCGGCGAGGTGGTCGCGAGGTCCGACTACCTCGGCACCTCCCAACTCGACCTGCAGAAACTCTGGTACGAGAAGCGCGACGAGCTGGCCCCGTGGTGGGACGCCAACGCCTCGTCCACCTATAACTACGCCCACGTGCACCTGGCGAGGGCCTTCACCAACTGGAAGAAGGGCACCGCGCGGTTCCCGACCCCGCGGTCTCGACGGACCAACCACTCGAGCACCGTCGCCGGTGCGGCCGTGCGTCTTGTCGATTCCCACCACGTGCGGATCAGCCGCGTGGGCGAGGTGAAGACCTACGAGTCGACGCGCAAGCTCTATCGCCACCTCGAGCGCGGCACCGGACGGATCCTCGCGGCTACCGTCTCCGAGCACGGGGGCCGGTGGTGGGTGTCGTTTTCGATCGAGGTCGAGCGTCAGCTGCTACCGACGAGACCGCCCGAGCGGGTTATCGGCGTCGACGTCGGGCTCACCACCCTCTACACCGGGGCAACCCCTGATGGCGATCCGGTGCTCGCGGTCGCTAACCCCCGCCATCTCGTCGTCGCCCAGGAACGACTCGCCCGGGCCCAGCGCGTGGCGTCACGGCGACAGGGGCCCCGCACGGGAGTGGCACCGTCGAAGCGGTGGCAGAGGGCCAACGCAAGAGTCCAGTTGATCCACGCGCACGTTGCCAACCAGCGTAGGAACCTGATCCACGAGACGACGACCATGCTCGCGAAGAACTACGACCTCATCGTCGTCGAGGACCTCAACGTGACGGGCCTGCTGAAGAACCACGCACTGGCTAGGCACATCAGCGACGCCAGTTGGGGTGAGTTCGTGCGCCAGCTCGACTACAAGACGAGCTGGTACGGCTCGACCCTGGTGAAGGCCGATACCTTCTT
>JABEUQ010000086.1 GCA_013044265.1 Acidimicrobiaceae bacterium
CACGCCGATTCTCGCCCGAACTCTCTCGAAATCGAATACTGACTCGGTCAAGTCCAATGATCCACGCAGAAACGTCCGTTTAACACCAGTCACCTAGAGGGGCTGCGCGTCCTAGATGAGGGGCCAAGGATACGGTGGCCAGTCGCTCTCTTCATTGGGCGAGGGGAAACTACTGGCGATGAGGAGTTGGTGCGCACGCCCGACCGTCGCGGCTACCTCTTCGGCGCTGAGATAGAAGCCCAGATCTCCGCTCTCACCTTCAGCGAGGCGCGCGAGGGGTTCGAGGAGCCGGTCGGGGAGTACCTGTTCGGCGTATTCCCAGATCACTGTCCGTAACTTCTCTTCTTCGTTGAAACAGAGGCCATTGTCGATGGCCCAGCAGCGAGAGCTGTCAAAAAGGATGTGCCCACCCTTACGGTCGGCATTGTTCGCAACGACGTCGAAGGCGCACAGGTCGGTGAACCAGGGCAACAGGGCCTGCTTCTCGCGCAGGGTGAAGTAATGGTCATCGGTGGCATCGTCAATCCACCACTGCAGGGATCCCACCCCAAAGGGCAGGTCATCGCGTGCGATGGTCACGGGCACCAGATTGGTACCGAGTAGTTGGTCGAGTTCCCACGCGGCGACTTCACGTCGCCAGAGGCCGTCGTCGAAGTCCCACAGCGGCCGTTCGCCGGCTTCGGCCTTGTAGCACGCGCGTGCGGTGACCCCGTCGAGGGTGACGCTCACTAGAAGCGCTTGATTAGAAGAGCCCGCGACGCGTCCTTCGACTTCGATGGCGCCGTGGCGCAGTAACTCAATTTGGTCGTTGCGTTGCACGCTCAGCGCACGGGCGCACGATGCCCATTGGTGCGCGGACAATCGTGACCGCGCGGGTCGAGGGGCCCACCGCACAAGGGGCAGGCAGGGCGTCCTGCTTCAACGAGTCGGGTGATAGCAATTGCGAGACCGCCGGCCCACTCCTTGGTCAGAGTGATCGTGGCCGTGTCGTCGTCTTGGTCAATCGACTCGAAGGTGACCTCAATGACGTCGCGCTCCTCGTCAACCGCGATAGCGATATCGCCCACCGAGAAGTCGACCTCATATTCGGGCTCCAACGTGAGATCATCGGGCAAGTGGCCCGGTCGGCCCATGTCGTCGAGAACCTGGGAGATCCACTGGGCCAGTGCGGCGAGTTGGAGCTTCTCGCACTTCAGAATGACGAGGCGCCGACCTTGTCGGGCCTGCAAGAGAAAGAGACGCGCCCCCACCTCACCGCGCACACCCACCATGACCCTGTCGGGGGCGTCGAATTCGTATTTCATGATGCGATGAGCTCCTTTAAGGATCCGGTGTTATTGACGCTCAGCACAATTGGTGTCGAATCCGTCAGCATGATTGCACTAATCGAACAAGTGGAGATGACGGTGCGCTGGAAGAGATCGAGGGGGACTCCCTGGGCGTAGGTCACGGCGGCCTTGATGGGATCAGCGTGGCTCACCACCACAATGGTCTCACCGCGATGGAGGTGGGATAAGCGCTCCAGAGTCGTCCAGATGCGCAGCTGCATTTCCGTGAAGGACTCACCTTGAGGGAAACGAAAAGTGCTCGGGGAGTGCTGCACTGCGCGCCACTCGGGCATCTTTCGCAACGACGCCAAGGTTTTGCCGGTCCAGTCCCCGAAGTCGCACTCCAGAAGGCCGCGCTCAGTCTTGGCGCGCACACCAATGGCCCGGGCAATAGGTGCCGCTGTTTCACGAGTTCGCTCGAGCGGCGACGCGTACAGAGCGCTCGGAGATTTCACGAGTTCACCCAGGCGCTCAGCAGCTCGTTGGGCCTGCTCGTGACCCTTGGCGGATAAATGCAGTCCCGCCGCGCGGCCGGGCAGGACCTTGCCGGTGGTCCCAGTGACGCCGTGACGAACTAACAAGATGGTGGTGGGTGCAGGGGTGGGGGTGCGGGCCATGATCGTTACGACGCGCGTACGGGGATGCGCCGTGGTCCGGGGTTGGCGGTTTCGGGCCAACGTTTGCGTGACACTTGGGCGAGCTTGTGCAGTAGTGCGACGGCGCCAGGGTCGTCGTCACCAGGGCGCGTTTCGATTAGCCCCTTCTCCTTCAGTGCTGTGACGAGGTCACGTCCTTGGTCGGTACGCACGATGACGAGGGTCCAATCGTTGAAGGCACCGATACCACCCGCCGAGAGATCCGCGTGCTCCGCGGCGAAGTCGGGACAGTTCTTGCAGCCTTCACGGGTATAGGCGTGCGCTTCCTTCAGGGGAACCTCGTGATACCCACCATCGCGGGTCCAGATTTGAAAGACACCCTTGATATTCATTTTGACGATGTCGGCGCGCTTGAGTCCGTACTGCTTGTCGAAGAGGTCTTCGAAGATGGCGTCGTCGAAGGTCTTGGAGCACAAGAGTCCAATCGTGAGGCTGAGGCGCCGCGCGACCTTGCCAGCCTTACGGGTCTGCATTGCCCCGGGTGCTGAAGCCATGCAACCCATACCTACCAGGGCAATACGCTCGGCACCGGTTTCGACGGCTTGGGGGTAGGCGAGCAGATTAGCGCTGTAGGTGTAGCGCGATTTGGCGGTGGCGAGCACCTCGGCGCGAGTACGCGCCACGCTCGGCTCGGCACGCCACGTGCTGCCATCACCCTCGAGACCACTGACGAGGGCGGCGTCGATAAGGTCGTTCTCGAGAGCGTAAATCAGCAGCGTCGAGACGAAGCCACCGTCCTGTCCGTTCTGCACCAGGCTCTCGTCGGTCGAGCGCGCCAGCAGCACGTCGCCGATTCCAAAGACCTCGTCCTCGGTGCGCTCACGCGCGAAACGGTGGGTATCAATCTCCGCTTCCCAGTTACGAAAGCGAGGGCAAGCCCGGGTGCACATCGTGCACCCCTTCACCCCATGGGTGCAGTCCTCGCGTCCTCCATCGATGTCGAGATGCCAGGGTCGGTACACTCCGCCAGTCGCGTCATAATCCAGCACGTCGTGAGGACACGCCACGACGCAGGCTGCGCACCCCGTGCACAGACCTGAGGTGACGACCTCGGTGAAGAGTTCTTTCCACTGGGGTTTCTCAATAGCCATGGTGACAACCTTAGTAACCAGGTTTCAAGGTTCGATATTGTGCCGAGGTGCCTGAAGTGCTGGAAGTGGAGTCCTATCGCCAACTCGCCAACCGTCTAGTGGGGGCGACCATCACGAAAGGTTGGAGTGACGCCTACGCCGCCAAGAAGCTTTTGTCGAGCGCGCAGTGGGCCCGTACGGTTCGAGGGTTAACCATCACCGGCACGGACCGCCGCGGGAAATTGATGTTGATCGAAACCAATGGCGTACGCCTCGGCATGCGCTTCGGCATGACTGGCGTGTTACTTATCGATTCCGAGGTGGGGATCGACGGGCTGTTCTACGGCCCCCATTCGTTTCGCGCCGATTGGATCCGCGCGGGCCTGGAACTGGGTGACGGGCGTCGACTACTGCTCCATGACCCGCGCCGCCTCGCGCGCGTCGAGATTGATCCGAATCTTTCGGAACTGGGCCCCGATGCGCTGTCGCTCACGAGGGAGGAGTTCCTTCGTGTGGTGACGATTTCGCGCGGTGAAGGTCCGGCCATCAAGGCGCGGTTACTCGATCAGTCGGCGGTCGCGGGGGTCGGCAATCTGCTGGGCGACGAGATCCTCTTTCGCGCGGGTATTGATCCGCGCACACCGACGGGGCGGCTCAGCGCCGATCAGCGCGCCGCGCTCTTCGCTTCCTTCACTCAAACGATGAGGACGTTGAAGCGCCGCGGTGGATCCCACCTAGGTGACCACATGGCCGGGCGTTTCCCGGGGGGACTGTGCCCACGCGATGCGGCGCCGATGCGGGTCAATATCATTGGAGGGCGAACGACGTACTGGTGTTCGCTACACCAAAAGTAAGAATTTGCTAGGACGTCGCGAGCCCCAGGAGAAAAATAGGAGACTAGAGCAATGCAACATTTCATCTCCACCTACGGATACATCGGCTTGTTCCTCGTCACGGTTCTCTCCTCGGCGTGCCTGCCCATCCCCTCTGAAGTCGCCTTCGGTCTGGCCGGTGCGTACTGCACGACCGCCTTTAGCGCGCACCCGCAATTCAATGTGGCCAGCGTGGTGATCATCGGGACCATCGGTGAGGTGCTGGGCTCGATCATCGCCTATGAATTGGGCCGCTTCGCCGGACGCGCCATCGTGGATCGTTACGGTAAGTACATACTTCTCTCGCACAAGGATCTCGACGCCTCTGAGGTGTGGTTCCAGAAGTACGGGACACCTTCGGTGTTGGTTGGTCGTCTGGTCCCTGTGGTGCGGGCGCTCATATCGCTTCCGGCGGGTCTCGCTGAGATGAAGCGGGGTCGTTTCCTCGTGTTGACCACTGTGGGCTCACTGATTTGGGCCACGTTACTCACCGAACTGGGCTACCACGCGGGTAAGAATCAGTACTTCGTCAAATACTTTCACGGAGCGCAGTATCCGATTGCCGCACTGATCGTGCTCGTACTGGCCGCGGGTGTGTGGCACCGTTGGCACTCGATGAAGCAGCCTCCGCGTCACGCGAAGCCCCGCCGCTAGTTCGCGAGTGCCGCGAGTACTCGCTCGGCGTGGCCCTTGGTGCGCGGACCGTACCACGCGTGTTCGATGAGTCCGGTCGGCCCCACCACGAAAGTGCAGCGGATGACCCCAACGACGGTCTTTCCGTAGAGCATCTTTTCGCCGTAGGCCCCGTAGGCCGCCATTGTTGTCGTGGCGGGGTCGCTTAAGAGATCGAAATCCAGCCCGTACTTAGAGCGAAATGCATCGTGCGAAGGGCCCAGGTCTGGTGATACGCCCAAGATGCGTATACCAAGTTCTTCAAAACCCGCAAATTCATCACGGAACCCGCACGCTTCTACCGTGCAGCCGGGGGTGTCATCCTGGGGGTAGAAATACATCACGAATCGCGTGCCCTTGAGGGAAGCGGAACTGACTTTCAGTCCGTCGTGGTTGGGTAGGGAGAAATTCGGGGCCTTGGTGCCCACTTCGAGTCGTGCCATTCGGGTTCCTTATCGTCGTGGCGGGTCAGTGTCGACCTCGCACCTAGACTAGGAGCGAAGCTCTAGAAGTGAGCTTGGGCCCTATTTTCGAACGCCGGTTCCGGGTCCAACCGAGAAACGACCGTGGGCCCATGAGTAATGAAATTATTGAGACGTCCGTGTCTCAAGACTCCTACGATACGAAGAAAACCTTCGCTGACTTAGGTGTCGTACCCGAACTTGTGTCAGTTCTGTCAGCACAGGGGATTACGACCGCCTTTCCCATCCAGGCCATGACTATCCACGACGCTCTCGCCGGGCGCGACGTCTGTGGCAAAGCCAAGACCGGCTCTGGTAAGACTTTGGGTTTTGGCCTGCCGATGCTCCAACGTGTGGCCGCAAGTGCGACACTCGAGCGAAGTGAAGGCGGTCCGGCACGACCGCGGGGACTAGTTCTACTACCCACCCGGGAACTCGCTGTGCAGGTGCACGAGGTGATGGAGCCCCTAGGGGC
>JABEUQ010000087.1 GCA_013044265.1 Acidimicrobiaceae bacterium
ACTCGTAGAACACGCGCTCATGGGGACGCTCGGAACGTTGATGGTTCAGATAGACGAGGGTGCCCGGCTCGTGACGCGCAATCTGGGCCAGCGTGTCAGCAACCAGCGCATCGAAGGCGTCGAGGTGCTCGGGGAGCACGGTAAAGCGGACAACCAGAGCAAACACAGCGCGGCCTCTCGTCAACAAATTGCTGTTCTTGAAACCGTACCCGCACCATTCGGACGGGTGGCGGCAATCCTGAATGCACGCGACGAACCCCGACCGAGTCAGATCTATGAACTGCGGTCCACCAATGCTCACGCTCTCTAGCGCCAGTGACTTGAACCATCGAAGTTCATCGACACCAGTCGGAAAGGAAACTCGTGTGAACGCACCTGCAATCGACCGATGAATCCCAAATAGTCAACTTTCAGGGTTGATGACGAAGCGGCGGCCCTGCCGGGAACCTTCAGCCCCCGTCGGAGCCACCGCCTACGCCAAGGCCAAGTGTGTGAGAACTTTACGTAGTCAAATATTCGCGCGTGGGGCTACGTCGTGCTCGTACTCGGAATCCACGATGACCAGTGTCGCCCTCCCGATTTCGTCATCCAGATCCGTGACGTGCTGTGGTTGTTGGACGTCGAGGACGTCCATAGCCATCCAGTTTCTCGGTTGACGAACTCCATGCCCGTGACGTGCGCCAAGAAGCCCGCGGAACTGCGTCTTACGAAGGAGTGTCCTGCATCCGTCGATCGCCAGAGGCGTCCTGATGTGACAAACCAGGCTAATTGTGTGGAAATTGTTTGCGCGAGCAGCGGCTTGACGGCGGATGCGTTAATCGTCATCGTGACCGGACCCCACTGCCTTCCGTTCGCGGAAATCACGGCTACCCCAACGCGCTCGCTCTGCCCTGGCGCTGCGAAAAGGATCGGCATCAGCCCATGACTTTCGTGCAAGTCAAACGTGGGGGCGGCCAGGGCAAGAACCTTCTGTGCGTGTTGAGCAAGAGACGTCCCTGACGAGCGGAGGACAATAGGTTGCCAGGAACGCCCGCCGTTGGTCGTCACTCGAGGAAGCTGCATAGTTATCTGCCCAGGCAAGAGCCATCCGAGGTTTGGCGTAGTGAAGTTAACCCAGCCTCCAGTTTCGGTGTCATAAACGAGCTGCCACGTGCGACCTCCGTTATTGGTCGAGTAAAGATCAATAAGTAACTTGGGTCCCGCCGCCCCGGAACTCAGGGAGAGCCAGCCCTGGCGAGGATTGATGAAGTCAACTTGAAAAGGTGGGGGCAGTGGGGTGTGACTGGCATTGGGCAAGGCGATGTGGAACTGTCTCCAGGAGCGCCCCGCGTTGACCGTCTTGCTGATCTGGAAAGTGTTGGGAGCGGAGCTTGCGGCGATGACCCACGCTCGGTCAGCGCTCGTGAAGTCCCATACGGTATTCAACGTGGTTCCGCTGATGATGTGAAAAGCCGTACGCGGGGGAGTGACGTTCGTCCAACTTCGACCACCGTCAGTAACGCGCCAAATATTATTGGCGCCTACGCCCCAACCCGCCTGAGTGCTGTACATCGTGAAGTCGTTGATGGGCGCAATACCTGAAAACGTCGGGCTCTTGGAATTCGAGCCAGGTATCTCGAAAACGAGGACAAGGATTATTAGCCCGACCGCGATCCCAAGGAACCATCGAAACAACAAACCACGCTGTGTCGTCCGTGAACGTTCACTCACGCCTATTGATCTCCTGCTATTAGTGCGTTGGGGTCAAAGTATCCGGGTCACGGATTCGGAATCGGGCAATACTGCCCTAGCGCCGTGTGAAAGTCAATGTTTGGGTTGCCTACGTCTAGGTCTATGGACCCCGGCTCATTCTCCCCGTATTGCCATAAATCCGTCGACTGACCGAGCGCGATACCGCAACTGACTTCGGTGCTCGTGTACGTCGTGTCCCAAGCGGGTAGTGCCGTCTGAGAGATTCCGGATGCAATCCAAATCCAACTTGGTCTGATTCCAAAGTCAGAAGCGCAATTTACAATTGATTGCCACGTAGTGCAGTAACCCTGGGAACTATAAACACCGGACCAACCTACTAAGAGATTATTGTTGGGGTCATTAACGCCAGTTTGCATGCCTTCCAACCATCCGTGCAGATAATTTGTAAACATTGGCAACTCGCCGCCGCTAGTGCTCTCGCAATCCAATGCAAATGAGCAGTAGTGTTCGCCATTGGCAGCGAAGAAGGGTGTCGTTGCGTTATTCCCCAGTGCTTGCAACACGGCAGTAAGATTTCGCTGCGCATCGCTGTAACCTGTCGTATAGTCATCCAGTGCAATGTTGGCTTCTTGTCGAGCAATCGGCACTAGTCGGAGACTATGGCTGGAGAAGAAGCTATTTTCGGTCGCGGGGTTGTAGTAGGGGGCTCCGGTTCCCGTATTGGCAGGGTAGTTGAAATAACGCCCCCAACCGTACGGAGTGTGCCCCATATACGTTGTAGCCTGGTTGTACATCGCTAAGTCCACGATGTCGTAGGAATCTGCGTAAGGTGTGCCGGTCATGGTCAATCCCCTTTCGAGTGGAACTCCTTCCGGCGATCGTAGTGTCATCGCAGAGTGACTATCAGTGCGGCACCGCGTTTCCGAGTTCCGCGCGGAAAGTTAAGAAGTGCTACTCCAAAAGTGGCATCGACGCGCCTGCCGTCAGTTGATGTTCCCCTGATTACATGCTGAATCGTAATCTTGACGAGACGGCTGTCAGATTGTCCACCGGCCAGGACGGTGCGCGAACGGCGTCGTCCTCCGAGTAGGGCATGTCTAGTTCGTTCGTTCGAATTTCTCTTTCGGACATGACAGAGGCTTGAGGCACCCGCCGGGAACCTTCGGCCCCCGTCGGGTGCCGCATGGGCGGTACAACTGCGAGGCGTGTGAGAACTTTCTTTACGTATTCAAGTGTGTCCGTGGACCGCGCGTCAGTCAGGTACGTTCGAGTCATTAAGGAGCCGTCTATCCGCGACCAAAACCCTTGTCCTACACGGCGAACCGCCCGATTACTCCGTCGCGCGACCCACATTCATGCCTCAAGACCCCTTTTGTTTCCGGCCAACAAGAAACGTCACGAGACCGACAAGCGCAAAACATATCGCAGTTCTTACCTCGCCTGCTCGCCAAACCGGATCAATCCGGTAAAAGGCACTGACAACATAGATTCCGACCCCGCTAGCCACGCCCACGATCACAAAGGCCCTACCAATCAGCATTGCTGACTGCGACGACCTCGGCGGAACTCGCCGCCGAGGTCGCTCACTATTGTCGGTACGTCTGATCACGTGTTTTCGTCACTAACAGTTTCGCCGAACCCACTGTTCCCCAGCGAGATTGAAGATTCCCCAGTTGAATTTTAACTGTAGGCAGTATCCAGGCCTACTGATGGGCGCAAATGAGGTAACGACACTCCACACAACACTGCCAATGACTCCGCAGGCAAGACTTCCAACCAAAGTGACTACTCCAGCGAAATAACAGATTGCAGTAGTCACGCCGCCGGCCGTCAAGGTCGCTAAGTAATTGACGTCAGCGGTGTTGAGATAGATGTACAAGTACCAACCGGCTCCGACTGTGACAAACGGCTGCGGAGCTATTACAGTGGGGTCAGTTAGTGGCGGAGCCGAAACTGCCACCGGTAGCGGTTTTCCATTCATGCTTGCGATGATCGCCTGCGCTTGCGGGGAAGTTGCGGAATACATGATACTGCCGTCCGCATTACCAACGAAGGTCTGAATCGAACTGGGCAGAGTTACGGCACTCACAGCTGTAGGAGCCCCACTAGTCGCTGGGCCGCCGACGGCGGATGCGCTCGCAGCACCAATGGGCACGCTGAGACCAGCAAGTACTAGCAAAGTTGATACCAATACCGTTCCCATACTCCTCGCAACTGACCGCACAAGTCTCATCTTCATTTCCAACTCCCGTCTTTGCGCAAGAACTCTTGTTTGCTCGTTAGAGGGTAAGCCATGGATGCCTTGTGGTTACGCAAATGTCATTTCTAAATCGCAATCGGGTAACCACATTGGCTGCAGTACGCCCAGGGAGTTGGCGAGAGTATTCCGTCAAGTCACAGTGGGGTCGGCCAGTTCGAACTGTGGCGAGCTCGCAGAGGCGAAGAGCGACCTTTGCATAGTCTAGTTTGATAGCTGGCGCGCTCCAGGGGCCCTGACGGTCTCAACTAACGCGCGGTCAAGTACCCGGATTACGATTCCGGCGGTGACGAGACACGAAAATCGAGTAAACAGCACCCCAAATCGCGAGCCCCGCACCTGCAATTTCCGTCATCGTTGCAGATCCCCTGAAACTCACGACCGCGAAGATCACCAACGCCGCCGCGCCACTAATCCACACGCGAAGGGCTAATAATTCCCCTCTTGATAACGAATTGATTTTGTCGGAGTACTTACTCATTACCAGCACGACCCCCAATAGCGAACGCATCCGTAGGAAGTAACGCCAACACCTACTGCTGCCATGCCCATGCCAACACCGGTAACGACCGCGATTCCTGCCCCAACAACGACGACCGCCGCGCTGATGAAGCCAAACCATCCATGCGCCTGGCGCGCACCAATTGGAGCCAGAGCCAACACCGTGCCCGTTGAGATCGCACTCGTTCCACTAGTCACCACGGTGCAGGTTGAGCCGCTCAAGGTGCAGGTCGCGCCATCGCTAAGCGTCACCGTCTGGCCTTGCAGTGAGGCCAGTTCAGAGGCGAACGACGGTGCACTCGCACTATGGGTAACGGGCGGTGCATTCTTCGTTGCCGCCCCCGCTGGTGGTGCCACTGCACCCACGCTAAGCGCACTAGCCAGGAGTAGTCCCCCCCCCAATCGAACAAGACGATTCACAAATTCCCCCACCATTTCAAGGTTCAAGGTCGAGTCAATCTCGACAAAATGTCAAGGTACACGCTTCTCCTGATCGTGTCAAGTAACCGCACTTCGAAGTCGCCTTCTACAGGCTGGTGCGCAGTAGTCGCACGACTCCGAGTGAAGTGAGCACCACCGTATAGACGGTGAATAGTCCAGTCGCCACCCACACGTTGAGGCCATCGGCTGGGGTCGCGGCGCTGAGCATCGATGCCCCGAGGCTCCCAATCATGTAGGGCTGGGCCACGCGCACCCAGTGCCACGGGAGCAGTTGGACGATGATGGGCACCGCCAGGTAGATCCCGATGAAGAGGCTGAGGGCGAGTGCGGTCTTGCGCAGTAGTAAGCCCATCGCGAAGGCGAAGACGACCGCGAGGGCTATGTAGAGACCGGCCAGCACCAGCGACCGCGTCACCCCGGGGTGAGCGAAGACCACTCGTTCGTGGGCCAGGTCGATCGTGGCGTTGAATGCTAGGACCGCAGCGAAACTGGTGAGAATCGCGAACAGCGCCACGGGAACGCCGAGCACCACGATCTTGCTCAGCACCAGGCGCGTCCGGTTGGGCACAGCGAGCAGGGTCCCCTGCAGGTGGCCGGTGGCGAACTCATTGGTGATGAAGCCCACCGCGAGGCCGCCCAGGGCAATCGGTCCGAGGGCGATACCCGATAGGCTCGTGGCGAGCGGATCGAACGTCGCGCGGCTCACCGGCGCCATGGTCGCCCACGCGTGGTGCGTGCCCCATCCCGTCAATGCGCCAAAGCCCGCGCCCAGTGCCACGAAGACGGCGAGTGACACGAATGCCGAACGGTAGGAACGAAGTTTCAGCCACTCGGCACGGACGATCGACACGAGACTACCCACGTCAGTGACCCACCGAGAAGTCGAGTGACTGCTCGGTCAACTCGAAGTAGCTGTCTTCGAGCGAGTCGCGCAGTGTCACCAGCTGGGTGAGCACGATGCGCGCCTCCATGGCAAGTTGACCGATGGTGTCTGCGTCGAGCCCCAAGACCGTCACCGAATTCTCCTCGGACCGCGTCACCGTTCCACCGCGACCCCGGACGAGCGCGACGAGACCCTCGTTGTCGTGCGACGAGAAGGCCACTGCCGCATCGATGCGCACCGTGAGTTCGTCGACCGTCCCCTGGGCCAGGAGTCGACCCCGACCGATGACGACCACGCGGTGCGCGACGGTGGCGACCTCGTTGATGAGGTGTGAACTCACGAGAACCGTGCGACCCTCGACCGCGAGCGACGAGAACACCTGGCGTATCCAACGAATGCCGTCGGGGTCGAGGCCGTTCATGGGTTCGTCGAAGATCAGCACCTCGGGGTCACCCAACAGGGCGACCGCGATACCGAGACGCTGGGCCATACCGAGGGAGAACTCGTCGATCCGCTTGTTCGCCACCGACGCGATACCAACGAAGTCGAGCACCTCCTCGACGCGCGATCTCGCGATGTCGTTGGAGGTCGCGAGTATGCGCAGGTAGGTGCGTGCCCGCAGCCGTTTGGGCAGTGACTTGGGGTCCAGGAACGCCCCCACGTGGCGCAGGGGGTACGCGAGGTCGCGGTAGTTCACCCCGTTGACGGTGGCGGTGCCACTCGTGGGGAGGTTCAGTCCCACGATGGCGCGCAACGTCGTTGACTTGCCCGACCCGTTGGGTCCGAGGAAGCCAGTCACCTCGCCCGAGGACGCCGAGAACTCCAGACCGTCAACCGCCACGAGGTCACCGAATCGCTTGGTGAGACGTGAGACTTCAATGACGGGAATGGGAGTCAACTGATCAACTTCTGTCGTAGCGATGGGGTCGGTCTGGGAACATCACATCTGGAAACCACAACTGGCACAACTCGTCTGTCCGGGCAAGAAGAGCTTCCCGCAGGTCGGACAGGAGCCCGATGACGACGCGACGACGTGTGACTCATCAACGAGCGACGACCCGCCAGACCTCGCCGGAGCGAACTTGTTATCAGCGATCTTGCTCTTGGTGCACAAC
>JABEUQ010000002.1 GCA_013044265.1 Acidimicrobiaceae bacterium
CAGAGCACGACGTGCGACTTCGGTCTGCGACAGTCGGGCGCTGATGCGCGCCTCTCGAAGGAGCTTTCCGGTCGAGTTGTCCACTTGATTCGTCATGCCTCCATTATAGTACTGATTGTCTATGAGCAGTTACTGAAGATCAATCAGAAAAACACCGGTTCTTATTGTGTTACCCAAGGTCCACAAAATTGGAATGCGCGAACCGAGGATGACTATTTGGCAGGCCCGTCGTACAGGGTCAATCCAAGTGCCTGGGCTGCGACAGCTTGCCGGTGATCGAGAGTCAGAACAACTACGCTGTCATCGTTTGTGTCAGCTAAAAGTTGCGCCGTAGCGAGGTGCAAAGCATCGAGCGTGCGAATTGAGACTTGAAGAACGAATTGTTGGGCCCTGCTGAAGGAATCGTGGGTAATTGGGACGACTCCGATTGGGCCGTCGTCGGCAGTATGCTCCTTGTACGCTGCCAGGCACTCGGCCATTTCGCTTGCGATGATACGACCATCGGACTTCGCGCGCACAAGCAAACTTGCGAACTCAACGTCTGTCAACTCGCTAATCACTACTGGATCGGGTCCATCAAAAATGACATCGCTGATCCAACGCCCGAGGGCTTCGTCGCCTAGGTAGGCACTCCCGATAGCGCTCGTATCCGCAAAGATGATCATCCTTCGTCGCGACCGTCGCTCACGGCATTGCTTGCGTAGCCAGAGGGCGTGTGGAGTCTGCTGCCCGGCCCCTTTGTTCGATTGCGAACCCTACCGTTCAGATTCGTACGTGACATCAGTCGACCGTTGGAGATCGCCGCCACCTTCCATTCGTGGCGTGGTGTGCCTGGTCCCGCCACCGCAGCGCGCAGTAGTCGAGTGAGATAAGAGTTCACGGATTCACCAGTTCGGCTGGCCTGATGTTTAAGTGCGTCAGCCAAGTCGTCATCAACTCGGGTTATTATCTGCTTCATTACTTCATGATAGCAGTTCACCTAATCTGATAGCAACTATGCGTTGGACAGATTAGCGTCGCCCACGTAGCAAAAAGTTTAGGGGATAGGCCGAATTGCCAGACCCTGAACGATGGCCAACCGGTTCTTATTGTGTTACCCAAGGTCCATCAATCGTCAAGCGGTAAATGCGACCTACGCGGACGAGTCACAAGAGCTATTTTATTGGAAGTTTGCTGCTCGGTGTGACTAGAACCAGCAAAATATTACCTATAAATGAATTTAAGCGGTAATATATTGCTCTATACTGAGATGCATGAAGGGAAGAGTGCACTCAGTGGGCCGGACGGCGTCGACCGCGGCCAAGGTCTTGGGAAACCTAATTGCGCAGGGTCGACGCGACCGCGGCATGACGCTCAACCAATTGGCAGAGGCCATTGGTGTGTCGCCGCGCACCGTGTACAGCATCGAACGTGGGGAGCCCACAGTCAGCCTCGGCACCTATTTTGAATCTGCGTCAGTGCTTGGAATCCCACTGTTCAGCGCAGATAAGTCCGAGTTGACTCAACTCCTTCGTGACGGTCGAGACCGGCTTGCGCTGCTTCCTGACCGAGTGCGGGCGAAGGAAATCCAGTTCGATGCCAACTTCTAACTCCCCGCTCTACGTCTGGGTGTGGCTTTCCCGCGCCACCGACCCGGTAGTGGCTGGTCGACTTGACCGCGTCGAGGGGACCGAAACTGTCGCGTTCACGTATGCCGAGAGCTACCTCAGGAACGAGTCGGCGATTTCTCTGTACGAACCTGAACTGCCTTTACGCCCGGGCACTTTCCTTCCTATTGGCGGGAAAGCGATCGCGTCGTGCATCCGGGACGCCGGTCCCGATGCGTGGGGGCAGCGCGTCATCTTCGCACGTCAGCGAGGACACATTGGCCGCGATGGCGAAACCGGCATCATCGACGTATTGACCTATCTCGCCGACTCGGGTTCGAACAGAATCGGCGCTCTGGATTTTCAGGCGTCGCCAACGGAATATGTTGCTCGAACTGACACCGCAACACTCGAAGAGTTACACTGCGCCGCCGACATACTCGATCAGGGAGGAGAACTCTCTCGCGAGTTGTCGGATGTCCTACTACGTGGTTCATCGATAGGTGGTGCCCGGCCCAAGGCGCTCATCGAAAGTGGATGTCGTCAGTATGTAGCGAAATTCTCATCCAGTCACGATGCGTATCCGGTGATGAAGGCCGAAGCCGTTGGTATGGAACTCGCTCGTCGAGCCGAGCTTGACGTACCGCAGAGCCATCTCGTGACGTCCCTTGGCAAGGAGGTGCTGCTTGTTGAGCGGTTCGATCGGGTCGGTGAGGCTCGTCGACCAATGGTCTCGGGCCTCACGATGCTGGACCTCGATGAAATGGTCGCCCGTTACGCGACGTACCCGGACCTGGCTGAGGTCCTGCGTCGGTGGAGTGCGCATCCGGCGGATTCACAGCGAGAACTGTTTACTCGAATCGTCTTCAATGTTGCCATTGGGAATAATGATGACCACGCTCGAAATCATGCCGCCTTCTGGGATGGCCGACACCTAGAACTCACCCCCGCATACGACCTTTGCCCGCAACTTCGTTCCGGCGGAGAAACGGCCCAGGCAATGGCCATAGGTACTGACGGTGCTCGTCTGAGTCAGTTCGCTGTTTGCGTCGATGCAGCGGCGGACTACGGGCTCGATCGCAGCCGGGCAATCGAGATTGTTGATCACATTGTTGAGACCGTTCGCTCGAACTGGGATGAAGCGGCTGATCTCGCTCGACTTAGTCGCGCAGAGAAAGATGCCCTCTTTGGGTCGGCGATCTTGAACCCGTACGCGAGTTATGGCTATAACTCGGACCCGTCGCTGCGAACTAGTACAACAAGACGGACCAAGCTGCCGCAGTCGCGCCGCGCCTCAGGGCCGCGGCAAAGTTCCGGTGAGTTCACGCCGCGGGAGAACGTCGAATCGGACGTCCGCCTCGCACCGCCGGAACTGTAGATTTACCGACCCCTTGTTGTCGGGTCAGGGTGTGCAAGAAATTCTGTGAATTGTGTCGCACCGTAAATGGTGTCGACTGTGACGAGCGTGCGATTTTCGGGTAACGGAACTGTCCCAGGAGAGCCAGTCATCGATCGATGCGGCACCGTGGTGTACAGGCGCTGCACGACTTCTTGGATACTGCGAGTTCGGCCTTGGAGTACACCTCTTCGTTCTGTCAGTGTTAGTCGCTGTCGCCTCATTTCAATCAAAAGATCGTTCACCACGCTCAGATCGCTCAGCGCCATATCGTCGTGCACGCCGGCGGCGACCCCAAGTCCGATCCATTGACCGCATCAAATATTCGATGAGCACTACAGCCACCTGTTGACACAGCGCATCGGTCTGTCTAGGTATGCGAGTGAGATACGCAAGACGGGTCAGTTGACATACCTTGCTATTGAGCGCTTCGACCGCACGGCGGTAGACGGGCGCGTCCGTCTTCGCCACCAGGAGGATTTCTCTCAAGTGTTGAATCTCGATTGGAGAGATACGGACGTGAAGTTTCAGGAACCTGCTTGGCCCGGTGATCCAAAGCGGGCCTCAGTGAAGCGCATTGCAGAAGCCCTTGGCTCTATTCCGGGTGGTGACGAGCACCTCCCGGAGTTTGCCTATGCAGGCGGCCGAGCCCCTGCTTTGGAGACAAGCTCCCTTGCTGAGGAAGTTCCCGCCAACTGCGTGACCAGCCTTGTCGACAATTCAGTCGGAGAAGACCCAGTCTCCGGGGTGGCCGCCAGTCACACTCAATGGCCCGTTGTTCGTTTGATTGAAGCCCATGTCAGAAGTCATACGCAGGGAGGGGAATTCGTGTGAATCGTGCGTTCAAGGTTTGGTCGCACCCAAAACGTAACGGCCACACGAGCGGCGGCGAAGCCCACGAGAGCGATCGCCATTGCGAGCAACGATTTGCGAATCAGCACACCGGCCGAGACTCCGAGCGCGAATGCGAAGGCGGCGTAACCGATGGGCACGATGCCGCGTTCTGAAAACACGGGGAAGTGAGTCATACCGACCCGGTCGAATGGGCTCGACCACCACGTGATCATGAGGCTGAAAAGCCCGGCGACGGCCATGCTGGCGAGACCGACCAGGCAGAGCTTCGCTGCAATCCAGCGTGTGCGAGTCACGCTTTGTGTCCATACCAAGAGGTTCGTGCCGGTCTCCAACTCGCGCGCCACGAGCGGCGCGCCCCAGAAGATTCCGATCAGGGCGCGGATGACGATGACGACGTTTCCGAGATCTTGCAGCAGGCGGCAACTGGATTGGAAGGTGGCGATCGCCGAGGACCAGTCGCCGTGCGCGCCACACGTCGCGACGGTCGTGTCGTAGAGTTGGGCGATGTGTGGTCCGGTCACACCCAACACCATTGCGAGCACCGCCAGCGCGCCAAAGGCAATCGCCGCCTGTACGCGAAATTGAAGCCAAGCGAACCGAATCATCGAACCACGCTCAATCCCGGTTGGGGCGCGCGCTCGGAGTCGCGTGCCTGGCCCATGTAGGCCAGCACCAGGTCATCGAGCGTCACCGGCTTTACGGTCCCAGCCGGGTCGAGGATCGGCCCGTCGCTACCAACGAGGAGCGTCGACTGCTTATCGGTGTGGCTCTCCTCGATCACGTGCTGGCTCGCCGGGAGGCTCCGCGGGTCGCGGCGGGGCCCGGATAGTCGATGATGCGACGCCAGCAATGTGTCTACTTCTCCGGCCAGTTGAACATTTGAGGTGACCAACACGACGAGGAAATCGCAGACTCGTTCTAGATCCGCCACGAGATGCGAAGAGAGCACGACGGTGACGCCGTGTTCGGCCACGACTTCCATGAGGCCTTGTAGAAATTCACGACGGGCTAGCGGGTCCAACGCGGCCACCGGCTCATCGAGGAGAAGAAGCTCAGGACGTTTAGCGATTGCCAATGTAAGGGCGACCTGGGCGCGCTGGCCGCCAGACAGCGACCCGGTTTTCTGGCGCGGATCGAGTCCGAGCTCCTCGATACGGCGCTTGGCGAGATCTCCGTCCCAGGTCGGATTCAGCTAGGCGCCCATCTTGAGGTGCTTGGCGATCGAGAGTCCTGTATACGTCGGCGTGGCCTGCGCTACAAAGCCCACCTGTGCAAGTTTCGACGATCCGTAGCCTGGGCGCCCGCCGAGAACGGTGGCTGTGCCCGCTGTGGGTGTGAGCAACCCGACGGCGAGATGGAGCAGCATGGTCTTGCCTGCCCCATTTGGCCCGACGAGACTAACAACTTTGCCAGTCGGAATTGAAAGCGTGCAGTCGTGCAGCGCCCAGCGGCGCCCGTACTGCTTGAGAAGCCCTTTGTCCCGAGCGCCGCGGTCATGCCACGGCTTCCGCGAAGTAGTTGCGAATCGTGGTGCGATAGATTGCCTCGATGTCGGCGGGACCGAGTCCTGCGGCGCGTGCCGAATTGAGCCAGTCGGTCAACGTGGCAAGAAACCGATTGAGCGTGGCGGGATCGGTGCCGGGAAGCGATCGGACGACGAAAGTGCCCACGCCCGGTCGAGGTTGGACCAGTCCTTCGCGTTCAAGGTCCCGGTATGCCTTCAGCACCGTATTCGGGTTGATCGCCAATTTCGCGACCACTTTCTGCGCGGTCGGCAACTGGTCGCCCGGTTCAAGGAGGCCGAGCTGCAGAGCCTGGTGGATTTGCTGGACGAGTTGGAGATAGGTGGCGACCCCGGAACCTGCATCGAGTTGAAATTCGATCACCCAAACCCCTTTTCCACTAATGTGTTAGTTGAAAAGTACTCACGAATCTATGTGTAGCGCAAGTCGTTGGATCATCCTCTGATGCCATTCATTTGGTATGCTTATGGTATGAGAACAACCATTGATAAGGCGGGCCGTCTGGTTGTTCCGAAGGCGCTACGGGACCGACTAGGACTTCATTCCGGCGAAGTCGAGATCACAGCGGATGGCGCCTCACTTCGCGTCGAACCGGTCTTTGATGACACGCTCGTTGAGAAAGGCGGTCGCCTCGTCATCCCCTCTTCCCATTCCATCATCACTGATGAGTTTGTTCGGGAGTTGAGAGATGCCGATCAAAAGTAGTGGTGTGGACGTTCTGGTGGACACGAGTGTGGCAGTCGCCGTCGTTGTCGAGGATCATGAGCACCACGCAACTACCCTTCGTGCCATCGGCAACCGTAGCTTGGGTCTGGCGGGTCATGCCGCATTCGAGACATTCTCGGTCCTCACGCGACTGCCTCCGCCTTCTCGCCGATCTCCGCAAGCCGCAGTGCGGCTGATGAACTCGAATTTCCCATCGATCAAGTTCCTGACAACGTCGACCGCCGAAGCACTGTTGCGAACATTCGCGAGCCTCGGAATCGCCGGTGGATCGGTGTACGACGCGCTCGTTGGAGCGGTAGCAGCCGAGAGTGGTCTGGTCCTTCTTACTCGAGATGCACGAGCTCTACCCGTTTACAGGGCCCTCCAAGTCGACGTCGAAGTGATTCGAGATTAGATCGTTGCATCGTCCTTCGGCGCTTCACGGATCCTCGTGCAGTGGAGCGAACGCCTCATTCGATTACGGGCCGCGTTAATCTTGCCCCACACAATGCTCCACAAATCGCGTCGCGTGCCGTTGTTTCACGTCGTCTCGCACTGCATTGTTCCTCGTCAAGTGCTATGTCGTTGTCTCGCGTCGTCCGGTGAAAAGGTTCTAAACACTTTCACACGTCTGAGGTCGCAGGTTCGAGTCCTGCAGCGCCCACTGTGTGAGCTGCACGAACACGACGGCAATCCGGACGGTGCGCGAACCGTCGGACCGACCACCGCCTGAACACTGCAGGGTAACTGACGAAGTTTCGAATTCGATGAGCGGCTATCGACCGGACAACCGGCGCCTTCTACATCTTCGGCAGGAGCATCATCATCGTCAGCGGGTCGACCGGCGACTCCGTGAAGCCGAAATGCAGGTAGAAGCTCTTGGCGTGTTCGTTCTTGGCATGGACGAGGAGTAGCCGGACGCCGACGGATCCAGCTACTTCGATTGCCTTGAGCATGAAGTGCTTGAGCAGGGCGGCACCGAGACCATTCTCCTTGTGCCCTTCGTCGACTGCCATCCGAGCGAGAAGGAGTGCAGGGAGTTGCTCCGGTTGGTTACGACCAATTCGCATGGGTGCGTCCGATCGGAGGACCGAACTGGTCGATGAGGCGTAGAACGCCACGACCCGTCCGGTCTCGATATCGGTGACCACCCACGTACGGCTCGTGCCGGCGGACTGGTTGGTGAGTGCACGGCGGAGAAGCCATTCGTTGAGCGCCGGCGTTCCGCAGTCGAATCCGGACAGGACGTGCTCGCTCGAGAGCAGCAGGGGCCCCGCGTAGGTCACCCGGCGGTCAGGTCGAGCACCG
>JABEUQ010000010.1 GCA_013044265.1 Acidimicrobiaceae bacterium
ACCTGGTCCCAGTAGTCCGTTGCGGAATCGTCGAAGGGGACTTCTTCAATTCCAAACTGGTTGGCCAAGTCGGCAATCTGTCTCGCGAGGCCCTTGAGGCTCTGCTGGCGATAGAGGTCATTCGAATCAAGAGGAAGCAGGCCGCGGTCCTCGGCGTAGGCGAGGAACAGGAGTCGAAACAGCACCAAGAGGGTCTGGTTGTACAAGGTGGAGAGACTTTCGGAATCGGTCGCACCCCCAGCGCCCTCGTGCCGCGCAATCAGCGCGCCTGCGATGGCGGGTACCGCCTTGTCGTAGACACGGTTGCGAAGCCGGTCTCCAAGCCCAAGTGCGAAGTCTTTCGTCTCGGCGAGGATCCTGTCAAACTCACCCCCGTCACGCAAGGTCTCGGCCGAGAACAACAGTCGTAGATAGCCCGCGTCACTCGTTGTCAGTAGTGGTAAGTTGAGTTCCACATACGTACCACTACGTTGGGAAGCTTCACGCTTGGCGGTGTGGATCCGCAGTTGGTCGCCCCGCGTAACGATGACGTAAGGGATGTTGTCGGACGTGGCACGGGCGATGGCCCACGACACAGGGGTCATGCCGTTGAAGCGGGTGCTCACGGCCTCGGGGTTCTCTGAGTCGTCGAGGAAGAGTGCCATGGCGCGAGCCTGACCGTCGGCGCGGAGCAAAGTCGCTTGACCACTGGGCTCCACGGTGAAGCCGAGCGCTTCCACAAGTTCCTGGCGTCGCAAGGGTAGGAGTTCCACCGATGATCGACAAAGGTCGCTCCAATCCGCGCGGAGGGGAATGCGTTCAAAGAGATGATGACTGGCGAAGAGTGAGTGGTTACGAACCCCACCATCTTGAGGGAGGTAGCCATCTAGGACTCGTCGTGCGGCGTGATGATCGGTTTCGTCAAGGGCGAGGGAGGCGACACGGAAGATCTGATCTGGATCACGGTTGGCGTAGACGGGAGGTTCGTCACCGCTGGGACCACAAACTGATGCGCGCTCCCCACCCGCGTCCGGCCAGAGGACGATCAAGAGCAAGGGGCTCGGCGTGTTGCCCTTGCGGCGTTTCCAGAGGTTCCGGACATCACCATCGTTCGGCGACTTCGTGGCACGGGCGACCGCCACCTCGAGCGGCGTCCGACCTTTCCCGAGGTAACTGGCGTCTGCAGTGAACGAACCCCGTCCGCCGGTGGGAATCTGCCATGGTCGTCCGCGACGACCTTCAAACTCGCTCACCACCACCTCCCCTTCTCACTCTTGCACCCGATGGCTTATACACACCGCTCCGCAGATAGTCCCTATTCGCATTCGAAGCCGATCTGCGCTTGTACCGCATCATGTCGGAAGTAGTTGGAAGTCGATCCGGTACCTGTAGAACGTGATCGCCGGGACTGGTACGAGGGCCCAGCGGAGTTTGGGATCGTCCTCCAGCCCTATGATGACCCCCTCTACCGTTTGGCCTTCACCGGCCAACTGCTCGCCGACGAATCCCATGTACCTCAGTGTCTGCCCGACAACGACGTCACTGGCGCGGCCACGCTTCAGTTCAACGACGACGAGACGCTTACCGTTGTGGCTGACTGCAAGGATATCGATAATGCCAGCATCGGTTGGGTACTGTTGGCCGATGACCTCGCCCTCTTCCGTGTAGATCGAAAACTCCTTGCCCAAGAGTGTCTGCGCCCAGTTCTTCACGAGGAAGTCTTCGAGGTGCGCTTCGAGAGCGAATGCCGAAGGGTCCTCGACGTCGGGATCGTTCACTATGAAGGTTGATCCGGTGCCCGGACTTGATTTGCCCAACAATCCTTCGATCTCTTCGGCGTACGACGTGACATTGGAGCATGTCCCAATCGAACCAGCGGAATTCCGCAATGCCTCACTCATCGACTCACGCGGGATTGACTCTTCTAGCCATTCGACCTTGCGTCGATGTGGCAAAACTTGGCCATCGGCGTAGTAGTACTCACCGACCACGCGACCTACCCGGTAGACCCTGTTGCCATCGGGACAGAGGACGATATCGTCCCTCAGGATTCCCTTTGCGATGGTCCACAGTGCGCCACAGGCGAGGCCGGCACCGATCTTGGTCTTGTCAGGGTCGGCGGCCATGACTACTGGGATGTACTCCTTGTTGAAGGCGCGCCACTCATCAGGCAGCTTGTAGGTGAGATCTCCGACGATGCCGAAGTCCGCTCCGATGAACCCACCCGCAAGGCACTCGCTGGCGTACTGGCTGCTCTTGCCGAGCATCACTCGGTAGTAGCTCGTTGCCATTCCGGTTCCTCCCACTCTTCCGATGTTCTTGCCCGCCCATCAGGGCGGGCAAGAACATCGATGTGAACTCCCAATGTCAAGACCGTACTAGCAATTAACGCCCCTTAGTTTCTAGCCTTGACGAAGCGAGTCCGGCAGTGAGGGATACGTGATCGTGGAGAGACGGAAAGAATTGCTCCCTTATCGAGACGCTGACAAGCTTCGATTTTGCCGCAAAATTCGCGAAACGAAGTACGGGCGACGGACCAAGATTGGTCGGGGCGATCAATGGTTCAAGGCGTCCAAATAGCGGCTGTCTCATCTCCGAAGGCGGTGCAATGTCCCTCCAAGTACCGCACTCCGATCCACCCGCAGATGAGGGCGTCCAACGCGTCCTCGTAGCGCTTTAGTTCTGCCGTTCGAAATTGTTCTGCCTCATACGCTGTCGGCATGGGTAGCTCTGCACAGGCGAAGGTCTCTCCTAGTATCTGACAGATATCGAACCACATCTCGACTAACTTTCGGCGCCGCTCAGATGGTGGCAACTTCGGCCAATATCGACCAGTCTTGGAGACCTTGTACTGCAGCCGGTAAGGGGCGTCCATTAGGACAAGTAAGGCTGGATGTGGATACACCTCGATAAGCGCGGGAGTCATTCCCGGTGATGCCGTCGACGTTGCAAGGGGATATCCCATGTCACGAAAGTCTGTGCACAGTACATCGCTGATGGAGCCAGGTCGAGTGACACTCGGCGAGTGCGCCCCACATCCCCGGCCGCCGAACATCTGTGAGATGGCATTGTCCGCCGCTCGTCGAGAAGAAATGGGGCTCATCGACACCGGCATATCGATGGTGACGAGGTCAACGGCAGAACCATCCAACATACGCTGCGCCGCACCGAGCAGTTCGGCAGCGACCGGTAAGGATGCGGTGGGTTGCGTCGACCAATCCACGGGCAACCCATCCGCGAGCGCCATGAACTGCTCGTAACTCGGCGCAAGAGCCAAGCACTGCCAACCGTGAGCCACCTCGTTCAGCAAGGCAATCCCGCTTGGCTGGTCCGCTGTCCAAGCAGGGTCGATTGCCAGAATTGACGTCAACGGCGATTCACCCGCCCGCGGACTCAAGGTCCGACGTGGTTGCTAGGCCCGGCGTCGTCAGCGCAGTCAGGCGGGTGTACCGCTGCGCCATCGTCCAGGCCCACGTCCGACCGGACGCTACCTTCGTGGTGTTGACAATCGGACGGTCGAGCGTCACAGATCCCTCCTCGACGTTGCGAGACAAAACGAACACTCGAAACGGTTGTCCTTCAGACCTCGTAC
>JABEUQ010000011.1 GCA_013044265.1 Acidimicrobiaceae bacterium
CGGTGGCGGTCCGGCATCGGCAGGACGAGAGACGGACATCGATGGGCGCCGGGTGGACGCGTGCTACGAGTACCGCTTCTTCGAGGAGTTCTCGTGCCGCAGAGGTGCTAAGACTGGCGTCACCGGATTCGGAGTGTCCGCCAATAGGACCCCATTGACCGTAGCGGCGGTGGCGGGCGAACAGGACCCGTCCATCGGACTCGACAACCAGCACGCTGGCCACCAGATGGGCATCGTCATGATGACCGGCATTGATGAACGCCAACGCTTGTGTCCATACCGCTTCACGGCATTCGGGCGCAGAGTGATCCACCAGGAGAGCAGCCGTCGAATCCCATTGGTCGCGATGGAACTTACTCACGATGGTATCGATGAGTCCTGGGTCCGTTCTGACCTGCGGCTTAAGAACCGCCTAAATAGCCTCTACGCAATCACACTGGGGACTGATCAGAGGCCGACCTCAAGGTAGCGGAGAATGTTGGTGTCGAAGGCGGGACTTGAACCCGCACGCCCATAAGGGCACCAGCCCCTCAAGCTGACGCGTCTGCCATTTCGCCACTTCGACGTGGGTACCTAGTCTAACCGATGGCTGAGGTTGAAGATTTCACCGTGGTGGGAGTTGATGGAAGCACTATTCCCCAATTCGAAACCTGATCGACGAGTCCGCTCAGTGAAAGTGAGGGTACGACATTGGCCAAAGGTCCTGAATATTCAATAAGTGAAGGAACTGTGAATAGTGGACGGATCCAGAAATTCGACAGAATTTGATGGTCAATCTTTAACCACGTGAGTGCCGCGGTGGTGGGATTGAAAGTCCTTTGGGCCAGCATGAAGAGATAATTTGTGCTGGCGGAAATCACGCCCGTGGGATATGCATCGAGGTAGGGGGCGAGGTCCCAGGATCTCGCGCTTGTCCACGGAGTGGTGGAAGTTGGGTGGTCGAATACGGCGACATTGACGGTCCCCACCGCAGCCATATTCGCCGCGAGAGCGTCAGAATGCGCATACAGCAATTTCACGACAATGCCGAGGGACCTCCACTGTTGCGATACGAGGGTAGCGGAGGCCTGGTCTAGGGGTGTTGGGCCCACGGCGAGCTTCAGACTCAGGACGGTGCCATTGGCATCGTGCCATCGATGAGAAGAGTAGACAAAGCCCGATCGATTCAACATTGTCAGCGCACATGATCGGCAATCCTGGGAGGGGTCGACAATCGCAGCATTTGACGAAGTGGGCTTAATTACAGGTTGCGCCAGCGGGTAGTCAGCCTGACCCTGGGAAAAAAGGGCCGATGTGGGCACCGAAGGAGTGAAAGTGAAAGATCCGAAAAGCTTATCGAGAATGGCTTTGCGATCGAGTAACCATGACAGGGCGGTTCGCAGTGAGCGATTGGAGGTAATCACGCCGTGTGGGCTAAAAGTGAGTTCCTCAATATCACTCGAATTCGCGAACTGACCGATGTATCGCGGGTGCGACACCAGATCCTCCACCAGTGATTTCGTAGCGACCGGAGCGTATTCGACGAAATATTTGGATGAATTCCCCGGCAGTACGTTGTTTGATGTGATTATGACTCGGTGGAAGCGGTTGTAGTTGTTCGTCCATTCGCTATTGGACAACAAGACGATCTTTTGTGGGTTGACACTGTGCACTACATAGGGACCCAACGAAGGTTGATCGCTGAGTTGACTTACAGCACACGATCTCGTCGTTCCAGACTGCTCGACATCGCGAAACAGTAGATTCCAATCAGCAAAATCAGTCGCGAACGTGGCGGTGACCGTCGTGTGAGCCTTGTTCGACACCATCGCAGTGATGTGGCGATAGCCATCGCCGTTAATACTTTGTAGCAGGCGGGCGCTACGCCACCACGCAATGAGATCATTGACGCTAAATGGCCGACCATTACTCCATCTCATGCGCGGGTCGACGCTGTAGACGACTTTCTCCGGGTGAAGCGAGATGAGTTCTGCTGACACGATCGCACCGCCCTCTCCCGAAAGGACGTTCGTGGGACCCACGAGGAATGCGGAAGGTCGAATGAGATCAAGAATGGCGGCGTTGGAAGCGTCAATCGCGGGGCTCAGGATGCTACATCCATTGAAGGGCCCGGGCAACGAGAGCGTCAAAGTGGAAGTGGCGGGATTGGCGGGGCCTTCGGCAATCGGTGGGCGCCGATAGACCAGCAGCGTCGCAGCCACCACAACGAGCCCCGAGATGACGACCACCAGGGCAACCCGGCGACCCGACCCGCGAGGGATCATTGTTCCTACTGAAGACGCAGGTCGAGAGTCAGCGTGGCGAAGGTGAAGACAAGCGCCACGGCAATGGTGATGCGGTCAAGATTGCGCTCGACCACCGTGGAACCAGCGGCCATGGAGTTCACTGAACCACCCATCAGGTCAGAAATTCCACCACCACGACCCGAGTGCAACAAGACCAGAAAGATCAAAGCGATCGCCGAGGCTGCCTCAATAACTATGAATGACCACGTGAACATCACGACCTCCGATTAGCGCTTGCCATCGTAGCAGTCGTTTGCGGCCTGGGCGATTACTAGGAAAGATTCGGCCTTGAGCGACGCCCCACCGACCAGGAATCCGTCCACGTGGCCCTCGGTCATTAGGGCCGCTGCATTGTCAGCATTGACCGAACCTCCATAGAGGACACGGGTCTCATCGAGTGACAATGACGCCGCCACGGTTCTGATGTGTTCAGTCATGTCGTGCACCTGCTCGGTCGAAGCCGTCAGACCCGTCCCGATTGCCCACACGGGCTCGTAGGCAATTGTGACCAAGGACCGAGACTTCTCGTCCAGTCCTTCGAGGGCGGCGTGCAACTGGGCGGTGACGAAGTCTCGGTGTTCGCCAGCTTCTCGCACGCTCAACTCCTCTCCCACACACAACACTGCGCCGAGACCTTGACGCACCACGGTGCGCAGAGTCTGGGCAACTACTTCGTCAGTCATCGCGTACATAGCCCGTCGCTCGGAGTGACCAACGAGGACCCAACGCACGTTGAGTCGCTGCAGCATCGATACCGAAATCTCGCCGGTGTGGGCACCCGCGTCGTGCAGTGAGGCGTGCTGGCTACCCACCTCGAGAGCAACACGCTCGGATTCAACGACCGAAGTCACGCTTCGAATGTCGACGAAGGGTGGTACGACCACCAGGTCGACGTGTTCAAGGGGCTTGCTCTTGAGAACCACACCCAACTGCTGAACGAGATGAACTGCTTCGACGTAGTCGAGGTTCATCTTCCAATTGCCGATGACCAGGGGACGATTCATGACTGGTTCCACTTACTTTCACGTAGTGCCGCGATGCCGGGCAGGTCTCCCAGCTCGACGAATTCGAGACTGGCTCCCCCACCGGTCGAGACGAAGCTGACTTGGTCCTCCAGGCCGAAACCTTGAATGGCTGACACCGAGTCTCCGCCACCAATGATTGATACGGCCTCTGAGGCGGCGACTGCGCGAGCTACTGCCTCGGTACCCGCACTGAGCCGAGGGTCCTCAAACACGCCCATGGGACCGTTCCAGAGGATTGTGGCGGCGTGAGCGATGATCTCGCTAAAGGTAGCTGAGGACTCGGTTCCTATATCGAGACCCTGGTAACCATCGGGGATATTCTCGCCCCATTCAATGACCGACTCCGCGCCTCCGTTACCGAAGGGAGCATCCTGGGGCAGCCCTCGAGCATCGCTGGGGATGACGATTTTGCCTCCAGCCATGAGTTCGCCACACACGTCGAGATACGACGCATCGAAGAGAGAAGACCCAATAGTGCGACCCTGAGTTACTTCGAACGTATACGCCATGCCGCCGCCGACGATGACCTGATCAGCCTTTTGCGACAGCACCTTGACGATGCCGAGCTTGTCCTTGACCTTGGCTCCGCCGACAATTGCTACAAATGGACGCGCTGGGTCCTCCAAGATAGAGCTAAGCGTTGAGACTTCACGTTGAAGGTTGGGACCCGCCGCGCTCGGTAGCAGGGTGGGTGGAATCATGATCGACGCGTGCTCACGGTGTGACGCGGAGAAGGCTTCATTGATGTAGTAGTCGAAACCTTCAACCAGCGCCACCCCGAAAGCGGGATCGTTCGATTCTTCACCAGGATTGAAGCGAAGATTTTCTAATAACTCGACTCCAGGGCATAACTGCTCGAGACGACGACGAACCGGAGCGACGGAATACTTCTCCACCACTTGACCGTTCGGGCGACCAAAGTGAGTGCAGGCAACGACTGTTGCACCCTTGGCGAGGAGCTCCTCGAAGAGTGGCAGCGTGGCCCGGATACGAAAATCATCAGTTACCTCGAGTCGCCCGTCGATTTCAGCGACCGGGGTATTGAAGTCGACGCGCACGAGTACTCGCTTCCCAGCGAGATTCTCCCAGCGTTCGTAAGCGGGTAGCGGGGCCGACACGGATTAACGGCCGACGACGGAGGTCAAGTCGACGAGGCGGTTGGAGTAGCCCCATTCGTTGTCGTACCAGCCGAAGATCTTCACCAGACTCTGCTCGTCGTTGATTCGCTGAACCAGAGTCATCTTGGAGTCGAAGGTGCACGACGCTGGTGTGCCGACAATGTCCTCAGACACGATGGGCTCATCGGTGTAGACCAGCACTCCCTTGAGCGCTCCTTCTGCGGCAGCCTGGAAGGCGGCGTTGACCTCATTGACACTGGTGGAACGCACGATGGCGGTGAAGTCGGTAATCGATCCCACGGGAACTGGTACGCGCAGAGAGGTACCGTCCAAACGACCCTTCATTGCTTCAAGCACGAGGCTGGTGGCGCGAGCAGCGCCAGTTGAAGAGGGAACGATATTTACCGCTGCCGCGCGGGCACGGCGAAGGTCTGTGTGGGCAAGGTCGAGCAGGTTTTGGTCATTGGTGTAGGCGTGAATGGTGGTCATCAAACCAGTCTCGACACCGAAGGCATCATCGAGAACCTTGACCATGGGCACGAAGCAGTTCGTGGTGCAGGATGCGTTCGAGACAATGTGCTGAGTAGCGGAGTCGTAGGTGTCGTGGTTGACTCCGTACACGAACGTGCCATCCACGTCGGTGGCAGGTGCTGAAATGATGACCTTTTTGGCGCCTGCGCTCAAGTGCACCGCCGCAGCGTCTCGTGAGGTGAAGCGGCCTGTCGATTCGATGACGACGTCAATATCCAACTCTGCCCAAGGAAGATTGGCGGGATCGCGCTCCGCGAGCACCTTGATCAGGTGGTCTCCGACCGTCATTCCCTCGTCACTTACCGTGACGGGCAGACCGAGCTTGCCCTGCGTGGAGTCGTACTTGAGAAGGTGGGCGTTCGTTTGAGGCGAGGTCAGGTCGTTGACGGCCACAATGACGATGTCGGGGTTGTTTAAAGAAGCTCGCAGGTAACCCCGACCAATTCGACCAAATCCATTAATCGCTACACGTGTTGTCACAGACATCTCCTCAAAATCTCTCGGGTTTAGTGTGTGCAGGCTTCGATGACTGCGCCTCTCAATTTTGGCACATCGCGGGCACGGCATTTTTCGGGGTCCACGAAGTGAAGACAATGTGAACGCAAGATGACGCCAAGGTGAACCACATTGTGTAATTTCTCGGGAGCGATACTCGGCTCAATGCTCTGAGTTGCACGGTGTTAGGAGTCCTGTACCCGTCAATGAGGGCGTCGAGCCTTACCGGGTGATATCACGGTGGAACACTGAGTTGCGTAGCCCCAGTCTCCGACGGATCTCCTCAGCAATCGCCACCGAACGGTGGCGTCCGCCGGTGCAGCCTATGGCGATAGTCAGATAGGACTTGCCCTCCTTGGCGAAAGCGGGTATCTGCCACTCCAACATCGAGACGACGTCGTGCAAAAAATGCTGCGCTTCTTCTTGCTGCAAGACGTATTCAGCCACTGGCTTGTCGAGTCCCGTTAAGGGGCGCAGTTCGTCCACCCAGTGTGGATTAGGCAAGAATCGGCAGTCAAACACCAGATCGACGTCGCGAGGTAACCCATTGGAAAACCCAAAGGAAACCATTGATACGCGCAACCCGTCAACGTCACTCGACATGAATATCTCAGATATCCGTGAGCGCAGCTGGTTGGTATTGATCGTCCCCGTGTCGATAATGATGTCGGCACTGTCACGGATCACCTGGAGTAGCTCACGTTCTTGCGCTATGGAATCGGCGAGTGTGGCTGCTTCGTGGGGGTGTCGGCGTCGGGTCCCCTCGTAGCGGTGGATGAGAACATCGTCGGGTGCGTCAAGGAAGAGCAATTTGGCGCTCTCGTGCATGGACTCGAGTTCATTTTTAACATTGAGCAACGCCTCTGGCTGGGCGCTGCCCGAACGCCCCACGATGAAGGCGACACCAGCCGCGTCCTTCGAGCCCGCCGAGGCCAACTCCCCCACTCGAACAATGAGCTCAAGTGGCAGATTGTCAATGATGAACCAGCCCAGGTCGTCCAGGGCGGTCGACACGGTGGAGCGACCGGCACCGGACATGCCAGTCACCAACAAGACATCAGTCATCGTTCCGTGATCCCTTCGATAGTCCTGGCGCACTGGGGGCGCGTAGATGATCGTAGATGTTCTGGGCGACGCTGGTGGGTAGCCATACCAGAGCTGAAAGTTCCTCCATGGTCGCGCCGCGCAGGTGCTCGAGGCTGCCCATCTCGAGCATCAGTCGTTCGCGACGCTTGGGTCCGAGTCCTTCGATGCCGTCCAACAGCGTCGCCACCATGGATTTGGCACGCTTGGAACGGTGAAACGAGATCGCGAAGCGGTGCGCCTCGTCACGGATTCGCTGCACCAGGTAGAGCGACTCCGATCCGCGATCGAGGGCTATTGGCACGCTCGATCCCGGCCGGTAGAGGAGTTCTTCTCGTTTGGCCAGAGCTACGAATTCGACTTGTTGAGCAAGGCCCAGAGCGGCCGCGGCCTTCTCGGCGGCGTGTAACTGTGGCAGTCCACCATCGATGATGATCAAGTTGGCTCGGCGAAACTTGCTCAGGGACTGATCCTCGTTCCAGTATCCCAGTCGTCTTCCAACTACTTCTTGCATTGCTCCCACGTCGTCATTACCCAGGATTTCCTTGACGTTGAAGTGGCGATAATCCACCTTTTTCGCGAGACCATCTTCGAAAACCACCATGGATCCCACGTAATGTGTTCCCTGTAGATGACTCATGTCGAAGCATTCGATTCGATAGGGAGGCTGTTGCAGGCCCAAGGCGCTGCCGAGTTCTTGAAGAGCGCGTGAGCGTACGTTGTGGTCGTTTTGTCGGCGTAGCGAATCACGATCGATGACTGCTTGGGCATCTTTGAGTGCGAGGTCGAACACCCGACGACGTCGTCCGCGTTGAGGTGCCACAATTTCAACTGATCGCTCGCGACCTTCGGCCAGGAACTGCACAGCGATCAAGGAGGTTGCCACGTCGGCACTGGTGAGAACGACCGGGGGTATCAACGCTCGATCGTCGTAGAGTTCTGGAAGGGCGGCTTCGAAGATCTCGACATCACTCTCGTCCATCGACCGATCGATGTGATGCACGGTCCGTCCGATGATCCGGCCTTGGCGCACGCGAAAGCGCACCAGCGCAGCGCGACCTCCTTGGGTCGCGATGGCCACGGCGTCGAGATTCGAATGATCGTCAAGCACAATGCTCTGATCGCTGGCGGCGCGCTCGAGGGCGGCCAGACCATCGCGAGCTTTGGCGGCGGCCTCGTAGTGCTGTTGCTGTGCCGCTACGGCCATTTGTTCGTGGAGCAGAGACCGCAACTCTCGTACGTCTCCGTCGAAGAAGCGCGCCCACGACGCCACCAATTCTCCGTAGCCCGAGATGTCGATCGCCCCGACGCAGGGCCCCGAACATTTGTTGATGTCGTATAACAAACACGGTCGGCCTATACGTTGGTGGTAATCCCATTTGTGCGTGCTGCACGATCGAAGCGGGAAAGTCTGCAATAACTCGTCCATCGTGTGTCGAAGCGCGCGCACGTCCACGAATGGTCCGAAGTAGCGCACTCCTCGCTGGTGTCGAGCTCGTGTGATGTAGGGAACGGGGAATGCAGTGCGTGAATCGATGGCGACGTAGGGAAAAGACTTATCGTCCTTCAGCCGCATGTTGTATCGGGGCTGATTCTGCTTAATCAGTTCGTTCTCGAGGATCAGTGCATCGATCTCGCTCGGCGTCACGATCCACTCGACTGAGACGGCTTCGTCCATCAACGCCTGAGTCTTGGCGCTGAGCGCGCCGTACTTCTGAAAGTAACTCGACAGACGCTGGTTCAGCGAGAGAGCCTTGCCCACGTAGATGACCGTGTCGGCAGAATTCTTGAAAAGGTAGCAGCCACTCTGGCGAGGAATCCCCGTCGGCTTGGCGAACACTACCTTCTCCCGTGTTGCGTCAACACCTCGTGCAACACCTGTCCGGTGGCGGTGGGTAATTGGGCTATTTCTTCGGGCGTCCCCTCCCCTACCACGACACCGCCACGGCGGCCGCCATCGGGACCGAGGTCGATGACCCAATCGGCGGTCTTTACGACGTCGAGGTTGTGCTCGATGATCAAGACAGTATTGCCTTGATCGACTAAACGGTGCAGAACATGCAAGAGACGGTTGACGTCCTCGAAGTGCAGCCCGGTCGTGGGCTCGTCCAGCACGTACAGAGTGTGACCGGTAGGACGGCGCGCGAGTTCGGTCGCAAGTTTCACTCGCTGTGCTTCGCCTCCCGATAGCGTCGGCGCTGGTTGGCCCAGTCGGACGTAACCAAGGCCCACGTCGACCAGGGCCTGGATGTGGCGAAGGATGGTCGGTTGGCGATCAAAGAAGTCGAGCGCCTCGGCGATCGGCATGTTCAGAACGTCCGCGATGGACTTGCCCCGGTACTTAATCTCGAGGGTTTCACGGTTATATCTCGCACCGTCACAAGTTTCGCAATTGACGTAGACATCGGGCAAGAAGTGCATTTCGATCTTGATGGTGCCATCTCCGGCGCACGCTTCGCAGCGCCCGCCCTTCACGTTGAAGGAGAATCGACCTTGCTGATAACCACGCACCTTTGCTTCAGAGACCTCGGCGAAGAGTTTGCGCACCTTGTCGAACACCCCGGTGTAGGTGGCGGGATTCGAACGCGGTGTTCGTCCGATGGGCTGTTGATCAACGGCGACGACTTTGTCGAGGAACTTCACTCCGGTAATGGTGTCGTGTTCTGCGGCCGTCGTCTTTGCTCGGTTGATCTGACGTTCAAGCGAAGCCAACAAGATACCGTTGATGAGGGTCGACTTGCCCTATCCTGAGACACCGGTCACCGCAACGAACTGACCAAGGGGCACCTTCACGGTGATATCTCGCAAATTATTCGCTCGCGCACCCTTAATCACGAGCTGGTTGCCATCGCCAGGTCGACGGGTCGAAGGAATCTCGATGCACCGCGCGCCCGAGAGGTACTGACCGGTGATCGACTCATTATTCGAGAGGAGTTCTTTGTACGTACCAGCGTGGACAACTTTTCCACCAAATTCACCCGCGCCGGGTCCTATATCGACGATGTAGTCAGCGAGGCGGATGGTCTCCTCATCGTGTTCTACCACGATGACCGAGTTACCCAAATCGCGCAAGCGCTCCAAGGTGGCAATTAGCCGCCGGTTGTCTCGCTGGTGCAGGCCGATGGAGGGCTCGTCAAGCACGTAGAGCACTCCCACTAAGTAACTACCAATCTGACTAGCGAGTCGAATGCGTTGAGCCTCACCACCTGAGAGGGTGGCGGACGCTCGGCTCAGTGTCAAATAGTCCAGGCCCACGTCCATAAGAAACGTCAAACGCGCAACGATCTCCTTGATGACCTGACGTCCTATGGTGGTTTCGCGCTCAGTGAGCTCCATGGTGGAAAAGAGTGCGATCGCCTCGTCGATAGTCATGGAGTTGACGTCAGCGATGTTGTGGGAGTGAATTTTGACCGCTAAAACTTCCGGCTTGAGACGTTGTCCCGTACAGGCAGTGCACTCGACTTCGCGCATGTACTGCTCTGCTTGCTCGCGTGACCAATCACCGTCGGATTCATTACGCTTACGTTCGAGCCACTCGACGATGCCGTTGAAAGTGGTCTCGTAGGTCTTGACCCGGCCATAACGGTTGCGGAACTTGACGGGCACTGATTTTTTGTCGACTCCGTGTAGCACGAGTTTGCGATCCTTGGCCTTGAGCTTGGACCAAGGGGTGTCGACATCGAAACCTCCGAGGTCGGCAATGCCAGCGATCAGTCGGTCGAAGTACTTGAATCGTGCCCCTCCCCAGGGCGCCAGGGCACCCTGGGCCAGCGTCAAACTCGGATCGGGAACCACCAAATCGGGATCCACTTCGAAACGAGTACCCAAACCGGTACAGGTCGGACAGGCACCGTAAGGCGAATTGAAGGAGAAGTCGCGCGGCGCGAGCTCAGTGAAACTGATGCCGCAGTGGGTGCAGGCCATTCTCTCGGAGAAGGCAATGAGTTCATCTGAATCGATGAAGAGGAAACTGACGACACCCTTCGTCAGTTTCAGCGCCGCCTCGACCGATTCGGTGAGGCGTTGTCGATTGGCACTTTTGACGGTTAGACGATCCAGCACCACGTCGATGGTGTGTTGCTCGTAACGTGCCAGGTTGATGGCATCACGTTCACTCAGTTCATGCACCACGCCATCTACTCGGACGCGGCTAAAGCCCTGAGCGGCGAGCTCGTTGAGCAAAGTGGAGTATTCACCCTTGCGCCCCTCAACAACGGTGGCGAGAACCAGGAATCGGCCGGCGTCTTCGTGGGTCAGCACCAAGTCGACGATTTGCTGTGGAGTTTGACGGGTTACGGTACGTCCACAAACGTGGCAGTGCGCGACGCCGATGCGTGCAAAAAGCAAACGAAGATAGTCGTGAATCTCAGTGATCGTGCCGACCGTGGATCGGGGATTCCGTGATGCGGTCTTCTGGTCAATCGAGATCGCCGGCGAGAGGCCCTCGATGAAGTCGACATCAGGTTTGTCCATCTGGCCGAGGAACTGTCGGGCGTACGCCGAAAGACTTTCGACGTAGCGACGTTGGCCTTCGGCGTAGATGGTATCGAAAGCCAGCGAGGATTTCCCCGATCCCGATAGTCCGGTGAAGACGACAAGTTGGTCCCGGGGAATCTCGACCGAGAGATTTTTGAGGTTGTGAACGCGAGCGCCCTGTACGCGAATCGTCGACGCCATGGTGAGAATCTAGTCCCTAGACGTCTAGTTCCAGCCGGCGCAGATCATCGCCCAGCCCCTGGACCTGCAGCGTGTGCAAGTAGTCGCGAAGGGCCGCCGCTTCTTCGAAGCGCAACTCACCCGCCGCTTTGAGCATGGCGTCCTCGACGCGAGCGATCTCGAGATTGAGGTCGTCGGACGCAATTGTCTCCAGCGAGGACACACCGTGGACCTTGTTAGAAGGTTGGGGTGCATTCTCTGAGCGCAAACGACCCAAAATATCGGCCACACTCTTGGTGATAGTGATGGGCGTGATGCCGTTCTCCTCGTTGTATGCGATCTGCATTAGGCGACGGCGTTCGGTTGTTGAGATGGCCTCACGCATGGAATCGGTGATGCGGTCGGCGTACAGAATGGCTTCGCCATTGGCGTTGCGTGCAGCACGTCCAATGGTTTGAATGAGAGCCGAACGTGATCGCAAGAAGCCTTCCTTGTCGGCGTCGAGGATCGCGACCAGTGACACCTCGGGGAGATCGAGTCCCTCTCGCAGGAGGTTGATCCCGATCAAGATGTCAAACTCGCCCAAGCGCAGGGAACGAAGAATTTCGATTCTCTGCACGGTGTCAATGTCGCTGTGCAAATATTGAACGCGATATCCCGCCTTCACCAAAAAGGTAGTCAAATCTTCGGACATCCGCTTGGTCAGGGTGGTGATAAGTGCGCGCTCACCGCGAGCGATGACCGCATCGAGTCGCACTCGCAAGTCGTCAATCTGATTCTTCGTGGGCACTACTGAAATCACCGGATCGAGTAGTCCAGTGGGGCGAATGACCTGCTCGGCAACTTGGTCTGACACCTCGATCTCATAGGGACCGGGTGTGGCCGACACGAAGACCATTTGAGGCACGATCTCCATGAACTCGTCGAAGTTGAGGGGGCGGTTGTCCATCGCACTGGGTAGGCGAAAACCGTGTTCCACCAAGGTCTCCTTGCGTGAACGGTCACCGGCGTATTGCCCGCGTATCTGAGGTACCGCAACATGTGACTCGTCAATCACCACCAACATGTCTGAAGGGAAGTAGTCCAGCAACGTGAAGGGGCGCTCGCCGCGGCTGCGTCCGTCTAGGTGAGCGGAATAATTCTCAATGCCCGCGCAGATGCCTGTTTGCTCGAGCATCTCTAGGTCGTGTTCGGTGCGCGAACGTAGGCGCTGAGCTTCGAGTAGCTTCCCCTCTTTTTCGAAGTGACCTAGTTGGTTCCCGAGTTCTTCCTCGATGCTACGACCGGCCCTTTGGAGAGTCTCTGAGCTCGTGGCGTAGTGCGACGCGGCGAACAGCGTTACGTCGTCGACGTTTCCTCGTCTCTCCTGTGTTACGGGGTTGAAGAAGGAGATCTCGTCGATCTCATCACCGAAGAAGGAAACGCGAACTGCTTCATTTGAGTAGGCGGGCTGTAATTCAAGAGTATCGCCCTTGAGACGAAATGATCCACGGTCGACCACCAGATCGTTGCGGTCGTACTGCATCTCAACCAGACGGCGCAGTAGGACTCGTTGATCGTGTACGGCCCCCACCTCCAGACGCAACATGCGGTCTCGGTACTCCAGCGGTGAACCTAGGCCGTATATGCACGACACCGACGCAACCACAATGGTGTCACGGTGCGTGAGCAGTGAGGACGTCGCTGAGTGCCGCAGCCGATCGATCTCTTCGTTCACCGCGCTGTCCTTCTCGATGAAGGTGTCGGTCCGGGGAATATACGCCTCCGGTTGGTAGTAGTCGTAGTAAGAAACGAAAAACTCCACGCGATTCGAAGGCAGCATCTCTTTGAGTTCCGAAGCCAGTTGCGCGGCGAGTGACTTATTGGGTTCCAAGATCAGTGTGGGGCGCTGCACTCGCTCGACCAGCCACGCAATGGTGGCTGTTTTGCCGCTTCCGGTAATACCTTCGAGAGTCTGAAAACGCAAGCCGTCGCCGACGCCTCGCGCCAAGGTCGCAATTGCCGCTGGCTGATCGCCCGAGGGACGAAATGGAGATTCGACGAGAAAATCAGGAGACATCGAGTCCGCGACTTCTCAGTAGTTCATCGACTCGACCGCGCAGGGCGTCTCGATCGGCGTTATTCCATATCACTTCGTCAGCGAGATACTCTCTCTCGGCGTTGCTCATTTGGCTATCGATACGAGTGCGAGCTTCGCGCACGCTCATCGCACGCTGAGACACGAGTCGGTCGATTGCGACTTCCGATGCGACTTGGATCGACCACACTTCGTCAAGGGCCAACTGGTGACGGTGCTCCGAGCGAAGGAGAGGAATTGCCACGAAGGCCACATCGCCACTCGCGGCGTCGAGGGCCCGGCGCATCTCACGACCGACAATCGGATGAGTGATGGCGTTCAGTCGGTTGAGCGCGGAACGGTCGCTAAAGACCACGGAGGACAAGAACGAACGATCAAGTTCTCCGTCGCTAGTCAAAATGGCAGTTCCAAAAGCGTCAACGAGAGTTGCGAGTAGCGGCTGCTGGCGAGCGACGAGATCGCGATACACCTCATCTGCGTCGATCGCCACGTAGCCTCGGGCACGCAGATGATCGACGACCGTTGATTTCCCCGCGCCAATTCCTCCGCCAAGTGCGATGCGTTTCACTCCTCCACGGTACTGAGTGTGGTGTGACATCAACTCGCGTCACTGTCCCTCCAGAACGCAAATACCCGCCGGACCTAAGGGTCCGGCGGGTATTTGCGACGTACTAGGACTAGTTGACGGTCTCTTCAGAGGCTTCGCCGGCCTCGTCGCTGGCGTCAGCGTCAGGAGACTTCGCCACCGCCTCAATGGCGTACTCGGCCCAGGCAGCCTGGGCTTCGGTCTCGGGAGTGAACTCGCCGTACTCGAAGCCACCGATGTAGTTACCCTCAGTGTCGTAAGCGTGACTACCAAATGCCTCGCGGTATTCCTCGGAAACCTCGCCACCCTCGGCGGCCTGCTTGATGGACAATGAGATGCGACGACGTGCGGTGTCAAGTTCAATGATCTTGACCCACAGTTCTTCGCCCGCAGTCACGACTTGGTCGGGTGACTCGACGTGGTGTGCGGCCATCTCCGAGATGTGCACCAGACCCTCGATGCCATCGCCCACTTGGACGAAGGCGCCGAAAGGCACCATCTTGGTGACACGTCCGTAGACCAGTTGATCGACGGCGTGGCTGTCGGCGAAGACCTGCCACGGGTCGGACTGAGTGGCCTTGAGCGATAGCGAGATGCGCTCTTTGGAGAAGTCAACGTCAAGGACCTCAACGTCGACTTCGTCGCCAACGGCCACGACTTGGCTCGGATGGTCGATGTGCTTCCAGCTGAGTTCAGAGACGTGGATGAGACCGTCCATACCGCCCAGATCAACGAAGGCACCGAAATTGACCACCGAAGAGATGACGCCGTGTCGGCGCTCGCCGGGCTTGAGGTTGTTAAGGAAGTCGCCGCGCTGCTCCTTTTGGGTCTCCTCGAGCCAGGCACGACGCGAGAGGACCACGTTGTTACGGTTGCGGTCGAGCTCAATAATTTTGGCTTCGACAGTCTTGCCGATGTAGGGCTGCAGCTCACGTACGCGGCGCAACTCGACCAATGAAGCCGGCAAAAAACCACGTAGTCCAATGTCAACGATGAGACCACCCTTGACCACTTCGATGACCACACCCTTAACCATCTCATCACGATTTTTGAGCTCTTCGATGTTGGCCCAGGCCTTCTCGTATTGAGCACGCTTCTTCGAGAGGACCAGACGGCCCTCCTTGTCTTCCTTCTGTAGGACGAGGCATTCGACCTTCTCGCCTAGGGAAACTATCTCGGATGGGTCGACATCGTTACGAATAGAGAGCTCGCGAGCGGGAATAACTCCCTCGGATTTGAAGCCGATGTCTAGGAGGACTTCGTCGTGGTCGATTTTTACCACGGTGCCAACGACGAGGTCTCCATCTTCGAACTCGAGGACGGAGTTACCCACCAGGTCAGTGAGGTCCGTGCCCACCATGTTGTCTTCAGTGATGACGCGGGGAATGTAATTTCCCTCGGCGTCGAAGGTCCCCATCTGAACTGAGGAAAGGAGGCTGGTGCCGTCCGACATACGAACTACTTTCAAGCGACCACACCGGGGCCAACTAGTGGATCAGGGCTGGGTCGCCGGTGTAAACCCAGGTTTCCACTGTATCAGAGGGCTCCTATCCCTTAGCAGCTGCCCACGAATCACCCCAGTGAAGGGAGATTTCCAGGGGCACGCTCAATTCGGCCACCTGAGTGAGTGCCTCGATGATCGCGACCTCAACCTGTGACGTTTCATCGACGGGCGCCTCTACGAGCACTTCGTCATGGACCTGGAGGATGAGACGTGCACTGAGGTTCTCGTCACTAAGGCGGTGGTCAAGGCGCACAAGGGCCGATTTGAAGATGTCAGCCGCTAGCCCCTGGATGCCCGCATTCATGGCCTGGCGCTCGGCGGCGGCTCGTTGTGGCCCCACGGCGGTGGCTAAGTCTGCAAAGGGGCGGATTCGACCGAATTCGGTGCGTGAGAACCCCTGGCTCCGGACCAACTTGATGGTGTCGTCCATATAACGGCGCAACGTTGGAAATCCGGCGAAGTATTTCTCCATAATCTCCTTCGCTGCGCTTACTGGTACTCCTAAACGCTGGGAGAGACCAAAGGCTTCCATACCGTAGGCAAGTCCGTAGGAGACCGCCTTGGCCTGTTCTCGTTGCTCGTGGCTGACCTCAGTTGGTGCGATCGAGAAGACCGAGCCGGCAATCGTGCGGTGAACGTCCTCGTGGCTTGCGAACGCCGACAGGAGCCCTGAGTCTTGGGAAAGGTGCGCGAGGATGCGCAATTCAATCTGGTTGTAGTCCGCGACGGCGAGTGTCCATCCAGTCGTTGGCACGAAGGCGTATCGCAATCTTCGACCTTCAGCAGATCGCACCGGAATGTTATGCAAGTTCGGATTCTCGGAACTCAGTCGACCCGTTCGGGCAACCGTTTGATGAAAGAGGGCGTGAATGCGGCCGTCGGGAGCTACAGCGTCAATCAATGGCGCTCCGTAGGTGCTTCGTAGTTTCTCGACCTCTCGATACCGCAAGATGAGCGGAACAATTCGGTGCTCATCAGAAATAGCCTCGAGCGTGCTGGCGTCAGTGGAAAATCCTGTCTTGATCTTCTTTCCCGTAGTGAGACCCAACTCGGAGAAGAGAACGGTCTGCAATTGTTGTGGTGAATTCACTTTGAAGTCGTGACCCGCAACTTGCTGTATTTGCGCATCCAAACGCTGGGCTTCTTGGGTGAACTCCGATGCAATTGTGCGCAGCATCTCGACATCAACGCGCACTCCCCTCGCCTCCATTCGACCCAACACCGCGACCAGGGGAAGTTCGATCGTGCGGTAGACGTGGTCGAGTTCCCAACGATCAATTTCTTTACGAAGTACGGTGCGCAGGCGTGCCACCACACCCAACTGCGCAAACAACGCTTCATCGTCAGCATTTTCTTCGAATAGCGATGGTGTGGCACTACCAAGTACTTCGCCCAAGAATCTTTGAGCTACGTCGGTAAGGTCGTAGCGGCCACTCGTCGCGTCAATCAAGAACGCCATGATCGCGGTGTCGTCATCTGGTTCAGCCAAGGTGACGTTACGTTCGAAGCCAGCTCGAAAGATCTCCTTGATGTCGTGGCCGGCCAAGGGACGATCGCCGACCATGCCGAGGAATTCATCGAGGGAACCCACTGCTGCGACCGCGCGCACTTCGTCGAGGACTCCGACTCGAGATCCTTGAAGCAGTACAGTGAGCGCCCGTGACGCCGAAATCGCGTCATTGAGCGTGGTCGCACGTGTGTACACCTGGGCGGCAATTGGCGATGGTGACACGAGTGCCGCGTCGCTACCTGTCGACGTAGCGGACTCGCCTAGCAGTCCATCGTTCATCAACTTCTCAAAGCGAGTGCGCATCGAATTCATCTCGAAGCGTTCGAAGAATGCGCCAACAGCTGAGCGATCCCACCCTCCCAAAGTGAGACTCTGCAACGTGAAGTCGAGGGGCACGTCGCGAATCAATCGCATCACTCGCTCGTTCTGGCGTGCGCGTTCTTCGAAGTTGGTGAGATTCTCACGCAGTTTTGGCGTGAGTTCATCGAGGTGCTCATAAATCTCGTCAAAGTCTCGGTAACTGCTGAGTAGTTTGGCCGCCGTTTTCTCGCCCACTCCGGGCACGCCGGGCAGATTGTCCGAGACATCTCCGCGCATCGCGGCGAGAATCGGATAGCGACTGGGTTCTACTCCGCATCGTTCGAAGATGCCCGCTTCGTCGTAGAGGGAATAATCCGACACTCCTCTGCGGTTGTAGAGGACTCGCACAAAAGGGTCTTCGACGAGCTGAAAACAGTCGCGATCTCCCGTAACCACCACGACGGGAATCTCGGCATCCCGTCCCCAAGTGGCCAAAGTGGCTAGAACATCGTCAGCCTCGAAGTGCGTCACACCAAGCACCGGAATGTGCAAAACCTCACAGAAACTACGAATCAACTCAAACTGGTGCTCGATTTCCGGTGGGGTCGCAGCTCGCCCCCCCTTGTAATCAGGCGTCATCTCATCACGAAAGGTTCCGCCGGGTAGATCAAAGGCCACCGCTAGGGCTCGCGGTGTTTGGCTTCTCACGAGCGAGTGCAGCATCGAAGCAAAACCGTGCAGGGCGTTGGTGACCAGACCACTCGAGGTGGCGATGTCGGTTGACAACGCGAAGAATGCACGAAATGCCAAAGACATTCCGTCCAACAGCACTAGGGGCCGCTGGTCGGATTGATCAGCCAACGAAATCGCCTTTCAGAATTTGCTGAGCTACGTCACGCATGCGCGTGCGACCACGCATCGCGGATTGCTGAATCACTTCAAAGGCAGCGGGTTCGTCGAGACCGCGTTCACGCATCAGGGTCTCTTTCGCTCGCTGAACGATTTCACGGGTCTCAATTTTGTCGTCGACGCTGGGTGCATCTGCCACGCTGGGCAGAGCTGAAGCGGGATTCACGATTGCGGCGAGCTTGGGCAAAATCTCACTGGACCGAAAGGGTTTGACCAGGTACGCCACGACTCCGGCCTCGCGTGCGCTCTCGATCAACGCGCGCTGCGAGAACGCGGTAAGCAGGACCACCTGGGTCGCACCTCCCTTTACCGCGCGTGCCACCTCGATACCATCGAGGCCGGGCATTTTGACGTCCAGTAGGGCCAGGTCTGGCTCCAGAGTACGAATTAATTCGAGGGCGTCATCACCCGTGGCCGCCTCTCCGACGACTAAGTAACCATCGCCCTCTAAGATTTCCTTGAGATCGAGACGAATGATTGATTCATCGTCGGCTATGACAACGCGATTATCCATTTTATTCCTTCGGTAACTCTCGCAATAGCCTGTCACGCTCGGCCGCCAGGCTCTGCACTTCGTTGGATCGACGAATCATTTCGGCGTTCGCGGCTACCACGTGTTTAGACAACTCGTTATATTCTGCCGTAACGAGCGGGGTCTCGGAGACCAACGAACGAATTCGGGCATCATCGAGGGCCTCGTTCCAAACCGCAACCTGCTCGTCGAGCACTCGCAGGCTCTCGCGAGCGGTCATCAATCGGCGTTGAATGTCTTCGAGGTGTCGCTTCTGTGAACGGGGTCCCACTCACCTGAGTGTAAGTCGACTTACCAGAGTCGGCTCAGCAGTGGTTGTGTCGAGTCGAGTGTTGAACCAGGTAAGAAGCCATATCCCCAGGCATCCGGCGACAAGAGTTCTGTCTCATTGAGGACGGCATTGGCGATATCGCTCGGTCGAGACAGATAGTGCCGTGCGAGCGCGCGATTGGCGTGGCGCGCCAGAGGCGACTCGAAAAATCCCCCGAGATAGACCTCGAGCCCTAGGTGATGAGCTCGTTCAATCATTGTTCGGGCCTGGGCGTATCCGCCGACTCGGGCTGGTTTGATACAGACAATGCGAGCTGCGTGGTAGCGAGCAATCTGATCGAGGTCTCGTCGGTGGCGCACTCCTTCGTCCAAACTGATGGGTACGTCAGTCGCGACGGCCAGACGTGCGTGTTCAACGACGTTGCCTGGAGCGAACGGCTGTTCGATGGCGACGACGTTGAGGTGAGACTGAGCTTGGTTGATCACACTCAGCACATCCTCTATTGAACTGCCTGAGCAATTAAAATCCAGCAGCACTGGCCGTTCAAGTGCGGCCAGGCGAGACCATTGGGCCGTGGGAACATTCTTCGGTGAGATCTTCGCTCGAATCTGGGCGACACCGAGTACAGGCGCCCAGTGGTGTTCGTCCATGAGCGACACAGTTGTTTGGACGGGAGTTTCGAAGTGAGCCGGCCACTGCTCATCGATAGTGGAGTTTCGATCCCGTAGATGGACATCAAGCAAGGCCATTTCCAGGAGGGCGCTCGCGGGATTACTAGCGGGTCGAGAACCCGCAAAGTGGGTGACACGGGCCCAATGTGGTGCGCGAGCTTCGCGTTGAGCGGCTTCAACAAATTGTCGGAGGGTGAAGTGTTCCAACTCATTGACAACGTCCTGAAGTCCCGCATCTCCGTTGAGTTCGAAGGGTTGGGGAGATATTTCTCCCAATCCGCGTACCCCGTCAATTTCCAATTCCAGGAAGAGATGAGTTCGTGTGTCGTGGATCTGGCCAGCGGCAGTTATGGGCGAGGCCAGACTTAAGTTCTGGCGCCACAAACGGGCTCTCATCACATCCACCTTACGGTGACTGCTATGGTGTCACCCGCAGCCCGGGTGGCGGAATGGCAGACGCGGAGGACTCAAAATCCTTTGCTCGAGAGGGCGTGCGGGTTCGAGTCCCGCCC
>JABEUQ010000088.1 GCA_013044265.1 Acidimicrobiaceae bacterium
AAGATGACGGCCGGCTTTTCGTGGGCGAAGCGGCGAAAGAGCCAGGACTTGCCCGAACGGCGACGACCGTACAGCGAAAGGGGCTCGCGACTGGTGCTCGCCCACCACTTTTCCAGGTGCGCGAGTTCTTGCTCGCGATTCAAGAATTCGTCGACAGCAGACCAATGGAACAGCGGCTCAGCCATGTCTCTCCTTTGCCTACTACAGGGTAGACTACTTTAGAGTAGACAATATTGCAAAAGATTCAGCCTTCGGTTCGCCAGCACGGTGGGACGCCGCGAGGATAGGGAACTCGGGTGAGGACTGCCTCCGAGGATTCTTCCAAACGACTTCTTCTCACCATCTGTCGCACCCTGCTGTCTAGTTCGTCTCTCTAACGGAGAAAACTCTGCTGTTGCTGCTTTCACTGCTGGCCGGTCGCCATCAATTCGCTGTCCCTCATGGTCGGTGACTTCTTGTCCCACTTCTCGTCATCGTCATGTCTACGACTAGTAATCAAGACGAGCTTCGCACAAATGCAAACCGAGGCAACTGCCAGCGAAGTTGCGAGAGGGCCCCATGGGTAAAGGCATCTATCGAGGACGGTCGCTGGCATGAATGCTCACTACTTGATCTGATGGGGACTTACGGGAATTGCCAATGCCCTTGGGGTTGATGGACTTTCGTCACTACTCACCTGAGACATTCACACCTCTTGGACGAGGATTTCACAAGTGATTTCTCGTAACTCACCTTGGTCGCGTGAGCTGTCGCTATTTTGAGTCCGGTGCGGCCCCTGGGGTACTGGAGAGCCGACTGAGTTCTGGGCCGGCGGCACGGTTCGACGATTCCAGGCCATCTCGAATCTTCCACAGTGCAGTGTCGAGCGCTCGGACCTCTTCACTTGTGAGTAGGTCAAAGACGCGACGACGAACGTTTCGCAACTGGGTTGGGTACGTCGCCCTCAAGGTGCTTAGTCCCAAGGGTGTCAAGTTCGCCAACGTGCATCGACCATCGTCCGCAACGCGGCTTTTCGTGACGCGGCCCTTCACCGCCATTTCGTCGACCAGTCGCGACATGCGACTCGGCGATAGCGCACTGATCGATGCCAGGTCTCCGATTCGAAGTTGCTGGTCCTCGGCCTCGGAGAGGTGGACGAGCACCACATACTCGGAAACCGAAATCGGGGCACCACTGGCAAGGTCCTCACCGAGAGTCTTGACCAAGTAGTTCGCCACATAGGTCAAGGCGCGCCACGCCGACTCCTCACTCGGATTCAAAGGTGGTATCGGTGCTTTTGCCATGTCGTTAGATTAGTGCGTGCGCATACAAATAAGGCGCTATCATGTTGCGGATGAGCATTGCTCTTCGCACGCGCGACAATAAGGAGAACCATCGATGGGCGCCTTTACCGACGTCGAACTCGCTTACCTCGATGCCCAACCGTTGATGCGTTTCGCGACTGCTTCGCCCGACGGCAAGCCCGACGTCGCTCCGGTGGTCTTCTCAGTCGACGGTGACAGCATCGTGACGGCCGGCTTCGATATCACCCACTGGGAGAAGATGCAACTTCGACGCCAAGCCACGTCGGATGGTCCAACGCGCCGCACCTACTGTGGGTTGCATGACAACATCACACGAAGTCACCTGGCGCCTCGATGAAATCGTCATGCGTGGAACGCTTACTTTCCCGGCCGGCGATGGTCCGTTCCCGGCCGTCGTGTTGGTCGCTGGCAGCGGGCCTACCGATCGTGACTGGTGCTCTCCTCTTCTCCCTGGCGCCAACGGAAGTGGCCGACTCTTCGCGGAGGCGTTTGCAGATGCCGGCATCGCGTCACTGCGCTACGACAAACGGGCTTCCGGTCCACACGCGGCCGAAAGCGCCCAGGTACTTTTCGGCAAGTTCAGCATGCGCTCGCACCTTGAGGAACTCGTCGCGGCTGTCGGTGCCATCGCCGTAAACGACTCGATCGACAGCACGCGAATCGTCGGGCTCGGTAACAGCGAAGGGGCGCTTCACGTACTCCATTACGCCACCAGCCCCCAGGTCGTGCCCTTCGTCGCTATCGTGCTTGCCGCACCTCCCGGACGCTCCGTTGGCAAGGTCCTTTTGACCCAGCTCGCATTGCTGGCTGCGCAGGTACCCGGAGGTGCCGAACTAATGCCCGATGTGGAAGCGGCAGCTTCGAGGTATGAGGCCGGACAGGCCATGAACATTGACCCGAAAGTGCCTGACAGCGTGAAGATGGTGCTCGCCAGTTTCGAGAACCCAGCCAACCTGCCATTAGCTCGCCAGTTGTGGGGCGAAGATGCCGCAGTTTCATTGTGCGAGGTGCAGATTCCCACTCTCGTCTTGATTGGCCGAAAGGATCTCCAGATCGACGCCGTCCTCGACGGCGAACCCCTTGAGCGGGCCGCTATCGGGAAGGACAACGTCACCATCGTTCATCCTCCGAACGCCAACCACGTCTTCAAGGAGGACACTCGCCCTCTCTCCGAAATTGTCGCGGCACCTGGCACTGGCCACAACGAGACTGGAACTCGTCTGGATCCCGAAGCTCTTGACACGATCCTCGCGTGGCTCCAAGGCGTCCTCGCCTGATCGCTCAGGGCTTGTGGTAGGGCCGGTGGGGATCGAACCCACGACCCAGGGATTATGAGTCCCCTGCTCTAACCACTGAGCTACGGCCCCGCAAAGGTTCAAGCATAATTCAGAGAGCTCGTTCGCATGGGTTCATCAGCACCACGCGCAACTGGATAATCGAACTAATTTAAGGCAACATCGACATTTCGAATGGCAACCGCTGACAATATCTTCGAAATGTCTCAGTCATGGCTTTTCGACTTGACGCGCTTCATCAGGTTGATTACCTTGAATTCATGAGCGGACCTACTCTCGTTATCTTGGCAGCCGGGCGAGCTCGTCGCTACGGTGGACTCAAGCAACTTGCTCCTATAGGACGTCACGGCGAGGGAGTCATAGACCTCATCGCGTCAGACGCCATCGCAGCCGGATTTGATGACATCGTCATCGTCGTCAACCGTGACACGGGACCCATCATTCAAGAGCACGTCGCCGAGCACTGGCCCAAGGATCATCGGGCGTCTTTCGCCTTCCAGGAGAAGTTGCGAGGGACGGTCGATGCCGTGCTGTCGGCAGAAGATTTCGTGAATCACTCGGTACCATTCGGTATTTCGAACGCGGACGATCTCTACGGTCTGGATGCTCTCATGAAGTTGGGTTATCACCTTTCCAACCACCCCGACTGCTGCATGGTTGCTTTCCAATTAGAGAACTCATTGATCGGCGATTTGCCCGTGTCCCGTGGCACCTGCCAAGTTGCGAATGGCCGCCTCACTCACGTCGTGGAGCGAAGAAAAGTTCACGTCACCCCTGATGGTCTCGAAGCTGACGATGGCCTCCAGCCACGTTTCTTGTCCCCCGAAGCCCTCGTGTCAATGAACCTGTGGGGCTTCCAGTCAAATATCTGGCCTTTGCTGCACCGCGAAGTTGCCGAGCACGATTTCGAGGCTAGTCCCGAGGTGCTCCTTCCCAACTTCGTCGCGGGCATCATGGAGCGCGACGGCATGGTCTTCTCGGTACTCGAGACGAGTTCTCGCTGCATCGGTGTGACTCACGCGGAGGACTTGCCCCTAGCGCAATTCCTCGTGCGCGAGGAGATCAAGTCGGGGCTCCGTCCTGAATTCGCGTTTGGCTAATCACCAAAGCGCCACTCGGGTACTCGGAAGAATATAAGGGGTATCCATCTCACTGCCGGGAATTGAGGTCGCTTGGCAACTTCTCTCCTGATCAATACAGGTGCCGAGGCCTATTTCGACTTCTGGTGTTTTACTGGCTCCCGGCACTCAGATGGATACCCCTTAAGAATATTGGACGCAACGAATCTGGTGGATGCGGCTGATTGCAGTCACCATCACGCACCGAGAAAGTTGATTCGTGTCGTGCGTTAGCGGCGAGACATCGCGACGTCAACAGCGTGAACGCAATTGGGCACTTCGTAGCCCCTACTTGTGGTCAAGAGTGGCACCATTGTGCGAAAATTAGAGGGCTCCCCGTTGTCGATATTACTCCCCACCTGGTGGACCGGAGGTAACTTCAGTACAACATTGGCCCAATGAGGACAAGTGTCGATTGTTTCGCTCTGGGAAAATCTATTCGTCGACCCTACGTGGAACGTCGCGGGTTCGACGCCGGTCTCGTGGAGCATCGGCACTAGCGGTCGTGGCACCGGCGTAGACGCTCTGCCACGACTCAAAACGACTCTCCGCGAGAGCTCCAGATTCCAGTGCCGCACGCACCGCACACCCCTCATCACTGTCGTGTCGACAATTACGGAACCGACAGCGCAACGACAGTTCTTCAATATCTTCAAAGACCTGATCGAGGCTGTGTTGGTCGGCCACGATCTCGGGGAGGCGAATGCCGGGGATATCGAGCAAAACCCCTCCAGAAGCCAGACGGTAGAGCTTGCGAGTCGTCGTGGCGTGGCGACCCTCGCCACCGCGGCTGGTTGACCTGGTCAATTCTTCCGTCCCCTCGAGGGAATTGAGCAACGAGGTCTTGCCCACTCCCGACGCACCGAGCAACACGGCTGTTACGCCGGCGGGCAACTGGGCACGCACTGCCTCGATCCCCTCACCAGTGAGTGAACTGGTGAGTATCACTTTGACGTCAGGGGTGTGCTCCTTCACTTGGGCACAGAATCCATCGGCATCTTCAGCATCATCAATTTTTGTAACGATGACCATCGGCGTAGCTCCAGAGTCCAGCGCCATCATCGCAAGTCGTTCGAGCAATCTCTCATTGAGATCAATATTGACGGCAATCACAATCATGACCACGTCGATATTGGCCGCCATCACCTGAGGATCACGACCGTAAGGGTGGGGGCGACGTAGTTCGCTGCGACGGACCATCACGTCTACGATGCGTCGCTCCTGCACGGCAACCCAGTCACCGGCCACGGGGGTCTTCGCGAGTCCCTTGGCTAACGAACACAGCCCCGAACCCTCGGTGCCGTCAGATTCTTGCCAGATCACATTGGCGCTCGCCCCGTGCATAATGACCACCCGGCCGAGCGAGCGTGTTGGATCGAGCGAGAAACCTTCGCGCGCACTGAGCCCCAAACTCTCCAGCACATTCATGGGCGCCACATCATCGCTGTTCGCAGATGGCGTGCAGTGTGTTCACGAAGTCCATTATGACCTGTAGGCCCTCACCTCGTAGGAGTGCGTTCCCCGCGATGGTGTTCACAGGGAATTCACCGCACGAAAGATATCGCACCGCGCTAGCGTTGATTTCAGGACGTCCAGCCTTCGCTTCCTTCTGATCTGGCCCAGTGCCAGTCGAATAGAAGATGGTGCGAAATGGGAAAACCAGCGATGGCGTTCAGCGCCTCCTTCATTGCGGGTGGCCTGGCCACTTACTGGATTATGAATCACGCCAAGACGGGTTTCGCACTCGATGCGGCGGCAACTACTTTCATTGTTCTTGCCGGCATCATCTTCATCGTCGCGACGATTACTTACCTGATGTCGCGTCGAACCAAGGAAACTTCGACCCAGGCAATCGAACGTCAGTTGCTCCACCAGCACCAGCATAAAGATGCGGCTTAATACCGTGAAGACCCTCAATGGTGCGGCCCACGATCCAGTGCTCTGCACTCGCCAATTCAGTTCGCCCTCGGAGAAGAAGGGACGCAACGTCCTGCGCAACATTGCCGTTCATCGCTCCCCTCGAAAGAGTGAGAAATGAATATGCGCATCAGCCTCGGATCGGTCATCATCATTGTTCTACTCCTCATCATCTTCTTCGGTGTGAGGTAGATCCTGGCCCCCCGACGCCGAAAATCCGGCCCGACGATTCTTCTGTGACTCACTGGTTTCTCCCCCTTTACCAGTGAGTCACAGGGATTACGAAGATTCCAGTAACGCTCACCTGATCACTGAATCAAAACATTAAGGAGAACAGCATGACAAAGCATGACAAGTTCAAGAACGCCGCACAGATCGCCAAGGGTAAGGCCGAAGAGGCCGCAGGCAAGAAGCTCGGCGAACCAGGACTCGAACTCAGCGGCAAGATGGACCAGCTCAAGGGCAACCTGAAGCAGGCCGGAGAAAAAGTCAAGGATGCTTTTAACAAGTAGTCCTGCTGCTGTCCCCGGTCATACCGGTTGCCGTCGCCACGAATACTTGGCGACGGCAACGCACCGGTTCGCGTTCACGTAGTCAGATGCACAATGCCGAAGAAACTTCCGAGCATGATTCACCTCTCGTGCAGTCGCACGGGGGTTCGCCCTATCTCGAACCGCGAGGATTCCGTGAGTAGATTTGACCTCTTCAACAAAGCGCAGTCGAACTTCATCGCCCTCGATGCACGCCGTAGTCCGGCGTTCAGTCCTGCCCTGCTTCGCATTAGAGAAGTCCGCTCAACTGTTGAACCAGTGCAGAACCCCGGCAACTGGCCACTCATCCCCTGGCCACGCGGACCATTGAGTGACGCCGTCATAGCCGCGCTCTCACGCGCACCCGGGACACTGGGCAAGTTGCCCGAGATCAACGTCAGTGATGCTCTCACCGATGACGACCTGCACCTCGCTCTCTACTTGTGTTACGAGGTCCACTATCGCGATCTGACGCCACACGACTGGGAATGGGATACTGACTTGTTGCGCTTCCGCGCCCAACTGGAAGATGCCTTCACGGCACGATTGCTCGACGAAGTGGCGTCACACCACTCACGCAGTCCCTTCGACGTCACGACGGCGCTCGACCAATTGCTCGAGGCGGCCCCACCCTCTTCGGTGTCGACTCACTTTGACAGTGGCGGGACCCTGGACCAGATGAGAGAGTTCTGCGTGCACAAATCGGCGTCGCACTTGCGTGAGGGGGACCCCCAGGCTTTCGCAATACCACGCTTATCGGGCGACGCCAAAGCCGCATTGATCGAAATCCAATACGACGACGTGGGCTCGGACATCGCTCGTCGAACTCATGCGTCGATGTTCGCCACCACTTTGGAATGTCTGGGTCTTGATCCCTCGTACGGCTCCTACGTCGAGATGTTGCCCGGGACGACGCTCGCTGGTGTCAACCTGGTCTCGATGTTCGCACTGCATCGCAAGTGGCGTGCCGCCCTCGTCGGTCAAGTCGCGATCTATGAGATGACGTCTAATGAACCAATGGAGCGCTACGCTCTCGCACTCGATCGTTTCGGCATCGCCCCAGGTGGTCGCCGCTACTTCGACACGCACGCCACCGTCGACATGCACCACGTCAACGGGGCGCGCGCGCGACTGGTGTCGGGGCTGATGGCTGCGGAGCCCGAATTGGGTCCCCAGATACTCTTTGGCGCTGCCGCGATGCTCTTGCTCGAAGAAATCTTCACGCGCCACGTGTTGGATTCGTGGGAACGTGGTCGCTCTTCACTGGCCCCCTGGGAGATGAGAACAAACTCCTAGGGCGAATTCCGCACCGCAACTCGTGACAACGTACAGCCAGCTCCAGCCTCCTTGCTCCCAAGGGAAGGCGGCTGGAGCTGGCTGTACGTTGTCACGACTACCGCTGTGAACTATGGCGACTCACGTGCCAGAGTTCGACGAGCATCTTGAGCGTCGACAGACTCGTCTCCACCAGTGAGGCGACCACGGGGATATCTTCTCGGTTTCGTGGGTGTCGGCTCATCAGAGCTTTATCTCCAAGGCCAGGGTCACGACCGAGAGAATGAACAAGATGACCGCCGATGCGACGGCCTTCACTTCATCTTTGACGCGCAGGTGGGCAACCACGGCACCCAAAAAGTACAGTACGAGGCCCGCAGCCGCCAGACGACCAATCAGTGGTAGGGACAGTCCAACGACCAGCCCGATGCCACCGGCGATTTCCAGGACCGCTAGTTGGGGAATCCGATTGGCCCGGACACCTACGTGGGCCATGCTCTGCACCACGCTCGTCACGTGGCGCAGTTTGCCCGCGGCGGAGCCCCAGACCGCCAAGGTCAACATCACTGCGACGATGATCATCGTAATTCTCATTCAGATCTCCTTGGTATTCCTGAGCAACGGGGTCAGTGTGTAAGTGCGCCGGCGAGGTAACGACCATGCTCGGCTGCGAGTCGCTCGGACTCCGATCGCATCTCGGCGGCGATCTCTTTGAATTGATCAAGTGCTGGATTCACCCCGACGAGGGAGAATTCTGATTCGACGACACGAAGATCGAGACCCCACACGTCTTCTAAAATTCGTCGCATCCAGCTCGACGCGTGATCCCAACCATCACGAGGAGTGCCTGGTCCGTAGGCGCCACCACGCACAACGACGAGAACACCAGGACGCCCCTTCAGGGGCTGTCCTGCGCTCGAGGCGAGGCGAGGATCGGTAACGACAAGGTCCACCCACGCTTTGAAGTGCTGGGAGATACCGAAGTTGTAGAGCGGAACGGCAAGGAGGAACGCTTCAGCGTCGAGGAGTTCCTCGGCCAACGTAGCGGCTAGAGCCACCGACTCCTTCTCCTCGTCCGTCATCGATGCAGCGTCACCGCGATTCGCAGTGACCGACTGCGCCCAGGCCGTCGCGGGGACCGGCTCCAAGCCAATGTGCCGTCGCGTCACCGTGGCGTCGGGATTACCCTGGAGCCAGGACTTCTCAACAATGTCGGCAATCGCACGACTAGTTGACCCATGACTGCGGATACTGGCATCAAGTCGGAAGAGGGACATCGGAACGACTCCTTAGCTGGTTATTTATTACACTCTCATTATACATGTACCTTTTAAAAACAAAGCGGCTTGCTACAAATGAGCCACTGGTAGATTGTGATCGTGGAAGCGAACCGGTCCAGTGGGGTTGACCAATCACCACTACCCCTATCAACCCCGAACGGCGATACGTGCGAGGAAATCTCCAAATCTTGTGATGGCGCACTCGCTCAAGCTTTCAAATTCCTTGGGAAACGCTGGAACGGCGTGATCTTGGGCACTCTGACCAACGGGTCATCGGGGTTCGCTGAACTCAAACGCAACGTGAGTGGTATTAGCGACTCGGTCCTGTCCGAGCGCCTGAGCGAATTACACAGTGCTGGACTTATCGTGCGCAGTGTAGAGCCCGGTCCCCCCATCTCGGTCTCCTACGACCTCTCCGATACCGGACGCGCACTCATTCCTGCGATGGATGCCCTGAGTACGTGGGCGTCGGAGAACTTCCCTCGCCTCGAACAACCCACCAACCGAAAGTAGTTACCGTGTCCGAACGTATCGAAGCTTTACGCGCCTCCGCCTCTCACCTCCGCGACATCGTCACTCAACTCGAGAGTGATCAACACACGGCGCCGGCGTACCCCTCGGAATGGACCGTGGCTGACACCATGTCGCACATTGGCTCGGGGGCCGTCATCCTGGGCCAGATGCTTGACAATGCAATGAGCGGGTCGAACCCAACCGAAGGCTTCAATCAATCCGTGTGGGACGCCTGGAACGCGAAGTCGCCCGCCGAGCAGATTGCTGACGCCCTAGTGGCCGACCAGAACTTTCTTGATGCGCTCGACGCCACGAGCGACGAGCAGCGCAAAAAGTTCCAGGTGAGTTTTGGTCCCATGAAACTCGACTTCGAACGCTTCGTGGGAATGCGTCTGGGCGAACACGTCCTGCACACCTGGGACGTCGAAGTAACGATGTACCCTGGCGCCGTGCTGGCAGTTCCCGCGGCGGGACTTCTGCTCGAACAGATCCACTTCCTCGTCGCGCGCTCCGGTAAGTCCTCGGGTGTAGTACGAACTATCTCGGTGCGCACGCACGAGCCCGCTCGCGACTTCAACGTGGTCTTCGAGGAATCCTCTGTCGAACTTGTCGATACCACCCACGGTGGGCCCGTCGACGTGGAGCTACCCGGCGAAGCTTTCGTACGTCTCATCTACGGTCGACTCGACGCCGTGATCGGGCTCGATGATGGCTCCGAGATTCACCTCGAGCACTTGCGACAGGCCTTTCCCGGCTTCTAGAGAATCCCCCGGCCCCAACGGGCACATCGGTACTGTTTCGCCCGGTGTATCCACTGTCCTCGAGGGGCAGTTCTCAGGGTTTTACTGTGCTACCGCCTGGGCTCATGCGCCGAACGAAAGAGCGTCCTGCCCGCCGCCCAATCAGGCGTCATGTCAACACGTTCCTCGCAGCGCTGGTCACGGGACT
>JABEUQ010000089.1 GCA_013044265.1 Acidimicrobiaceae bacterium
CAAGAAGCCGCTCGTAGAAGATTGCCGCTGCGTCAGCATTGGTCACTCGCCGTGCCACATCCTTGAACTTCACAAATGGCCTTCCGCCTGCCCAAGGCTCGACCGAATCGCGAGGTATCGTCGTCCCACTGGGGCAGATTCCTTGCCAATGACTCACGTGGCACTGAACTCACGGGAAGATGAGCGTCGAGCAGAGTGTTATACCCGACCTATATAGTTCTGAGTGGAGGTCCCGTGACGAAATTCGAGATTAATCGCGAGAGTGCCGAACTTGAAGCCCAGAGGCTCATCGAGAGTGAATGGGCCGATCGCGGTTTGCCTGTAGACCCAACGTATATTGCGCGTGCAATCGGTGTAAAGGTATTTGAGATGACATTTCCGGATGACGTTTCTGGTTTGCTCAAATACTTTGAAGGCGGTAAGACTCCGGCAATCTTTGTTAATTCAAAGACCAGTGTTAGTCGACAACGCTTTACAGTGGCTCATGAACTTGGACATTTCGTGCTTAACGCTAGGCAGAATCCGGATGACGGCATGCTTGACGGTGACGTCTTCTACCGTAATGGTAACTCCAGTAACGGGACCGATCCCGTTGAGGTTTTTGCCAATCAATTCGCAGCGGAACTTCTAATGCCTAGGCGATTTGTACAGCTCTTAGTAAATTCAAAGAAGTCGGACTTGGTGCTTGCCGCAGATTTTGATGTATCCGTGGCCGCGATGAATAATCGTTTGGATAATCTCAAGATCAAGTTAGAGAAGGTAGCTGGTTAGATCTGATGGTGGGAGCGAGCGAAGAACCCACCGAGCCCGCCGCAACACCCAAAGATGCCAAGATTTCTTCCGAGCAAGAACTTCTTGCGAGTGTTGTACTCCCTATTCAGGAGGAGTTTGCACTACCTGCCGAACAACGTGTTTCAGCGGAAGAGCTCGACCGACAGGCGGATCGTGACGAACGGAAAGAGTTAAGGAGACTCAGGATCTTCTATGCGAAGAGCTTGATGGTATTACTGGTGGGTCAAATGATCTTCATGAATATCGTTCTCATCTTCACGGGTCTTAATGTCATGCATATCAATGGATCTACCATGAACTTCTACCTAACGGGAACGCTCGGGGAAATATTCGGCATTGTGACAGTAGCTGTAAAGTTTCTCTTTTCAGACAAACGGTTCTTGGCAAAACATGACTCGTAAGATTATTCCGATCTATCTCGCTCCGGTGATTCTTGTGTCAGTTGAGTAGTGAGTCTCATAACCGCGATAATCACTCATAGTAATTACGATTATGGTGGCCCAATAATGCATATGTACACATACGCCCAGTCCTCTACGAAATTGATTCGATTGAGTCGACGGGGTAAACTCGATGCTTTAGCGAGGTATAGATGAGCTACCTATTGATAACAAGGTAGCCTTCCTTATGACTAAGACTGATCTAATCAGCGATTTGACGATTCGCGGGTCGAAGTGCAACAGGAACGTTGACAGACCCCTCCACGTATCTGAAGGGACGCACCTTTCGTTGCCGCAGATGCGTCCAGCCGAGTTGAAACTCGACCGACAGTGGTGGACTCGCCCGATCCCTTGCCGGTGGAGGAGGGGTGGTCGCTCACGCGTGGCGGAACGACACACCAAGTGGTCCCTTATTCGTGGCGGGACCACCCAGCAGGTGGTCCCTTGCTCGTGGCGGCAGACACGCCCACGTCGCACCGCTACGCCCCTGACGAGACAAATTACGGTAACAGCTTTGTCTTCACAATGTTAAGTCGCTGCATTGTCTTGGGCGTGAGTCTCTTCAACTCGTAACGATTCAGAACCTCTCGAAACAGCGCCTCGCGTTCGATCGACTTTTGGCGTCTTCGAACTGCCTCCATCAATGCAGCGAGCTCCCGCGGAGGAACGATTTCGAGAGTTCGGGGCCCAAGAGTTCGCTGTTTAACTTCTGGCTGCTCGGGGAGCCGATAAGTCTGAAGTTGTCGGCTCCCCTCCCCGAGCGGATCATCGTCGATGACGAGACCTCGGCCGATCGCGTTGACAAGGATCTCCTCAAGTGTCTCTGCAATCATCCGACCAACGCGTTGACCACCCGAACAGCGCGTATGCACGCTAAATATGCGACTACCGAGTACAGGCCCTTCGGTCGAGATGATAGAGAGAACTTCTTCGAGGAGTCGAGTGTGCGTGGCAGATGATGTTGTGGTGGTCTCTTTCCCAAACTCAGAATATTCAGTAAGCCTAAGGCTGGCTTCGCCCGATGCCAATTTGAGCAAATACGTGTTTGGATTCGGTGACACATCGGCTCGACTTTGCGTCAACGGCACATCCAATGCTTCGTCAGGTTCGGCCGCTACAGCGTGTTCGGAGGAGTCGACCAACTTAGTTCCCGCGTCATCGATCGAGGGTACCGGCACCGACTGGAGGTAGAGACCGACGTTGTCCCTTAGTTCGTTCAACAGGGGCCCGCTATCGGAACTCTCGAATCTTGGCGGATTGAATTCGAACTTCGGTGTTGGAGACGCATGAACCGGGTCGAAACTCTGACCCTTATCGCGACCTGCAACGGGCGAGAGCCATCCTGACGGATGGACTTCTGCTTCTTTGAGCATCTCCCAAAGGGGGGACAAGGCCGCGGCGCGGTCAATGTAGAATTCAGATTCGCGAATGTTGAAGAATTTCCATCCATTCCGCTCCAGGTCGCGCTTTCGGGCGAGGTCGGCCTGATATCGGTCGGGTCCGTGCCAGAAATCACCGTCGCACTCTATTGCCACTTTCGTCTTCGAACCGATGATGACAAGATCGATTCGGTACTTTTCGACTTCAAACTGCGGGACAACTTGATACCCACGGTCGATGAGACGGTTGAATACCCGTTGCTCAAACAGGGAGTCGAATGGCGGGATACGGATGTCTTCGGGCACAGGGTTGGCGAATGTGCTGTTGCTTTCTGTCGAGCGGTTCACTACGGCGTAGCAGTAGTCAATAAGTTGGAATCGAAGGTCTTCAGTGTTCGGAAGATCGGACAAGGACATTGAGTGGTAGAGCCACATCTGGTCTTCCGCTCGAGACGCAGCAACGTTATAGCGCTGGAGGAACATTTCGGTAGTGCGAGCGTTCGTGCGACGATCGGGGTCGGGGGCCGACACCATGGAGAGGAAGATAACGTTGCGCTCTGAGCCTTGGAAGTCGGCCGAGTCGCCACAACGAAGATTTCGAGATGCCCATTCTTCAGGGGGAATCCGCTCTAGGAGGGCCTTTTCAATGAGTTGTGCCTGTGGCTTGCCCTGCAGAGAGATTACCCCGAACGTCATGCCGTCGTAAGTCGGGTCAGCAAAGCATTTCTCGATCTGATCGACGATGGCATCGACTTCGACCGGGTTGACCCTGCTCTGACCGCCGCCCTTCATGAAACCGTCTTCGACAAAGACGGGTCTGATCGGATCCAAGCGATCGGCCCCGTATTGGCGAACTGGGATCAACCGGATTCCGTCAGGTTCGTAGGCCACACGATTAGAAAATCCAATGATCTCAGGTACGCAGCGCCGGTGCTCAATCAACGTAATCATCCCGTCGAAGCGCATCTTCGCCTCGTCGAACAGGCTCCGGGTCGGTTCCTGCCAGGATGCTTTATAGGGGTCGTCGTAGAGATACTGGTTTGCGAGGTCACGCAACTCTTGCTGGTCCACCCCGACCGCAGCCGGCGATACCTGCTTGTCGTCGCCGATGACAACGATCTTTGGTGCCAGGTATTGCAGGAAGGTGCTCTCCGTTCCGGCCTGAGATGCCTCGTCGACAATGATGACGTCGAAGATGTTGGGCTCAATCTGGATCTGTTCGGCTATGCGATAGATTGGGAGAATCCACACTGGTACCGATGGACGACATCGCTGCATCGCCTCACGAATCTCCGACCGGCGGATATTCCCGTATTTGGTGCTCGTGCCCTTGCCTAGCTTCTGGACCAACGACACGTATTGCTGAAGATTCGCTCGTGCCCGTCCCGTCATTCGGTCTGATGACACGGCATAGTTCCAGGCACGCATGGCACTCAATTTTTCGACGTGGGTTCGGATGGCGTCCTCAGCTGCGTCGATCTGGCGTTGTACCTGGTTGACGTCCAATCGCTCGCGGTCCTTCACCCAAGCTCCAATTGCCGACCACGCCCACGCTTGCTCGAATGACACCAGCCAAGACGACCATTTCTCATCTGACGGAGCTGAACGTATCAATCGAGCGAAGTTCGGCGCGGAAGCTTCCAACCGTGCGTTTAGTAAGTCGCGCCGTTCCACCAGACTGCGGATACGCAGTAAATGCGAAATGCGATCGACCATCTGACCATACAAGGCGGAATCTCGATTGACGATGGCGTTACGGAGTGCGGTGGTACAGGGCGCTGCATGACGGAGTCGAGCCGTGCTGGCGATGTTGCGCGCCAATACGTCAAGAGGGACTCGACTTTCGTCAAGGCGATGCGTCGCTTCAATCGCCTCAACAATCCTGAGCAATTGGTCGATGGTCGCATCAGATCGCCAGTCGACGTTACGAACCGAAAGTGTCGCAAAGCTGGCGTTTACATGGTCAAGTTGCGTAGCGACGGCAACCACCTTTTGGAGCGCTTCGAGCTCAGTCTCGTGCCAAGCCAGCCGTTCGCCGAGAGTGTCTTCTTGAGGCACTGACACAGAATTGGGCCATGCACGGTCAAGGGCATCGAGGGTGTCTCGAGTCTTTACCCAATTCAAGAAGAGGTCCAGTTGCGCAATCGTGGTTGGTGCAACTGAGTCCACAATCACTGCCTCGAAGAGCGGTCGTGACTCCTTCACAATTTGGGGTGAGAGCGCACCGGCTCTTGGCCGTCCGATGGCATCCACCTTGAGTTTCAGGCCACCTGCGAGGTGGGCTCGAAGTGCCCGGGCGATGGCTACGAGTGGACCTGGATCCTCTGAGCATCGGATGCGATCGACGGGCCCAAGTTGTTCGACGAGCGGCCGGACGACATTCACAAGTTCCACAATCTGGTCTCGTCGTGCTCGCCATGGGGTGGCTTGGAGCGCGCGAATCTCTTCGACTGCAACGTCGGACCATTGGTCCTGCCGTCGATTGAGTGCCGTGATTTCGTCTGCCAGTTCCACAAGGTCGGACCGAAGGTTTTCCAGCTTCTCGATCGAGGTGTTCTGCAGTGCTTCATAGGCAGGTTCACAACTAACATCGGCAAACTCCGCGACGTTCGCCAGAGCCTCTGCCTCCAAGGCCACGAGATCAGCAAAATCTTCAGGTTGTATGAAGCCAGAAAGGTCTGGAAGAGCCTGCTTCGCTTCGTGTTCGTCCAACTCGATTGATTCATCTACGAGGAAAGCGCGCCATTCCAAGATTTCACTGTTGGAGAGAGGAGGGTTGGAACCGGTTCTTGCATTGCCTACGGTCTCGAACCAACCATGCACGGCACGCTGTTCTTCGAAGTTGAGGGCAATGGCGGCCAGCGTTCCAGTAATTCCGGGGAGTTCGTAGGTGCGAACTTCAGATTCTCGGGCATCGAGTAAACGATGATTCAGTCCAGCGCGCTCCCTCCGCAAGCGATCGATGTCTTCGAGGTGCTGTTCGATCTCTCGATTTGCCACTGCGGGGTCATGTTCGTTGGCGGCCTCGGCGATTCGCTCTACGGCGACGCGAAGATCTGCCATATCCTCCCGGCCGGTACCAACCACGGCTACTGAAAGTGGCTTGATCGCCTCGGGCAATTTCTCACGGACTTCCTTCAGCGCTCGATCAGTTTGCGCGGTGACGAGGACTCGTTTACCTTGGGCGAGTAAGTGCGATATGAGCGCGGCGGCCGTGTGAGTCTTACCAGTGCCCGGTGGTCCCTGGACCAGAGTCTGTGCGGTGCGATCGACCCTTCGCAAAATCTGCAGTTGACGTTCGTTCACGGGGAGCGGGAGGAAGACCTCGTCATCCACGTCGACGATGGCCCCGTCGGTTCCATCCCAGCTCTGTCCGGGGTTGGGCACGTGGTCTGGGTCGACCAGAGGCATCAAGCCTTGAGGCACTTCACCGTTACGTTTGATCTGATTGACGATTGAGTCAAAGACTCGGATTAGCCCGAGTTTCGACCGTTTACGCAGAATTATTGCCGGTGCAAAGGCCACAATTGGGTGATCGGTCTGACTTGGGGCGACATCCTCGTCCAGATACTGTCCATCGGGGTCGAGCGTGTGAACCAGTCGTCGACCAAGGAGCGACACTTCATCCCGGTCCATTGGGTGAGCGTCGAGTGCGCTCGACTCAGCGCCAATCGCTAATAGCCGTTGGGGATCTTGAATCAGATCCGACTCCAGCATGTCCAGTTCAAGCCTCAAGGTGTCGCCCGATTCGACGGGAAGGACGCTTAGTCGACCGGTAGCGTCGTCGAGTTCGACGGTCACCGAGGCGACAAGTACATGCCGGAGAACGGGCTGATGACCCGGGGCGTGCCAGGCCAGGCAACCGACAGCGGCGACTAACTCCAGATCTTCTGGATGGCTCGAAGACGCGATGAACATCGAGAACAGCTCGGCGTAGATGTCCCGAATTGGGCGAAGTCGCAACTCCTCTTCTGCCCACACGGACCAGTCCATCCACCACTCTTCGTACTGATTGGTAATTTCTGGGTAATCATCGAGGAGTAATTGGACAGCCTCGGCCCCTTCGGACTCGACCAATGACTCACCACCAACCTCCATGAAGACGGTTCGAGAATCCAGTAGAGAAGGGATTTGATTCGGATCCTCAATACCACCATCCAACCACGGACTCAAAGTTTCAGGAGGTTTCGGAGGGGCTTCGTGACGAACTCGTTCAATCGAGATGACGGGCGCCGCAGAATCGGTGCCACCCACGCGGTGGCTGCTACGTATCGCCGAATCCGCGGGGAGGCGATTGAGCCAGAGTACCCCGCCCTCTCTCTCGTAGTTGTCAATGGTCCTGACCGGAGTCGACTTGACCTGCTGGACTCTTTTGAGGAACTCGAAAAGTCGTATGGCCCGATCGACAACGCTGGCATCGCGTGCCGGGGAATCGGTTGATCGTTCGTCCAACGCGTTACGTCCTTCGGTCTGCCTCCGCCGCAGTGTCAGTTACCTGGTCACGACCGGATGTTCGTTTTCATCTCGACATGTTGCCCTGTCGAGAAGGTAGTCGATTAGTGCGACATCTGTCCATGTCCACGAGAACGAGGCGTGTATGCCACCGTCGCGCAGCGCAATGAACTATGTCATTAAGCACCGAACGTAGTTCTGTAGCGCTGGCCATGGCTTCCGTACTTGCAAGACTCGTCCCGGTCCGCCCTGCCAAAGGCACAGCATTCGCCACTACGCGATACGTCCGTGCCGCCAGTCGATCACTTTCCGACTCGTTTTCTTTGAGATAGATTCCGGATGAGATTAGTTATTTGTTGTGCTGTTCCACAGAACGCCAGTTTGGACTCGACGACGAACTGACTTCGTACGACGAATTGAGGAGGTGCAAGTTGGCCGACAGACGAGCTGGACCACGGCAAGGTCCATACGTAGCGAAGGAGCCCCGTAGCCGTAATGCGGATGGAAGTTGGCGGAAGAAGCGATCAGACGCAGGTAAGAAGCGGACAAAGTAACGAGTCCGCGTCGCGCGGGCTTGGCCAATCCCGGTAGTCCGAGGGATTGCTCGTCCAGCGGGAACGCTAACGGTGCACTTCGGCGCTATGTCGACGAGGGTACCGCCCCCTCGGCCTTCTCACAAAACGACCTCTACGTTGTCGGCCGCCGCTTCGTACCCCGTAACTCCCAGTAGAGGTAGCGCGCGCTCAGTAATCTCAAATCATGGTCGATAAGGATGGTTTCTTCACAACGCCTGACATGATGTGGCCCACACTCGTGGCAATGCAGCAACTCGGCGGCTCTGGGCGAAACGATGAGATCAACGAAGCCGTCGCCAAAGGAATGCGAATCTCCGAAGAGCAGATGATGTACAAGCGAGATGACTCGCACCACCTGACGCTCATGGAATATCGGATGGCGTGGGCCCGAAGCCGTCTCAAGGAAATGCGGGCTTTGGAGAACTCCGCCTCCGGGGTATGGGCGATCACCGAAATAGGTCGTCAATTAACAGAGGAGTCTCTTCGCGCGAGGGGCAGAGCGCGAATTACTGGAACCGGAGCCGAATCAGAGGTAGAGAATGAATCAGAACGATTCTCTGCCCAGAGCGCAGCCACAAGTGATGGCCTTGAGCGGGAATCGGACTGGAAGGTCCTCCTAATGAATCGCCTCCTTGAGATGACTCCTGCGGCGTTCGAGCGCTTGGCACAACGGCTCCTGCGAGAGGCGGGATTCAGAAATGTTGAAGTCGTTGGAAGAGCGGGAGATGGTGGCATAGACGGTGTCGGTGTCTATCAACTATCGCTTGTCTCATTTCCGATCTACTTTCAATGTAAGCGTTACAAGGGCTCCGTCTCGTCAGGTGCAGTTCGCGATTTCAGAGGGGCGATGGCCGGCCGAGGCGAGAAGGGTCTACTGATCACCACCGGAACCTTCACCAGAGACGCGAGAGATGAATCTTCGAGAGATGGTGCACCTCCGGTCGAGTTAATCAGTGGCGACGACCTATGTAGCCTGCTGAAGCAGTACTCACTCGGCGTGAAAACTGAGCAGAAAATGGTGGAGACCGTCACCGTTGCCCCTGAGTACTTCGATGAAGTTTGAAGCGATACTGGCACGGAAACTGACGCTGGCAATTGCAACGAGCGGATTTCTCGCAATCTGTTCGTCGGTCAACGCTTCACGATCAACCTGTTGAGATGATGCCCGTCTAATGCCCATGAGACGCAAACTCGATGAATGAATTCCGTTTCATGGCTTACAACCAGGAGATTTAAGGCACCCTTGTCTGGGAGTTCAACTGCTTCCCAAGTTGACGAAGTGGCTCCGTCGGCACCGGTAGTCTCTGCCAAAGTCAAGTGAAATGATGGTCACCCGTTGAGCAATGAACCCGGCGGAACGTGTTCAACTCCGAGCCGAACCCGTGTCTAAAGTTCGACTCGATTGATTCCGTCAACTGGCGTCTTGTTCACTGAGCCGACAACGTTATGTAGGCGGAAGTTACGTCAGCGGCCAAGGGACCCAGCGCAGAGAGTCCCCGAGAGCCCTCCCGCGCGCAGGGCGGCCCAGAGACTGACTTGGTTCGCTGACAGCACGGGCTTTCCAAGATCCTCTTCGATCTTTGCGAGGACGTCGATTGTTCGCAAGTTCGTACAACTCAAGAACACCACCTCGGCTTCTTCAGAGTCAGCCGCCTGAGCCAGACGCAGAACGGTAGCCGAATCGACCTGAGCGATTCTTGAACTCAGTCCGAGAAAAGCGCCACCGACAACGTCGTATCCCGATTCGGTGACAAACTTCGCGAGTTGGTCGGACACCGGTCGGTCATAGGGCGTCGCTATGGCGACGTGCTGCACGCCAAGTGTTTCCAATGCAGCGAGCATTGCTCCACTGGTGGTGACCGCCGGGACACCCGCTGCGTCCTCGATTGCCTGGCGGAGTGCCCGTTCACCCGCCCTTCCTCCGACGAAACTTCCCGAAGTACACGCGTATAAAACAGCAGAAGGATGGGCGGCGATGAGCGAGCGCGCACCCGAAGTGACTTCTTCGTGCGAACAAACGGCTTCTGCCATCTCCAGACTCACCTCCAATTCCAGATACGGAGTCCGCGTGGCGTAGATGCTGACGTCGCTGCCCACCCAGCGGCAGTACTCGTCATCCAGAGCGAAGTCGTACGGCGCTACGACCCCTATTCCTTGTCGTGGCGCGTTGAACTGCACCTCACTCTTAACCTCAATCATCATCTCACGCTGGTCCACCGATAACTCCCTTCTTGAAAACACACTTCTCATCGAATCCGGGCAGATTGATGCGCGTACCACTAAAGAGAGGATCACTCCCGTTTGAGACGCGTAGAACACGAGTTTCGCTCATGACCGGCGCGCAAACAGTCGACCGGCGTCAGCATGTCCCTTGATACCGGCAAGTCGCATCGCTTCCCACGCACAAACTTGGTTCGCCGTCAAAACGGGCTTACCGACTGCAAGTTCAAGTTTCGCAAGCACGGCGATCGTGTGCAACGCAGTGTCGGGGACGAGGACCGCCTCCGCATCGGAGTAGTCAACCCCGCACACCATGGCCGTCACAACGTCATCGCCAAGCTGACCGGCGGACGTCGCGGTCATCACGTCCGCAACTGAGGCACTCACCACTTCGAATCCGCCATCGCGCAGGAACTGCACGAAGAACTTTGTGACATCCTCGGGGTAGGTCGCGGCAACAGCGACACGACGTAGCTTCATAGAATCGAGAGCGTGCGCGAATGCCAGGGAAGCGCTCGAGGCGGGCAATCCGGAAACATCCGCGAGTTCCTCCACCTGCTGATGCGCGCCCTGCCAGCCATAGACAAAACTTCCACTCGTGCAGGCCCAAACAACTGACGCAGTAGTGGAACTGAGCGAGGCCACCCCGTCAGCGAGTCGTTGAGCAGCACCCATGTCGCGCAGCGCTTCGACGGTATGGGCATCACCAGAATCTCCGAGCGACGTATGAATCACGCGAAACGAAACTGGCGGTGACATCATCGCCGCGAGCCGCGGATAATCATCCTCGGCGGCGTATCCCGGATAGAGCAATGCAAGTTCGTCAGTAATCACATTCGTTCCTTACAAATCGTTTGATTGTTGACAATCTCAAGTGTACACTAGTCCCGTTCACACTTCACGTAATGACCCCATCGAGCTCGGCCAGCCGAAGCCAAAACTCCAGTGCCTGGGCTAGTCGCGCACCTACGGGCTGTGATGTCCGGCGATGTTCGTTTCGACGCGGGCACGCGAGCTCTGTACAGCACTGACGCATCCGTTTATCGGATGCTTCCTATCGGGGTCATCGTGCCTGAATCTCAGGAGGACCTCGAGGCTGGGCTCGCAGTGTGCCGCGATAACGACGTCGCGGTGCTCCCCCGTGGAACGGGAACCAGTCTCGCAGGCCAAGCCTGCAACAACGCGGTAATCATCGACACGAGACGACTCGATCAGATCATCGATATCGACGTCGACGCGAAAACGGCCCGCGTGCAACCCGGCGTGATTCTCGACTCATTGCAGGCGGCGCTCGCACCGCACGGCCTCATCTTCGGTCCAGATCCATCCACGCACAACCGTTGCACCATCGGGGGAATGATCGGTAATAACGCCTGCGGCGTTCATTCGCTGGCTTGGGGCAAGACCGTCGATAACATCGCGAGCCTCGAGGCCCTACTTTATGACGGCACGATTCTGCGCGCTTCCACAACGTCATCGATTGACTTGGAACGGCTATCAGAAGCACCCGGACGAGTGGGCATGATCTACGATCGCATTCGTCGACTTCGAGATGACAACCTCGCAGAATTGCGCACGGGTTTCCCTCAGTTACCGCGAAGAGTGTCGGGCTACAACCTCGACGAGCTCCTGCCCGAGCGGAACTGTAACCTCGCTCGCGCACTCGTGGGTACCGAAGGAACTTGTGCGATCACCTTGGAAGCGACCCTCAACCTTGTGCAGTCCCCTGCCGCTCGTTCATTGTTGGTGCTCGGTTACCCGAACATGATGATCGCCGCCGATCATGTGCCCGCAGTGCTGGAACATCACCCGATCGGCATGGAGGGCATGAGCGACGCACTCATTCGCTGCCTCCCCGACGGTGGCTCGTCATACCAAGGCATCACGTTGCTGCCGCCAGGTGCAGGATGGCTATTTGTCGAATTTGGCGGCAGTAACCAAGCAGAAGCTGACCTTCGCGCCGAGGACGCACTCGCTGCACTTCGAGCTGGTGGCGCGGCCGCGGGCGCGGCGATATTGGGAGATTCGACCCTACAACGTCAACTGTGGGCAGTTCGTGAAGACGGTTCGGGGCTCGCATCGCGCCTACATGGGGAACGAGAGGCGTGGTCCGGCTGGGAGGACGCGGCAGTACCACCAACTCGCCTTGGCGCCTATTTGCGTGACTTCAGTCGCCTTCTTGACAGCCATCATCTCGAAGGTATTCCCTACGGGCACTTTGGCGACGGTTGCGTCCACATCCGCATTGGATTCGATCTCGCTAGTCGCGATGGCGCACACGCGTACCGACGTTTCCTTGAAGACGCCGCCGATCTGGTCGTCAGCTACGGTGGTTCGCTCTCAGGCGAGCATGGTGATGGGCAAGCTCGCGCAGAACTTCTCAACCGCATGTACGGCGAACCGCTTATCCGCGCCTTCGGAGATTTCAAAGCAATCTTTGACCCTACAAATCGGATGAACCCCGGCAAGGTCGTCAACCCGAATCCGCTCGACGAGAACCTGCGGCCTGCTGCCTCAATGAGTATCGCTCCGACGCGCACCTTCCTAGCGCTCGCCAATGACAATGGTGACATGGTGGCAGCAGCCCGACGGTGCGTGGGAATCGGGAAGTGCCTGCGCCCGAGTGGGGGAACGATGTGCCCGAGTTACAAGGCAACTGGCGAGGAGCAACATTCGACGAGGGGCAGGTCCCGACTCTTGTTTGAGATGCTGAACGGTGAGGCCATCACCGGAGGCTGGCGCTCGACGGAGGTTCGCGACGCGCTCGACCTGTGTCTATCCTGCAAGGCGTGTCGGCACGAGTGCCCAGTGGGCGTCGACATGGCAGCGTACAAGTCGGAGTTTCTTGCCCAGTACTATCGTCACCGCTTGCGCCCTGCCGCGCACTATTCGATGGGCTATCTTCCGATGCTCGCACGCATCGCCACACGTATGAGCTCGATCGCCAATGCGATAGGACAAGGAGTGTCGCACTCACCACGCCTGATGCGATCAGCGGGGATTGACCCGAGGCGATCCGTTCCCCGCTTCGCCCGCGAAAGTTTCGTGACGTGGTCGCGCCGCGAAAATAAGGCTACGGAGGGAACTTCAGTCCTGCTCTTCCCCGACTCCTTCACTAACTATTTCAATCCTGACGTGGGTATAGCCGCGGTACGTGTACTCAACGCTGCAGGGCTTAACGTCATCGTGCCGACTGCACCGGTCTGCTGTGGTCTCACCTGGATTTCAACGGGTCAACTGGGAACAGCGAAGCGCGTCATCAAGCGAACACTGAAAGTTCTCGAGCCTTTCATTGACCAGGGGCTGACGATCGTTGGACTTGAGCCGAGTTGCACGGCGGCATTGAGATCGGACCTACCCGAACTCATCGACTCACCTGCTGCGCGCACGATCGCCGAGCGCACGCTCACCTTCAGCGCCGCCCTCGCACGGTTTGCTCCTGAATGGTCCCCACCTGCAATTGGCGGCCGCGCACTCGTCCAGGAGCACTGCCATCAACGAGCGGTCCTCGGTGGTTTCGCCAATGACAAGACGCTCCTCCAACGAGCGGGCGTTGACATAGAAGCAATTGAAGGATGCTGCGGACTCGCCGGGAACTTCGGCTTTGAGAACGGCCACTACGATATCTCCGTAGCCTGCGCCGAACAATCACTGTTACCGGCGCTGCGCAAACTCGACAGCGGGGAGTTCATTCTAGCAGACGGATTCAGCTGTCGAACCCAGATCAGCGCACTGGATGGGCGCGCCGCACTGCACATCGCACAGCTCCTTGACCAACACCTAATCATTGGAGGTTCGCGTGACGGACTCGCCTAGATCTGAACAGATCATCACCGCTCAGAGGATCATTCCCATGAGCGGAAGAGAACCAGAGGCGATCCTGTGCCGCGGAGAGTGGATCGTAGGTAGCGGAGATCTTGCGGCGATGCGTGAAGCACACCCTCACGCAGAAATCGTTGAATTTCCTGCCGCTACCATCGTGCCCGGATTCAACGACGCCCATCAACACCCGACCATCCGCGCCGAGCAGGCGATGCAAATTGACCTATCTCCAGAACGAATAACAGGACTCGCCGACCTTCAGGCAGTTCTGCGCGAACGGACTACGCGAACGCCGAATGGACAGTGGATACTCGGTTACGGCTACGACTTTCAACGTTCCAACGGCGGCCGTCAACTACAGCGCGACGATATTGACTGCGTGAGCCCCGATAATCCTGTTTTAATCGTGAGCGTCACTCTCCACTCCGGCACGCTCAACACACGAGGACTCGAACTGGCCCAACTACACACGGCAGCCGACACGCCAAGTGGTGGTGAACTGGGCGTCGACGCTTCGGGTCATCTCACGGGAGTCGTCGTGGACCAAGCCCTCTACGACCTGGCCTTTCCTGCGTTCACGCGGCGGCCCACCGTCGTGCCACCGCCACTGCCGAGTGACCTCGAAGGGAATCTCAAGGCTTACTTCACTGAACTGCATGCAGTGGGTATCACATCGGTTGGCGACGCGCTGGTGGGACCGGCAAGTTGGGATCTCCTCTCGTCCATCGATGCACGCGGAGAACTGACCGCGCGAGTAAACGCCCTTGGTGCGTACGACCATCTCGATTTCTTCCGAGCGGTTGAAACCTTCAATGTGTCTCCGACTGCCCGACTCCGCCTCGGCGGTATCAAGGCGTTCGCTGACGGTGCAGTCAATGGCGGCACCTGTCTCGTGGACACGCCTGTGTGTGGTGAGACTGGTCACGGTATGGAAAGGGTTTCGGCGGCACAACTCATCGACATCGTCCGCGAGGTTCACGACCTCGGGCAACGGGCTTGTGTCCACGCCAACGGTGACCGAGCGATTCGATACGTGCTCGATGCCATCGAAAACGTCCAGGAGATCAACCCGCGACCCGATGCTCGCCACCGCATAGAGCACACCAGCATCGTCACCTCTGTCATCGTCAAACGAATGCACGAGTTGGGAGTTGTGGCGGTTCCCTTTGCTGCGTACGCCCGAGCGCACGGCGACAAATTACGCAAGTTCTACGAGCCCGACCGGATCGAATGGATGTTTGCCCACCGAGCCCTATTGAACGGCCAAGTTGTGGTCGCTGGATCCTCCGACTATCCCTGCGGACCCTATGAACCACTCCTCGCCATGGAGAGTTGCGTCACTCGCACTGACGCCACCGGACGCGTTTTTGGAGGGTCACAGCGCATCACCGCGGGTGAGGCACTTGCCCTCTACACCACCGGTTCCGCCTATGCCTCAGGTGAAGAGGCAACAAAGGGGAAATTGATACCAGGCTATCTTGCCGATTTCGTAGTCCTCGAGTCCGACCCTCTCTCCGTCTCTCCGGACCACCTCTCTGAGATCAACGTGCTAGAGACTTGGATCGGCGCACGGCCAGTGTGGACGCGCCAGATTCCTTGAAACTGCCTTCACTAACACCAATGCATCCAAGTCCTGCGCCTCCATGATGGTTCGAGTCTGATGAAGGCGTTGCGCCCGCTCAACCTCCAGATGACCCAGAGCGTTCACCGTCATAGTTCGCGCCTTGGCAAACTTGTACGTCGCAGTGGTCTTGTCGATATCGCATTGCGACTCCCCCCGGCCCATCAACCGACACTGACCATAGCGTC